>NZ_JBVJIA010000020.1:17120-166103 GCF_055586505.1 Streptosporangium sp. NPDC050148 | reverse complement strand
CCACCCGGTATGAAAAGACCGCCGAGTCCTACCAGGCCGCAGTCACCCTCGCGTCACTGCTGATGTGGCTATGAAACTTTGACGACACGCCCTAGCGGAAACAGGCGCGTGACACCGGCCGACGAAGGCCGGCACGGCGCGAACGACGAACGTCCCCATCCCCCGCCCCCGAAAGGACGGCCGGAGCCATGTCAGCATCGAAATCAGCGGGATCAGCGGGATCGAGCAGGCGCACCCTCGGCGCGGGTCTGGCCCTTCTGACCGCCGGCTGCCTGGCCGGCTGTTCGACCACCTCCCCCACCTCCGGCGCCACGGGAGACCCCGGCCGGGCGGGCGGCGGGACGTACACCGTCTGGGACCCCTATCCGCAGTACGACGGGACCTCCGACTGGGTGAGGCTGCTGGACACCTGCGGCACCCAGGCCGGTGTGACGATCGAACGCACGGGCTACGACACCACCGACCTGACCAACAAGGCGCTGCTCGCCGCGCAGCAGGGCACCGCCCCCGACGTGCTCGTCGTCGACAACCCGGTGGTGTCGACGCTCGCCGAGGCCGGCGTGCTCACCACCACCGCGGAGAACAAGATCGACATCTCGGCGATCTCGCCCAACCTCCTCGCGGCCGGGCAGAGCGGCGGCGACACCTACGGCGTCCCGATCGGCGCCAACACCCTGGCGCTGTACTACAACAAGGCGGTGCTCGACAGGGCGGGGGTGGACATCGCCTCCGTCACGGACTGGGCCTCGTTGACCGCGGCCCTGGAGAAGGTCAAGGCGGCGGGCAGGAAGGGCATCACGTTCTCCGCCATCGGCACCGAAGAGGGCAGCTTCCAGTTCCTGCCCTGGTTCTGGGGCTCGGGCGCGCAGCTCACCGAACTCGACTCGCCGCAGGGCGTGTCGGCGGTGGCGCTGTGGACCGGCTGGCTGAAGAAGGGGCTCGCCCCGAACTCGGTCATCAACAACACGCAGACCACCAGCTGGCAGGAGTTCGCCACCGGCGAGTACGCCTTCGCCGAGAACGGCACCTGGCAACTGGCCGGCGCCAAGGAGACCGGCTTCGCGTACGGCGTCATCCCGGTGCCGGCCAAGGACGGCGGGACCGCGGCGGCGCCCACGGGCGGTGAGTTCGTCAGCGTCCCCGTCCAGCAGGACACGGCGCGCTACGCCACCTCGCAGAAGCTGGTGAGGTGCCTGACCGGCACCGACAACTCCTTCGCCACGGCGACGGCGCTGTCGTACATCGCGCCCACCGAGCAGGTCCAGACCCGGCAGAGCAGCGAGAACCCCAAGCTCGCGGTGTGGGTCAAGGCCGTCAAGGCGGCCAAGGGCCGTACCGGCGACGACCTCGGCACCAGGTATCCGAAGATCTCCGAACCGCTGTGGGGCGCGGTGCAGGCGGCGCTGAGCGGGGCCAAGACCCCCGAGCGGGCGATGGCCGACGCGCAGGCCGCGGCGGCGGCCGCGATCCGGTAAGGCCCGCGCCATGAGCCGAATCGCGCAGGCCCCCACCCCGGCCCCTGCCGGCGCCGGTCCCGCACCGGACGGGCCGGGTCGCCGGAGAGCGGCCCCGCGGAGGCCGGACCGGTGGGCGGCACGGGCCTTCCTGGTACCGATCGTCGCCTACCTGCTGCTGTTCTACGCCTATCCCCTGTTCCGCAACGTGGAGCTGAGCCTGCGCGACTACACGGTGCGCTCGTTCGTCCGGGGTGACGCGCCCTTCACCGGGTTCGCCAACTACCTCGAAGTGATCGGGGACGCCACGTTCGGGCCCGCGCTGTGGCAGACCGTGGTGTTCACCGTGGTGTCACTGGCCTTCCAGTTCACCGTCGGTCTCGCCCTGGCCCTGTTCTTCGTCACGCACTTCCCGTTGTCGGCCACGTTGCGCGCCCTGTTCCTGGTGCCGTGGCTGCTCCCGCTGATCGTGTCGTCCTCGACCTGGGCCTGGATGCTCAACAGCGACTCCGGCGTGGTCAACGCGGTGCTCGGCGCGTTCGGTGCCGGCCCGGTCAACTGGCTGACCTCACCGGACTGGTCGCTGTGGTCGGTGATCGCCGCCAACATCTGGATCGGTGTCCCGTTCAACCTGGTGATCCTCTACTCCGGGCTCCAGTCGATCAGCCCCTCCGTCCACGAGGCCGCCGCCCTGGACGGCGCGTCGGGCCCGCAGCGGTTCTGGAACGTGACCCTCCCCCTGCTGCGGCCGGTCTCGGCGATCACTCTGCTGCTCGGGCTGGTCTACACGCTGAAGGTGTTCGACATCATCTGGATCATGACCAAGGGCGGGCCGAGCGGCTCCTCCACGACCCTGTCCACCTGGTCCTACCGGCTGGGTTTCGGGAACCAGGTGCCGGCCTTCGGCCCGGGAGCCGCGGTCGGCAACATCCTGATCGCGACGGCGCTGATCTTCGGGTTGCTCTACATCCGCCTCCAGCGAAGGCAGGACCCCTCATGAGATCCCCGCGCCGCTGGTGGAAGACCGCGACCGGGCTCGCGCTGACCGGCGTGATGTTGTTCCCGGTCTACTGGATGATCAACGTGTCGCTCACCCGGGACCGCGACATGCGCAGGAGCCCGCCGTCGTGGTTCCCCGTGGACGCCACCCTGGACGGCTACCGCGCGGTCCTCGACCAGCAGCTTCCCTACCTGGGCGTCAGCCTGGTCGTCGGGCTGGGGACGGTGCTGCTGACCCTGGCGGTCGCGGCCCCGGCGGCGTACTCGCTGGCCAAGCTGCGCCCGCGCGGCGGTGGCGCGCTGAGCTTCGCGCTGCTGATCGCCCAGATGATCCCCGGGATCGTCATGGCGATGGGCTTCTACGCCATGTACCTCAACCTCGGCGTGCTCAACACGCTCCCCGGGCTGATCGTGGCCGACTCCACCCTCGCGGTCCCCTTCGCCGTCCTCGTCCTCACCACGTTCATGTCCGGCATCCCGCACGAACTCCTCCAGGCCGCCCGGGTCGACGGCGCCGGAGCCGCGCGCACCTTCTGGTCGATCGTCCTGCCGGTCAGCCGCAACGCGATCATCACGGTGTCGCTGTTCGCGTTCCTGTGGGCGTGGTCGGACTTCGTCTTCGCCGGCACGCTGGACAGCGGAGGAGACCACCAGCCGATCACCCTGGGCATCTACCGCTACATCGGCAACAACAACCAGCAGTGGAACGCGATCATGGCCACCGCCGTCGTCGCGTCGATACCCGCGGTCGCGCTCCTCGTCGTCGCACAGCGCTACGTCACCGCCGGCGTGACCGCGGGCGCCGTCAAGAACTGACCGGGCTCCACCGCACGAAAGGACCATCCCTTCATGACCGCCGCCGTCACCGGCCCGGTGTTCTCCCTGCGGGAGATCCCGTTCAGCTTCCGCGGCTCCTGGTTCGGCTTCTCGCCGGTCGTCGGCGAGAACACCTACGCCCGGGACGTCCACCTGGTCTCCCACCAGACCGGCATGCACCCCGTCCTGCGGCTGGTCCCCAGCGCCGACGGCATCGTCACCGCCACCCCGCACCGGCTCACCTGGGACTGCGCCCCGGGGCGGATCGACCTCGCCTACGAGGACACCGACACCGTGCGGGTGCGCGGGCACGGGGTCGACCTGCGGCTGCTGGCCGCCGACCCGGTCCTGACGCCGTTCAGCGGCCCCTACTTCTTCCGCGACCCCCGGGACGGGTCCGCGGTCTTCACCGTCTACCAGACCGGGCGCCGCTACCGCGTCACGCTCCTGGCCGGGCGGATCACCGAACACCTGGGCGCGCAGGAACTCGGCACCGTCGAGCGGGGCGTCGTGGTCACCGGGGACCGGGACGTGTGGGAGATCGCCATCGAGGAGTTCGAGACCGCCCGCGCCCCGTACACCGGCGGGCGCGACTTCGAGCAGGTGGCCGGCGCCGCCCGGCGCGACTACGAGGACTACCTCGGCGCCGTGGCCCCCTGGCGCGACGACCGCACCCCCGCCGCCGAACTCGCCGCCTACGTGCTGTGGTCGGCCACCGTACGCCCGGCGGGGTTCGTCACCCGCACCGCGGTGCTGATGTCCAAGCACTGGATGGACAAGGTGTGGAGCTGGGACCACTGCTTCAACGCCATCGCCCTCGCCGAGGGCCTGCCCGCGCTGGCCTGGGACCAGTTCCACCTGCCCTTCGACCACCAGGAGGCCACCGGCGCGCTGCCCGACTCGATCACCCACTCGGAGGTCCTGTACAACTTCGTCAAGCCCCCCATCCACGGCTGGGTCCTGCGCCACCTCCCGCCGCTGCCGGCACCGGAACGAGCCGGCGTCTACCGCCTGCTCGAACGGTGGACCACCTTCTGGCTCACCGCCCGGCGCGTGCCCGGCCACGAACTGGCCCACTACCAGCACGGCAACGACAGCGGATGGGACAACGCGACCACGTTCGCGCCCGAACGCGTCGTCGAGACGGCCGACCTGGCGTCGTTCCTGATCCTCCAGATGCGCACGCTCGCCCGCCTGGCGGGCGACCTCTCCCTGCCCGGTGAGGCGGTCCGCTGGTCGCGGGCGGCCGACCGGATGGGCGGGGCCATGCTCGACCGGCTGTGGCGCGGCGACCGCTTCGTCACCCGGAGCGCGAGTTCGCAGGAGACCTGGACCAGCAGCAGCCTGCTCGACCTGATGCCGATCGTGCTGGGCGAGGAGCTGCCCCGGCACGTCCGGACGGTCCTGGCCGCCAGGATCACGACCCATCTGACCGAGTACGGGCTCGCCACCGAACTGCCGGCCTCACCGCACTACCGGGACGACGGCTACTGGCGAGGCCCGATCTGGGCCCCCTCGACGGTCCTGATCGAGGACGGCCTGCGCCGGGCCGGTCAGACCGTCCTCGCCGACGAGATCAGCGCCCGGTTCCGCGCCCTGTGCGAGAAGTCGGGATTCGCGGAGAACTTCGACGCCCGCATCGGGACGGGCCTGCGCGACCGCGCCTACACCTGGACGGCCAGCGCGTATCTCATCCTGGCCGCCGCCCACCTGCGCCGCACGCCGTAGACCGGCCCGGCGCGGTCTCCCGGGCGGCGTCCATCGACTGCCCGCCCCTGAGCGAGCACCTGTCCCGCATCACCGTGACGTTCGCGACGCACACGACGAGTTCCGCGCGGCCACCGGGAATCCCGACGCGGTACGGGCCATGCTGGAGGGCTACCGGGCCGGCCTCACCGTCGACCTGCGCCACGAGGAGGCCGACCGGGCCGGGCTCGATCCCCCGTCCGGCGCCTCCTTGATCGTCCGATCCGCCGTGCACCAGGCACTTCCGCTCGCGTAGGATGCGTTGTCCATGACCTCCTCGGGGACGCGCAGGCTTCGGAAGGACGCGGCGGAGAACGCCGAGCGGCTGATCGCCGCGGCCGTGCGTGCGGGGCTGGCCGAGGGCAGGTTCGTCCCGCTGGAGCAGATCGCGGCCGAGGCGGGAGTCGGGATCGGGACGCTCTACCGCCGCTACCCGAACCGGGAGGCGCTGCTGGAGGCGATGGCGGTCCGCGCCTACCGCCTGATCCTGGCCGAGGCCGAGGACGCGCTGAGCTCCGGCGGCACCGGCCACGACTCGATCAGCCGGTTCCTCCATCGGACCTTCGCCCATCGCGACGAACTGGTGCTCCCGCTCCACGGAGCGCCCATGACCGAGGGCACCGAGTCCGCCGAGCTGCGCGCGCGCATGCAGCAGACCATGGGCGCCATCCTCGAGCGCGGCCATCGGGACGGCTCGGTCCGCACGGACGTGACCGCGGGCACCGTGGTGCGCTTCGGGGCGATGCTCGCCCAGCCGATGTCGAACGTGCCCGGCTGGGCCGAGGCCGCCGCCGAGCTGCGCGCGGTGTTCCTGCGCGGCATCGCGCCCGATCGCGTCTAGCCCGGCGCGTCAGCTCCGGCGCGCGGGCCCCTGGCCGGACACCCATGCCTCGACGTCGGGGACGAGATGGCGCGTGAGGTCGAAGTCGGCCCGGTAGGCGGGGACGGTGGCGAACCACCGGAACATCGCCCGCATGTCCTCGTCGTCACCGAGCACGTCGATCGGCAGCCCTTCGTACCGCGCCGGCCGGCCGAGCCCGGACGCGACCCGCTCGGCCACCTGATCCATGGTGAGCTCGTCGCCGGCGAGTTCGACCGCCTCACCGTCGATCGCATCGGGGGCGATCAGCAGCCGCGCGGCGGCGGCGCCGATGTCGCGAAGCCGCGGGCTCGCAGGGCACGTGCGCGCGTGCCCTCGGCGTCGCGGACCAGGGCGCGGACCGCCTGCTCCTGCGCGAGCAGGGCGTCCACCACGCCGCCGCCCTGCTGTCCGGTCGCACCGATCACGGCGACGGGCTGCTGAAGATCAGTCATGGGTCGTCCAATCCGAGAAGATGACAGCTTAACCGGAGGAAATCCTCCGTTATTCCCCTATGCTGGGCCCATGCCCGTCGACGCGGACTCGGACGGCCGCACCGCCGCCCTCGGGCCCGCCCGGATGATCCCACCCCACACAGGCCGCCGACCTGGATCAACGCGCGTTACACACCGAGTCCGGGGGTCGAAGTGAGGGGGACGCCTCCCGGTCCCGTCGTACCCGCATTTGCTTCGAGTTCGAAGCAGTGCTAGCTTCATCTCACCAAAGTGCTTCGAATCCGAAGCATAACTGCTCCGTCGAAGAAAGAAGCCCGCCATGAAGGCAGTGCGATTCCACGAGTACGGCGATGCCGGCGTCCTGCGCTACGAGGACGTGCCGCTCCCCGTCCCCGGCACCGGCGAGGTTCGCATCCGGGTCGCGGCCACGTCGTTCAACCCGGTCGACGCCGGCATCCGCGGCGGCGGCCTCCAGGGCCCCTTCCCGGTGACGCTTCCCCACACACCCGGCATCGACGTCGCCGGAACGGTCGACGCCCTCGGTGACGGCGTCGACACGGTGGCCGTCGGCGACCCGGTCGTCGGATTCCTCCCGATGATCGGCGACGGCGCGGCCGCCGAGTACGTCGTCGCACCCGCCGGGATCCTGGCGGCCGCGCCCTCGAACGTGCCGCTCGCCGACGCGGCCGCCCTGCCGCTGGTGGGCCTGACCGCATGGCAGGCACTGTTCGAGCTCGGCCGGCTCACCACCGGGCAACGCGTCCTCGTCACCGGCGCCGGAGGCGCCGTCGGCGCCTACGCGGTACAGCTGGCGAAGAACGCCGGCGCGTACGTCATCGCCACGGCCAGCCCGCGCAGCGCGGACCGGGTCCGGGCCGCGGGCGCCGACGAGATCCTCGACCACACCGCGACCGACGTGACGGACGCGGTGACCCTGCCGGTCGACCTCCTGCTCAACCTCGCACCGATCGAGCCCTCACAGCTCGCCGACCAGGTCGCCCTCGTACGGTCCGGCGGGACGGTGGTCAACACCACGGTGTGGATGCAGGCCCCGAGCGACGAGGCACGCCAGGTACGCGGGCTCAACCTCTACGTCCGCAGCGACGCGGAGCAGCTCGCCGGCCTCGTGGCGGCGGTCGACCGGGGCGAGCTTCACATCGACGTCAGCCGCCGCGTCCGGCTCGAGGACCTCCCGGCCTTCCACGCGGAAGCCGCGGCCGGCGCCGTGTCCGGCAAGGTCGTCGTCCTCGCGCCGGCCGCCTGACCCCCTCACGTCCCCATGGAGCGAAGCGCCCGGAAGGCGAAGCCGGAGCCGCCGGCGGACAGGACGTTCGGCTCCGGCCCGGTCATCCCGCCGTAGGTACCGGTGGGGCGGGCAGCCGGACGACGACGCGGAGCCCGCCCGCGGGGCGCGGGACGACGGTGAGGGTTCCGTCGTGCACGTGCGCGACGCTCCTGACGATCGCCAGGCCGAGGCCGACGCCCGCGTGGTCGTCGCGGACCCGTCCGGTGCCGCGCTGGAACGGTTCGGTGAACGTCGCGACCGACCGCGGGGCGAGTCTCTCGCCGGTGTTCTCGACGGTGAGCACCACGGCCCCGGGACGGACGCCGGTCGTGACCCACGCGGTGCCCTGTCCGGCCAGGTTGTGCACGACGGCGTTGTGCACCAGGTTCGTCGTCATCTGCAGCAGCAGCGCCCGCGACCCGGCGGCCGGGGCGGTGTCACCGGAGACGTGGAGGGTGACGCCGCGTCTCCCGGCGAGCGGGAGCAGCGTCTCGGTGGCCTCCTCCGCGAGGAGGGACAGGTCGACGGGCTCTGGGGTGAAGGACCCCTGCTCGGCGCGGCTGAGCAGGAGCAGCGCCTCGGTGAGGTCGATCGCCCGGGCGTTGACGGCGTGAAGGCGGCCGACGAGTTCGCCGTGGTCCCGCGCCGGATCGTCGCGCGCCACGTCGAGAAGGGCCTGTGTGATCGCCAGCGGGGTGCGCAGTTCGTGGGAGGCGTTGGCCGCGAACCTCCGTTGTTCGGCGAGGTGCGCCTCGAGCCGTGCGAGCATGGCGTCGAAGGCGTCGGCGAGCTCGCGGAACTCGTCCCTCCGGCCTTCCAGGCGGATCCGGTGGGAGAGCGATCCGCTCGTGGCCACGCGGGTGGCCTCGGTGATGCGGGTCAGGGGCGCGAGCATGCGGCCGGCGAGGATCCACCCTCCCGCGAGACCGCACACCAGCAGGAACGCCAGCACGACGGCCGCGACCGAGGCGAACGAGCCCAGCAGGAGGGGGCGGTCGATCAGGAAGCTGCCGTTGGCGTGGATCGCGCGGCCGGGCAGGCCCTGCAGGACGTAGACCAGCGCGGTGGCGAGCGGCAGGGTGCCCGCGAGCATGAGGAACCCGGCGTAGCTGAGGGTGAGCCTGAGGCGGACGCTCGGCCCGGGCGCCCTATCCACGCTCCCCCGCCGCCCGCCCGGTGCCGGGTGCCGTGTCGATGCGGTAGCCGACACCGGCCACGGTGGCGATGATGCCGGGTTCGCCGAGCCGTTTGCGCAGTGCCGAGACCGTGATGCGCACGGCGTTGGTGAACGGGTCGGCGTTCTCGTCCCATGCCCGCGCCAGGAGTTCCTCGGCGCTGACGACACCGCCCTCGGCGGCGACGAGGACCTCGAGCACGGCGAACTGTTTCCTGGTGAGCGCGACGTAGCGGCCGTCGCGGTGGACCTCGCGGCGGAACGGGTCCAGCCGCAGGCCCGCGATCTCCCGCACGGGTGGTCTGTGGTGGGCGCGCCTGCGGTCGAGCGCTCTGAGACGGAGCACGAGCTCTCGCAGCGCGAACGGCTTGGTCAGGTAGTCGTCGGCGCCGAGCTCGAACCCGGAGGCCTTGTCGTCGAGCAGGTCGGCGGCGGTGAGCATGAGGATCGGCATGCCGCTGCCGGAGGCGACGATGCGCGCGGCGACCTCGTCGCCGGAGGGGCCGGGGATGTCGCGGTCGAGGACGGCGATGTCGTAGGCGTTGACGCTCAGCAGCTCCAGGGCGCTGTCACCGTCACCGGCGATGTCGGCGGCGATCGCCTCCAGGCGCAGGCCGTCGCGGACGGCCTCCGCCAGATAGGGCTCGTCCTCGACGATCAGCACCCGCATGCTCCCGACGTTACCGGCCGGACCGTATCGCCGGCATATCGAAAACCGCATACGCGCCGGCAACACCGCGCCGTCTTGGCTGGAGGCATGAACCGCAGCGAACCAGCGCGAACGACGACCGGCCGGATCCTCTGCCGCGTCCATGGACGACATGGATGACATGGACGACACCGCCTCACGTCCGCGTCTGGGTGCCGCGCTCGCCGTTCTGCTGAGCGCCTGCGCCCTGACGGTCGCCACGAGCCCCCCGGCCGGGGCCGACCCGGGCGACGGCGGCGACGTGCACGTCGCCCAGACGCTCGGGGACCGGGAGCTGACCGTCGTCCTGCGACGGGTCACCGGGGTGCCCGGCCCCCTCCACGTGGACGTGATCACGCATACGGGCACGCCCGCAGGCACCCTGGACCTCGCGGTGACGCCCACCGGGGTCTCCGCGTCCGCCTCCGCCGCCTCGGCCTCGGGCACGGTCGCGGACACCGCCGTGGTGACCCTGGGCGACCGGCCGCGGACCCACTCCGCCGTGCTGGACGTCACCCGGGCCGGTCCGTGGGAGCTGTCGCTCGGCGACGGGCACAGGGTCGCGACGATCCCCTTCGTCGTCCCGAAGCAGGCCACCTCCCCGGCGGAGACCGCCGCCTACCTGGGCTTCTCCGGCGCCGGAGCCCTCATCCTGGTCACCGTCCTGGTCGCCGTACGCGCGCGCCGCGGCCGGTGGACCCTGGTGCCGGCCTGCGGGCTCGTGGCCTGCCTGACCGTGGCGGTCACCGGCGCGCTCCTGTCGCCCCGGCTGCCGCCGCCGCCGTCCCAGGGCGGCCAGGTGGACGCCACCATCGACGGCGTCGACGATCCCTACGCCGCCGCCGGGCGGCCGGCCGGCGACCACTCGCGCCCGCCCGCCACGCTGCTGCTGTCGTCCTCCACGGACCGAGCCGGCGAGGTCGCCGAGCTGCGGCTGACCCTGTCGGACGCCGCCACCGGCCTGCCCGCGGACGACGTCGTCGTCCACGACGGGGCGCTGATGCACCTGCTGGTCATCGGCCCCTCGGGACGGTTGTGGCACCTGCATCCCGTACGGACCGGGCCGGGCGTGTTCGAGGTCTCCCTGTCGCTGTCCGAGGCGGGCCACTACGCGGTCTCCGCCGAGTTCGCCCGCCGTGGCGGCGGCGTCCAGCAGCTGCGCTCCGCCACCGGCATCGACGCGGTGCCCGGTCCCGGCGCCGGCGCACCGGCCACGGCCGGTGACGCCCCGGTGCGGGCGGGGACCGGCGTGCGGACCGTGGCCGGGGTCGAGGTGCGGCTGACCGTGTCGCCGCCGGTGGCGGGCGAGGCCACCGTCCTGACCGCCCGCGTGGGGGACACGGCGACCCTGCAGCCCTGGCTCGGCATGCTCGGCCACCTGGTCGTCGTCGGCCCGCTCTCCCCCGCGGCGGCGGGGGCGGCGGGGACGGTGGGGGAACAGACGCAGAAGGCCCAGCTGTGGGCCCATTCCCACTCCATGGGCGCGCTGCCGGCCGGTGCCCGCGACGCGAGCGGGACGCCGGAGACACCGGAGACGCCGGGGACGCCGGGGACACCGGAGACGCCGGGGACACCGCACGCGGGGGCACACGCGGGGGCGCACGCGCCGCCGGGACCGTCCTCCGTCTCCTCCCCGCAGAAGCACCTGATGAGCGGCCCGGCCTCCGCCGACGGCGTCGCCGACGAGACCGTCGCCGCCTACGGCCCCGACATCACCTTCGTCCACACCTTCCCGGCCGCCGGCCACTACCGGGTGTGGATCCAGGCCCAGCGTGACGACACGATCCTGACCGTCCCCTACCTGCTCCACGTCGCCGGTGCGGAGCAGGCCCCGTGAGCCTCTCCGGCCTGCGGATCCTGGTGGCCGCGACGATCGTGGCGGCGATCCTGCTCACCGCGCTGTCGGTTCACGCCCTGCGGGAGCCGTGGCCGGGCGGGACGCGGCCCGCGTCCGGCTCCGCCCCGCGGGGCGCGGTGACCCTCACGGGCGGCACGGCCCGGCACGTGGTGACCCTGACGGTCTCCGCTCCCGTCACCGGGGTCACCGCGGTCGACGTCCGGCTCGAACCGCGCGACGCGGCCGTGCGGCCGCCACCGGCCGTCACGGTCTCCGCGGTGCTGCCCACGGCGGGCCACGCGGTACCCGGACTTCCCGCCGTACGCGTCTCCGGCGACGTCCACCACGTGGACGGCCTTCCGCTGATGATGCCCGGCCGGTGGGAGTTCCTGGTCACCGTGGACGGCGACGGCCCCCGTGAGCGGCTCGTCTTCCCGCTCACGGTCTCCCCCTGACCCACCCCTTCGCGAGAGAGGCATGTCCGATGGATCCTGTTCCCGTGTCCGTGCCGGCCGGTCCGGGCGGGCCCGCCCCGTCCGGCCGGCCACCGTCCGGTACGGCCGGCGTGGCCGGTACGGCCGGCGTGGCCGACGTGGCCGGCGCGTACACCGTGCTGGCCGGAACGCTGTTGTCGACGGCCGGCCTCGGCTGGGACGTGCAGTGGCACATCGAGGTCGGCCCGGACACCTTCTTCACCCTGCCCCACCTGATCCTGTACTCCGGCAGCGCCGTCGCCGGCATCGCCGGCCTGGTGATGGTGCTGCGCGCCACCTTCGCCCAGCGGGCCGGGCGCCCCGCCGACCCGGCCGCGGGCGGCGGCCCGGTCCGGGTTCTCGGCGGCACGTTCACCGCGCCCCTGGGATACCTCGTCGCCGGGACGGGCGCCGCGTCGTTCCTGCTCTACGGCCTGTTCGACCTGTGGTGGCACTCCCTGTACGGTTTCGACGCCGTACTGGACTCCCCGCCGCACGTCGCCCTGTTCGTCTCCATCAGCCTGACCATGGTCGGCGGCGTCATCGTCTTCTCCGCCGCCCGAGCACGGCTCTGGGGGCGGATCGGCCTCGTCGCCGGCATCGCCGTGCTGATGACGTTCACCCCGATCATCACGTCCGCCTTCCGGAGGCTGCCCCTTCCCGTCGACCCCGGCCTCGCGGGCACCGTCTTCTTCGCCGTCTGCTTCGTGCTCCTGGGAGCGATCACCCTGCGTCGCCCGCGCGTGGCCCTGTCCATCGCGATCGTCCTCGGCGTCCTGCAGCTGTTCCTCTGGTCGTTCTCGCCGTGGGCCACGAGGGTCTACGCGGACCACGTCGGCCTGCCGCTGCGGGACAACCTCCCGGACATGGCGCCCCAGCTCCCGGCCGGCATCCCGATGTTCATGCTCGCCGCGGCCCTGGTGATCGAGGGGTTGCTCCGGCTGGGGCGCGGGCGGGGCTGGTCGGCCCGTCGGCTGCCGCAGCTGGCCGGCGCCGTCGGCGGCGTGGTGGTGAGCCTGTCCATGCTCGTCCAGGCGTCGATGCTCCGCCCCGGGGCCGGTGGAGGGCCGATGGGCCGGGCCACCACGTCGGCGACCGCGGTGCCGGCCGCGGTGCTGGCCGCGGTGCTCCTCGGGCTGGTGTGCGGTGCCCTGGCCGGTTACCTCGCGGCCCGCTTCGCCGTACTGCTGCGTCTCAACGCCCCCGCCGCCGACCAGGAAGGCCGCTGACCCGTGAACGTCCGCACGTATCCGCGGCCCCGGCCGGTCCGCTCCGCGCGTTCCGCGCCGAGGCGCCGCGTCCGCGCCCTGCTCGTCGCCGTGTGCGTCCTGGGAGCCGTGATCTGGGCCCCGTCCGCCCTGGCGCACGCGCGGGCGGAGCCCGAGCAGGTGTACGCGCCGGTCGAGGTCGTGCACACCGAGCGGGTGCAGGCCGGCCCGTACCGGCTGACCGTGGGGTTCTCCACGTGGCCGCTGCGCGCCATGCGGTCGCTGGACTTCACCTTCGCCCCCGAGGGGGGACTGGCCGGCAAGTCCGGCACCCTCGCCATGACCGGTCCCGGCATGGAAGGGACGATGCGCGGGGCGGCTCCGCTCTCTCGCCATCCCCGTAAACGGGACGTGTGGGGCCTGGACATCCAGTCGCTGCCCACGGCCGGGACGTGGAGCCTCACCTTCACCGTCGACGGCCCCCGGGGACGGGGAACGGGCACCCTGGACGACATCACGGTCCTCGACCAGCCCGGCCCGCCGCCGGCGCTGAGCTGGGCCGTCTGCGCCCTGCCCGTCGTCGTCCCGGCCGCCTTCCTGGTCGTCGCCTGGCGTCGTCACCGCCCTTCCCGCCGCCTGGAGGCGATGGGCGTCTGACGGGCGCTCGCCGTACGCGGCCGCACGACTCCCGGCCCGGGCCGGGACGGCACCGGGCCGGGCTACCGGACCAGTGCCAGGGCGAAGCCGTCCCACCCCTTCGACCCGACGGTCTGCAGGGCCGTGGCGTCCAGCCGCGGGTCGGCGGCGACCTGTTCGAGGAAGCGGCGCACCCCCCGGACACGCTCGTCGGTGCTGCCGGGATCGGTGACCGCTCCGTCGCGGACGACGTTGTCCGCGACGATCACGCTGCCGGGACGGGTCAGGCGCAACGAGGCCTCGAGGTAGCGCGGGTTGTTCGGCTTGTCGGCGTCGATGAACACCAGGTCGTACGGTTCGGCCCGGCGGGCGATGAGCTCGTCGAGGCCGTCCGCCGCCGCGCCGACGATCACGTCCACCCGATCGGCGACGCCGGCGTGTTCGAGGTTGCGCCGGGCGAGCCGCGCGTACTCGGCGTCGGCCTCCAGCGTGGTCACGTGCTCGGCGGCACGAGCGAGCCAGATGGTCGAGTAACCGCCCAGGGTACCGATCTCCAGGACGCGGCGTGCCCGGCACATGCGGGCCAGCAGCGACAGCAGGGCGCCCTGGTTGGGCGCCACCTCGTGGTCGGGCAGACCGGCGTCACGGCTGGACCGCCGCGCCTGTGCCAGAGCGGCGTCCTCGTCGACCAGCGTGGCGACGAAGTAGTCGTCGACCGCTCGCCACTGCTCCGTTGACTCGTACATCGCCTGACGTCCCCCCGGGTCGGTCCTGGCGCCGACCTTACCCAACGGGGCCGGGGCACGGACGGCTCGGGAGCACGCACGTGGGCTCCCTCCCCGGGCGGCCGGACCGCCTGCGGCCGGGCGCCTCGACGATCTCTTCCGTCTCAGTCCAGGTCGGACACGTCAAGCACGAAGCGGTAGCGGACGTCGTTGCGCCCGAGGCGGTCGAGTGTCGTGTGCACCTGTGAGGAGGGGAACACCTCGACGTCGGTGGCGATGCCGTTGTCGGCCCAGGCCGCCGAGCCCGGCCACGGCGACGCGGCTGCCGGGACCCACGCCGAGGGAGCGCAGGGGTTCCCACACGGTGACGCCGGCGCACAGCAGCGGGGCGGCCGCGGCCGGGTCGAGGCCGGAGGGTAGCGGGTAGGCGAACGCCTCGCGCACGACGTACTCGCGGGAGTAGCCGCCCAGGGTGGTCGACCCGTCCTCACGGTCGGTGCCGCCGTAGGTCAGGGTCGGGAAGGAGTGGCAGAAGTTCTCCTGCCCGGCCTGGTCCCCGGTCAGCAACGTGTACGCGGCCGACGACCGGGAACCCGAGGACGTGCACGACCGGCGCCGCGCCCTGCTCCGCGACTGCGTCCGCAGGGCCGTCACGACCGGCGGCGACACCTCCCCCACCTGACCGCCGCGGATGCCCCCGGCGACCGGCCCCACCCCGGCCGGCCGGGGTGGGGCACGGGCCCGGTCAGCGCAGGGACAACCCGAGCAGCAGGTCCTTGACCTCGGTGGCGGCGATCCGATCCCTGGCCGCGGACGGGTCGGAGCAGAGCAGCACCGGCCCGTCGAGCGGGCCGTCGGGCAGGCGGCCGTGCGAGCCCCGCACGGCGCGGGCGCCCGCGTCGAGGCCGACGACGTTCATCGTGTAGCGCATGCCGGTCTTCTTGCGCAGCAGCGCCAGGGCGGCGCGGCGCTTGGCGGCTCCGGGGGCCGCGGGGTCGAAGAACAGCTCGGCGGGGTCGTAGCCGGGCTTGCGGTGGATCTCGACCAGGTTGGCGAAGTCGGGGGCGCGGGTGTCGTCGAGCCAGTAGTAGTAGGTGAACCAGGCGTCGGGCTCGGAGACGAGGACCAGCTCTCCGGCGCGGGGGTGCGCGAGGCCGCTTTCGGCCTTGCCCTCCTCGTCGAGCACCTCGGCGACCCCGGGCAGGCCGGCGCAGAGCTTGGCGACGGCCGGGACGTCGGCCGGGTCGGCGACGTAGACGTGGGCCACCTGGTGGTCGGCGACGGCGAACGCGCGCGAGGTCCAGGGGTCGAGGTACTCCATGCCGTCCTGGGTGTAGACCTTCAGCAGTCCCTCGGTGCGCAGCAGCCGGTTGACGTCGACCGGGCGGGAGACGTCGGTGATGCCGTACTCCGACAGGGCCACCACGGTGGTCCCGCGCGCGGCGGCGGCGTCCAGCAGGGGGGCCAGCACGGTGTCGAGCTCGGAGGCCGCGGCGGCCGAGCGCGGGTCGGACGGGCCGAACCGCTGCAGGTCGTAGTCCAGGTGCGGCACGTACGCCAGGGTCAGGTCGGGGTCGTGGTCCCTCATGATCTGCTCGGTGGCGCGGCAGATCCAGGTGGACGAGGCGATGCCCGCCCCCGGGCCCCAGTAGGTGAACAGGGGGAAGGGGCCCAGCGTGGCGGTGAGCTCCTCGTGCAGGCCGGGCGGGTAGGTGTAGCAGTCGGGGTCCTTGCGCCCGTCGGCGCGGTAGATGGGCCGGGGGGTGACCGTCCAGTCGACGTCGGCGCCCATGGCGTACCACCAGCAGACGTTGGCCACGGTGAAACCGGGCCGCTCGCGGCGGGCGGCGTGCCACAGCTTGTCCCCGCCGACCAGCGCGTTGTGCTGGCGCCACAGGAGGACCTCGCCGAGCTCGCGGAAGTACCAGCCGTTGCCGACGACGCCGTGCCCGGAGGGCTCGACGCCGGTGAGGAAGGTCGACTGGACCGAGCAGGTGACGGCGGGCAGCACGGTGCCGAGCTCGGCCTGGAAGCCGCCGTCGGCGACGGCGCGCAGTCTCGGCATGTGCGCCAGCAACCTCGGGGTCAGGCCCACCACGTCCAGGACCAGCAACGATGTCATGCTCTCACTCCCAGGTCGCGCATCTCGGCACGGGCGAAGTCCAGCTCGTCGGCGATGCCCGCGGCGAGCCGGCCGGGCGTCTGCGGGCGCAGCGCCGGTGGCAGCACGCCCCAGGTGTAGGTCTCCACGTCGAAGTGGTCGCAGAGCGGCTCGGGGCCGCCGACCAGCTCCGCGAGGGCCTCGCGCAGCACCGGCACGGTGGTGGCGAGCGGCGCCTGCGGTGCGACGTGCAGCGGTACGTGGTAGTGGACCCGCCAGGGTCCGGGCAGTCCCCGCTCGAACGCCTCGTCGAGGTCGTCGGCGTCGTCGCCGGCCGCGTTGCGGGTCTGGTGCAGGAAGCGCGGCTCGGCGTACTCGCGCAGGGCCTCGGGGTCGTCGCTCTCCAGGGCGGCGGAGACCTGCACCTTGACGACGGGCAGGCCCGCCTCGGCGTACCGGCGCAGCGCGTCGGCGGGCTTCTCCCAGGCGCACGCCAGGTGGGCGAGGTCCAGGCAGACGCCGAGCCGCCCGGTGTCGGCGCCGGACAGGGCGCGCACGGCCTGGTCGGTGGTCTCCACCACGCAGCCGGGCTCGGGTTCGAACGCCACCCGGATCAGGCGGCCGGTGTCGGACTCGACGGCGGCCAGCCCGGTGGCGAGCTCGTCGAGCCTGCGCCCGGCGAGGCCGGCCATGTCCCGGTCCCAGGGGGTGCGCCAGGCGAGCGGGAGCGTGGAGATCGATCCCCTGGCGGCGTCGTCGGGCAGCAGGGCGGCCAGGACGCGCGCCAGGTCGAGGGTGTAGGCGAGCCGTTCGGGGGTCGTCCAGTCGGGGTGGTAGACCGCGTGCTTGACCACCGGGTCCTGGAAGGCGCGGTAGGGGAAGCCGTTGAGCGTCACGACCTCCAGCTCCCGCGCGTCCAGCTCGCGGCGGAACCCGGCCAGCAGCGCGGGGTCGGCGGCGAGCGCGGCGGCGACGGGCGCGGCCAGCCAGAGCCCGAGCCCGAGCGTCTCGGCGCCGAGGCGGGCGCGGATCGGCACCGCGTACGTGTCGAGCTGCCCGACGATGCCGCCGAGGTCCTCGGCCGGGTGCACGTTGGTGCAGTAGCTCAGGTGCAGCGTCCGCCCGCCGGGGTGACGCAGCCGCATCACGACCCTCCGCGCTTGATGGAGCTGCCCTCGAACGTGGGCTCCCCCGCCCCGGCGACCTCGGACAGGTCCAGGCGCCCGGACTGGCCGTAGAACTCCACGGGGTTGCGCCACAGCACCCGGTCGACGTCGTCCTCGCCGAACCCGGCCTCCAGCATCGCCCTGCCGGTCTCCAGGGTGAGCAGCGGGTCGGACACGCCCCAGTCGGCCGCGGAGTTGACCAGCACCCGCTCCAGGCCGTGCTCGCGCAGGATCTCCACCATGCGGGGCGGCGACATCTTGGTCTCGGGGTAGATGGAGAAGCCCATCCAGCAGCCCGAGTCGTGCACGATCCCGGCGGTGACCTCGTTGAGGTGGTCGACGGCGACCCGTCCGGGGTCGATGCCGGACGCGGCGACGACGTCGAGGGTGCGCCGGGTGCCGGCGGCCTTGTCGCGGTGCGGGGTGTGCACGAGCGCGGGCAGCCCGTGGTCGACGGCCATCGCGAGCTGGCGCTCGAAGGCGTCGTCCTCCTCGGGGGTCATCGAGTCGTAGCCGATCTCGCCGACCGCGACGACGCGGTCCTTGTCCAGGTAGCGGGGCAGCAGGTCGAGCACGGGCCGGCAGCGCGGGTCCCCGGCCTCCTTGGGGTTGAGCGCGATGGTGGCGTGGTGCAGGATGCCGAACTGGCCGGCGCGGTAGGGCTCCCAGCCGATCAGCGAGTCGAAGTAGTCGGTGAACGAGCCGGGGTTGGTGCGCGGCTGGCCCAGCCAGAAGGCGGGTTCCACGACGGCGAGCACCCCGGCGGCGGCCATCCTGGCGTAGTCGTCGGTGGTGCGCGACGTCATGTGGATGTGCGGGTCGAAGATCCGCATCAGGCCTCCTTCTTCTCGCCGGCCGGATCGCCGGTCGGGTCACCGGCCGGATCGCCGGTCGGGGGGTCGGGCGTCCCGCCGGTCAGGTGGTCGAGCAGTGCGGTCGCGTCGTCGGGGGTGTGCCGGCCGGCCGCGGCGCGTTCCTCGGCGAACGCGGCCAGCATCCCGGCCAGCTCGGCGTCGGCGCGTTCCTCCAGCCGGTCCACGGCGGCCAGCGGCACGCCCATGAACACGCACTTGAGCACCGCCTGCCGCCAGGCGGCCTGGTCGAGGTGACGGGCGTACGGGCCGAGCGCCGCGGCCACCAGGCGGGGGTCGTTGGTGCGGATCGCGTCGTGCAGGAGCGGCACCGCCTCGGCGCCGACGGGCAGCAGCGGCAGTGCCTTGAGCACGGCGCGCTTCTCGTCGGCGTCGCCGTAGCGGTACAGGTCGGCGACCTGCCCGGCCGCCGCGTCCGGCGGGAGCGCGGCGAGCAGGACGGCCCTGGCGGCCTCGTCGGCCCTCCAGCCGGGCACGTCCGGCAGCGGCGCCCGTCCGGCGCGGCGCCCGGCGGAGGCGAAGTGCCGCGCGAGGGTCCCGGGCTCGGCGGCGACGCCGCGCCGGGCCTCGGCCAGCCATTCCTGGCCGAGCGCCGCCAGCAGGTCGTCCGTCCCGGGGGCGGGTGGCGGGGTCATGCGTTCGTCCCTTCGGCGGCGCGCAGGAAGTCCAGGGACCGGGCGGCCACCTGCGGCGCGGCGTGCGAGTGGCGGGGCAGTTCGACCGCGACCAGGCCCCGGTAGCCGCATCCGGCCAGGGCGCGCAGCACGGGAGGGAAGTCGATCTCCCCCTCGCCGAACTCCAGGTGCTCGTGCACGCCGCGGCGCATGTCGTCGATCTGCACGTTGACCAGGTGGGGGGCGACGGCCCTGACGCAGTCGGGGACCGGGTCGGGTTCGAGGCAGCGACAGTGGCCGATGTCCAGCGTGATGCCGAACCCGGCCGGTTCGCCGAGGTCGGCGTGGAGCCTGCGCCAGTCGGCGATCGTCTCGACGAGCATGCCGGGCTCGGGCTCGAAGCCCAGCGGCACGCCGGCGGCGGCGGCCTTCTCGGTGACGCGGGCGCAGCCGTCGACGAGCCTGGCCCAGGCCGTGGCCTCGCCGACCGTCTCCGGGCGCACGCCCGCCCAGAACGACACCGCCTCGGCTCCCAGGTCGGCGCCCACGGCCACCGCCCGGCCCAGGAAGTCCAGGCGCGCCTCCCGCTCGTCGTGCAGCAGCGTGGGGGCGTGTTTGTGCCAGGGGTCCAGCAGGTAGCGGGCGCCGGTCTCGACGACCACGCCGAGGCCGAGGTCGCGCAGCAGGTCGGAGACGGCCGCGACCCTGCGGGCCAGCCCCTCCCGGTACGGGTCCAGGTGGTCGTGGTCGAGGGTGAGGGCGACCCCCTGGTAGCCGAGGTCGGCGATGACCCGCAGCGCGTCGGCCAGCCGGTGGTTGGCGAACCCGTTGGTGCCGTAGCCGAACCTCGTCCCCCCGCCGGTCCCGCCCGGACCCCCGCCCGGACCCCCGTCCGGGCTCGCGTCCGGGATCGCGCTCGTGCCGCCGGGGCTCACGTGGGTGACACCTTCCTGGCCAGGGCCCGGCCCAGCGGGACGGCCGCCGCGACCGCGAGGCCCTCCCGGGTGGCGCCGCCGCGGGCGACGAGCGCGCCCTGCAGGGCGGGCAGCGCGACGATGCCGGTGCCGACGGCGGTCCTCAGCCGGGAGGCCGACGGCTCGGCGACCGCCCGGGCCTGGGACAGGCCGAACCCGGCGGCGTACCAGCCGGTGAGCCCGGCCCGCACGGCCCGCACCACCCGCGCGGCCCGCGGCCCGTGCGCGGCCTCGCCCCGTCCCAGGGCGGTGGCCACGGCGAGCGCGGCGGTGCCGGCGAGGGTCGCCGCGGGCAGGCCGCGGCCGGAGCCGGAGACCTCGGCGCGCGACAGCGCGGTGAGCAGGTAGGTGTGGGCGGCGACGGTGAGGGCCGGGGGCAGCGCCTTGGCGAGGCTCCGCCCCGGGGTGGCGCCCAGCAGCACGTCGAGGCCGCGGCAGAGCGCCATCGCGGGCGGTCCCGCCGCCGTGTTCTTGGCCATCAGGTCGTAGGACCAGACGGCGGCGGCGAGCGGGACGGCGACCGCCAGGGCCCGGCGACCGCCGGAGAGCCCGGCCACCGCCAGACCGGCGGCGGTGAGTCCCGCGGCGATCCCGAGCGCGGTGCCGGGCGACACGCGGCCGGAGGGGATGGGCCGCTCCGGGCGTTCCACCGCGTCCAGGTGGCGGTCGGCCCAGTCGTTGGCGGCCATTCCCGCCCAGTACAGGCAGACCGAGGAGCAGGCCAGGCCGAGGGTGCGTCCGCCGAGCACCTGCCCCGCGGCGGCCCCGGCGGCGACGTCACCGGGTACCGACAGGGCGGCCGGGGCGCGCACGAGTTCCGCGAGGTCGCGCACCGACGTCATCAGGCCGGTTCCCGTCCGCCGAGGGTGGCGGCGAACGCGCGGAGCGTCCCCCACTGGTCGGCCAGCGCGTGCGGCACCTGCCCGAGCGGGTCCTTGAAGAAGAAGGCCAGCTCGCCCAGCGGCCCGGTGCGGCCGTGGCGGTGCGCCGCCGCCGTGAGCCTGGCCAGGTCCAGCACCAGGGGCGCGGCCAGGGCGGAGTCGCAGCCGTGCCAGGTGAACTCCATGCGCATGGGCGTGCCCAGGAAGCCCTCGAAGGTGACGAGGTCCCAGGCGGTCTTGAAGTCGCCGATGTCCTCCACGTACTCGATGCGGGTCTCGCCCTGCGGGGTGTAGCCGAGCGTCTCGCCCAGCACCCGCTGCTTGCTGGCGGCCTTGGCGGCGTTGGCGGCGGGGTCGGCGAGGCTGGCGCCGTCTCCCCCGCCCAGGAGGTTCATCCCCGACCAGGTGCGGACCCGCAGGTTGCGCTGGGCGAACATCGGGGCGAGCACCGACTTGACGAGCGTCTCGCCGGTCTTGCCGTCGTGGCCCGCGTACGGCAGCCCCAGCAGGCCGGCGAGCCGGTCCAGGGCGGGCAGCCTGGCGCCCGTCGAGGGGGTGAAGTCCACGTACGGGCAGCCCGCGCGGAAGGCGGCGTACGCGGTCAGGGCGCTGGGCGGCAGCAGGTCCCGCGAGCTCGCCAGCCCGGCCTCCAGCAGCTCCAGGTCGGCGTGGGCCGGGTGGGGCGCGGGGGCCGGCTCGGTGGTCGAGACGTTGACGACGACGACCCGCTCCAGGCCGTGCCGCAGCCGGAACTCGGTGATGTCGGCGCCGATCAGCTCCGCGGCCGCGGCCTGGTTCCCGGCGTTCGCGGCGAGCGGCACCTGCCGGAGGTCCTCCTCGACCCGCGCGAGCTCGTCGTGCAGCGCCTGCACCAGCCTGACCGGTACGATCCCGGCCCCGGCCAGCGCGGCGGCCTTCTTCTCCAGCGGGGTCGCGACGATGTCGTGCCCGCCGAAGACCAGGTCTCCCAGACCCGGCAGCCCGGCGTCGCGGAACTCGGGGAGTTCCGTGACGCAACCCGTCGGCGGGGCGAGACCGGCGCGTACCGCGAGCGCTCCGATCACGCTCGTGACGGCGACGGAGCCTCGGGCTCCTACCAGCCACACTCCCGTGCGCATCTGACCTCCTGTGGTGAGTCGGCTCCTGGGGATGACGGTTCTCGTCCGCCCGGCCGGGGCCGGGCGGTGCCGTCGACATCACCGTTCCGGCCGTCCGGCCCGGGGGATGTCACGGCGGGCATACGTGGTCGCTGGGCGGAGGAGACGACTCCGCGGCGGGCCGGGCCGGGAGGCTCGACCCGCCTGTGCAATGAATCGTACTTTGCGCGGATATTACGGATATATGTTTCAGGAACATATTTTTCAGTCAGGGCGGTGCGAGGTAAGGAGGCCCGGTCAGGGGAGGCGGCCGGAAACCCCGTCCCGGGACGTCCGGCCCGTCCGGCCCCGGAGATCCGGTCCTCGCGCCCGCCCGGGGTTCGTCGGCGGAGCGGGGTGAGGGTCCGTCCGTCACCCGCCGCGGGCGGCGGACGGTCCCTCATGTTTCAGACACGGCTCCTATGACGCGCGACCCCGCTCCCCTACGGCGCGCGGACGAGGGTGAAGTCGTCCACGTCGAAGTCCGCCCCGGTGAAGACCAGGTAGAGCCGGGCGGTGCCGGAGGGGACCCCGCTGAGCGCGGTGGAGACGTCGGTGTAGGTCTCCCACCCGGCGGTCGCCGGCACGGTGACGCTGCCGAGCAGCGGACCGGTGGGCGAGCCGGTACGGATCTGGAAACCGCCGGTCGGGGTGGGTGAGGCGACCCTGGCCCGGAAGCCGGTGACGCCGGTCAGGTTCACCCCGTCGTAGGCGGCCCAGTCGCCGGGGTTGACGTAGCCGAGCACGGTGCCGCCGTGCGCGGGGGTGTGCGGATAGGTCTGCACGCCGCTGGCCTGCGACCAGTTCTCCGCCTGGACGGTCGTGTCACCCCCGGCCGAACCGAGCTCCTTGATCCTGATGTTGCGGAAGGAGACGTCGTCCCCGGCGCCGTGGTTCTGGATGCCCACGTGCCCCTGCTGGAGCGAGCGGGCCGGATCGGTGTTGGTGAAGTCGTTGATCTTCACGCCGTTGAGGAAGACCTGCAGCCTCTCCCCCTCGACCAGCAGCTCGTAGGTGTTCCACCGTCCCGGCGGGTTGAGCGCGGCGTCCCTGGCCGCCACGTCGGCGGACTTGAAGCCGTAGACCGAACCGGTGGTCCTGTCGGCGGTGTCGGTGGCGTCGATCTGGATCTCGTAGCCGTTCGCGACCGCCGAGTTGGGGTCGGTGGAGGCGGGGAAGCCGATGAAGACGCCGGAGTTGTCGTCCCCGGCCATCCTCCAGTCCAGCTTCAGCGAGTAGGAGCGGTACTCCTTCGCCCTGTACCAGAACAGGCCCATACCGCCCTGCGAGGTCAGGGTGGCGTCGGCGTTGGCGAAGCTCCCCGGCCCGGCCTGCTCCCAGCCGGTGACCGAACCGTCGTAGATCGGCGTGTAGCCGTTCTCCGCGCGGCAGTCGGCCTTGGCCTTGCCGGTGGCGTACTCGATCCCGCCCAGCAGGTGCTGCCGGAACGCGGGCTCGGCGAAGGAGGCGGCGGTGTGCCCGCCGCCGGTGTAGAAGGACCGTCCTCCGTCGAACGCCTTGCACCAGGCGATGGGGTGGTCGGCGCCCATGCCGCCGCCCGAGTAGGTGGACTCGTCCAGGGTCGCCAGCACGCGGGCTCCGGTGCGGGCGTTGGTGCGGTAGTCGTACCACTCGTCGGTACGGGTCCAGGTGGGGCCGAGGTGGGCGGTGGACGGGTGGGCCCGGTCCTGCACCTTGACGGTGGCCTGCTGGACCGCGGGGTGGGAGGCGAACCAGGCGCCGACCAGGTTGCCGTACCAGGGCCAGTCGTACTCGGTGTCGGAGGCCGCGTGGATGCCGGCGTAGCCGCCGCCGGCCCTGATGTAGGACTCGAAGGCGGCCTGCTGGGCGGCGTTGAGCACGTCCCCGGTGGTGCTGAGGAAGACGACGGCCTTGTACTTCGCCAGGTTGGCCGTGGTGAAGGCCGTCGGGTCCTCGGTGGCGGTGACGGTGAAGCCCAGATCCCTGATGGCCTGGATGCCCGCGGGGATCGAGTCGTGCCTGAAGCCCACCGTACGGGAGAAGACGAGGACGTCCCCGCTGCCCGTCCCGGGGCCGGGATCCGGGCCGGGGCCGGGGCCCGTCCCGCCGGGCAGCGTCCAGTTCTGCGCGGCGCTTCCGTTGCAGGTCCTGATGACGAGTTGCGCGGCGTCGGTGCCGTCGAGGCACTTGCCGAGCGCCCTGAGGGTGGAGCCCTCCCTGGCCCAGTTCTGCGCACCGGTGTCGTTGCAGGTGTAGATCTGCACCCTGGTGCCGTCGGTGGCGACGCCGCCCGCGACGTCCATGCACTTGCCGAGCGCCCTGAGGGTGGAGCCCTCCCTGGCCCAGTTCTGCGCACCGGTGTCGTTGCAGGTGTACAGCTGTACCTTGGTGCCGTCGGTGCTCAGGCCGCCCGCGACGTCGACGCACCTGCCGTCGGCGCCGGTGATCCGCCCTGCGGCCGGTCCGGTGGTGCCCCCTCCGGTGAGGGTGAAGTCGTCCACGTCGAACAGCGCTCCCGCGCCGCCGGTGAAGACCAGCGTGAGGTCGGTCGGCCCGGCCGGTGCCCCGGCCAGCGGTGCCGAGACGTTCACGAAGGTCTCCCAGCCGCCGGTCGGCGCCACGGTCGCCGTACCCAGGAGGGTGCCGGTCGCCGAGCCCGCGCGGACCTGGATGGAGCCTCCGGCGCCCGCCGAGGAGACCCTCGCGTCGATCCTCGTGGTCCCGGCCAGGTCGTAGCCCTTGAAGGAGATCCAGTCGCCGTTGTGGACGTCGCCCACGGTCCTGCCGCCGTGCGCGGCCGTCTTGGTGATGGGCGAGACGCCGGACATGGTCGCGTAGTGCTCGGCCTGGCGCTTCCTGGGCTGCAGGACGTGCTGGGTGTGGGTGGTCAGGCCGCCCCGGTCGGTGTACTCGGCGTCGAAGACCGCGAAGATGTTGGCCGCGTCGTCGTGCTCCCCGTCGGCCGGGATGGTCAGCTCGCCCGAGCAGCCGTTCTTGGAGGTGATCTGGTGGCCGTGGGTGTCGTGGCCCAGCACGTAGGTCATCTTGACCTTCGCGCAGTCGACGGTGCCGTCCTCGGGGTCGGTCACCTTGACGGTGAACGGCACGGTGTCGCCCCACTGGAACAGCTGGCCCCGGCGTGGCCTCTCGATGACGACGGTGGGCGCGGTGTTGCCGACCGTGATGGGCACGCTCGCGGTGCCGGTGGCGCCCTGGGGGTCGCGCACGGTGAGCGTGGCGGTGTAGTCACCGTCGGCCGTGTACGTCTTGACGGGGTTGGCGGCGGTGGAGGTGGTGCCGTCGCCGAAGGCCCAGGAGTAGGTGATGGCCTGCCCGTCGGGGTCGGCGGAACCGGCCGAGGAGAAGGTGACGGTCAGCGGGCTCTTGCCCGAGCTCCTGTCGGCCTTGGCCACCGCGACGGGTGCGCGGTTCACGCCCTTGATGTACTCGACGCGGTAGAGCGCGGAGTTGGCGTCGCCGCCGAAGTAGCCGGAGCCGTAGTCGAGCACGTAGAGCGCGCCGTCGGGGCCGAAGGCCAGGTCCATCACCTGGGTGCCGGTCCACGGGAAGCCCGCGATGGCGCCGCGTGAGCCGTCGGCGCCCACCTCGATCGCCTTGATCCACCTGCGGCCGAACTCACCGGCGAAGAAGTGGCCGTCGAGCTCCCGGGGGAACTTGACGGTGGAGTTCAGCGCGGCGTCGTAGCGGTAGACGGGGCCGCCCATGGGCGACTCGGAGCCGCCGCCGAACTCCGGCGGGGAACCGGCGTCGCCGCCGTACCTGATCCAGGCGGGCTTGGCGGGCGGCAGCTTCGACAGGCCGGTGTTGCGGAAGGAGTTGTTGACCGGGCCACCGGCGGCACAGTCGTACTTCGCACCCGCGGGGCCCGAGGGGAAGGTGTACTCGCCGTAGGTCTCGGCCAGGGTGTTGGTCCCGGTGCAGTACGGCCACCCGTAGTTGCCCGGCCCGGTCACCCGGTTGAACTCGACCTGGCCGCTGGGCCCGCGGGCGGCGTCGGTGCTGCCCGCGTCGGGGCCGTAGTCGCCGACGTAGACGACGCCGGTGGCCTTGTCGACGCTGAGCCGGAACGGGTTGCGGAAGCCCATCGCGTAGATCTCGGGCCGGGTGCCCGCCGTGCCGGGCGCGAACAGGTTGCCCGAGGGGACGGTGTAGGCGCCGGTGGCCGGGTCCACCTTGATGCGCAGGATCTTGCCGCGCAGGTCGTTGGTGTTGGCGGAGGTGCGCTGGGCGTCGTAGACGGGGTTGCGGGCGGTGCGCTCGTCGATGGGCGCGTACCCGGCCGAGTCGAAGGGGTTGGTGTCGTCGCCGGTGGACAGGTAGAGGTTGCCCTGGGCGTCGAAGTCCATGTCGCCGCCGACGTGGCAGCACATGCCGCGGTCGGCCGCCACCTCCAGCACCGTTCTCTCGCTCGCGACATCGAGCGTCCAGTCGGCCTTGACGGTGAAGCGCGACAGCCGGTTGACGCCCTTCCACGCCGTCCAGTCGGTGCCGGTGGCCGGGGCGTCACCCGCCGGGGTGCTCAGCTTCGGCGCGTAGTACAGGTAGATCGTCCTGTTCGTGGCGAACCCGGGGTCGGCGGCGACGCCCTGCAGACCCTCCTCGTCGTGGGTGTAGACGGGCAGCGTGCCGACGACGGTCGTCGCTCCGGTCGCGCTGGTACGGCGCAGGTTGCCGTCACGCGCCGTGTGCAGCACCGAGCGGTCGGGCAGCACGGCCATGGTCATGGGCTCGCCCATCTCGGCGGCGCCCTTGGCCAGTTCCACCCGCTGGTAGTCGGCCGGGTCGATCACCGCGACCGCCTGCGCGGGCAGGGGCGCGCTGAGCACGGCCGCTCCGGTGAAGGCCAGGATCACGGCGCAGAGCTGCGCGATCCTCCGGCGAGGGTGGGTTGATCTCCGCCTGGGGGGCATGGCGGGTATCCCTTCGGTTGGTGGAGCAACACGTCCCGGCACGGAACGGGACGTATGTCACGTATGTTTCGCGACGGTAGATCGGACTTATGTCGACTGTCAATAAAAGTCCGGTCATCAAATACATAGCTAGCCAGACAGAAACCCTCACATGTCATGCAAAGCAAAGAAACCGCCTGACAGGGGGCGTAATGACCCGACCGGCTCGCCGTCCCGGTCGTCGCCGAGGGGCGTGACGCGTTCTGAAAAAGGGACAGGCGACGGAAGGCCGCCAAGACACGTAAAAGCCGTCGAATAGGACGAATGATGATAAACCGGCGAATCAGCGCGTCGAGTGGCTTCCTCGTGCGGGGCACCGGCGTCGGCGGCTCCGGTGGAAACGAGCGGCCGGTCGGACGGGATATGTTTCTCACTCGTCGAACACGAAGAGGACGACGATGAAGTTCGCGCTGCTGCTGTTCGATCCCGAGAACCACGGGGACTCGATCTCGCAGGAAGAGACGGGAGCGGCACTGGCCGAGCATGAGGCATTCGCCCGGTACCTGCGGGAACGGGGCACCGCGTTCTCAGGAGAGGCCCTTGAACCGGCGAAGGAGGCCAGGTCGCTCCGCCCGTCGGGGCGGAAACCGGTCGTGGCCGACGGGCCGTTCGTGCCCCTGAGACAGGAGCCGGCGGGTCACCACCTCATAGGATGCGCGGACCTGGACGAGGCCGAGGAGATCGCACGTCACTGCCCCTTGGGAGCGGGCATCGAGATCCGCCCCGTCCGGGAGTCACCCTCCTGACCCGGCCGGGGCCGGCCGGAGCCCTCGGATTCCGGGACGCTTGAATCTCCTGGACCGGGACGCCTCACCCTTCCGCATGACGATGGGAGTGAGTCGACGGTCAGGCGGGTTCGCTGCTCAGGTGGCGCCGTCCGGGGTCGTCCCGGGTTTCGCGTGGAGGATCTCGCGGGCCTGGTCCGCGGCGCGGGCGATGCTCTCGGAGACGAAGTCGACGAAGCGGGCGATGTTCTCCAGGCGGGCGGCGGCCGGGGTGCCGGGACCGAGGATGCCGACGCCCTGCCGGGCGACCTCGCCGAGGTGGGCGGTGGCGCGGGCACTGGCCATCGTCGACTGGTACAGGACGTCGTCGTCGACGATGTAGCGCTCGCGGCGGCGTTCGTCGCGTTCCCGGCGGATGAGGCCCTGGCTCTCGAGGAACGTGATCGCCTTGGAGACGGACGCCAGGCTGATCTGGAGGCGCCCGGCGAGCTCGGAGGCGGTGAGGCTGCCGGTGTCGGTGGCGTAGAGGCTGCTCAGCACCCGGGCCGTCATCTTGGGCAGGCCCGACTGCATGAAGACGGTGGCGAACACCTCCTCGTACTCCCGCACGGCCTCGTTGTCGCGTCCGTGGCCTTCCGGGGACGCGCCCGGGTCCCGGGGGGCGGTGCGCCTGCGGCGGTGGCTGCGGTGTTCGGTGGCGCGGTGGGCCAGGTCGGCACGGTAGGCGGTGGGGCCGCCGTTGCGCATCACCTCACGCGTGATCGTCGAGGTCGGACGGTCGAGACCTCTGGCGATCTCCGCGTAGGCCAGACCGTCGGCCAGTCCCAGCGCGATCTGCTGGCGGTCCTGCTGGGTGAGTCTGCCTCCCGGCATCGCGGTCTCCTTCGTGGTCCGTGGTGTCCCCACCATAGCGTTCATCCTTCCCCTATTGCAACGAGCAGGATGACGGCTATTGCATTAGATGCATACCCATTGCAACATTTTCATGTTGTCGAACTGGACTTACGCCTCTCATACGCAACTCGCATGTTGCCGTATCCAGAAATGCAACGTAGTGTTTCACTCATCAGAAACAACGAGCCGAAGGACGGCACCATGCAGAAGTTCGACACCCCCACCCCCGTGACCGCCGTCCTGGACATCCCCGCCGGCCGCATCCACCTCATCGCCGCCGACCGCACCGACACCGCCGTCGAGGTCCGGCCCGCCGACACCACCAAGAACCGCGACGTCAAGGCGGCCCAGCAGACCGAGATCACCTACAACGACGGCGTCCTGCACATCACCGCACCGCAGGCCAAGAACCAGCTCCTCGGCGCCTCCGGAGCCGTCGAGGTCACCGTCCAGCTGCCCGCCGGCTCCCACATCAAGGCCACGGCCGCCAGCGCCGAACTGCGAGGCGTCGGACGACTCGGCGAGGTCACCTTCGACAGCGCCCACGGCTCGGCCAAACTCGACGAGACCACCGCCGCCCGCCTCACCCTGCAGTCCGGCGACCTCACCGTCGACCGCCTGAACGGCCCCGCCCACATCAGCACCCACAAGGGCGACCTGCACATCACCGAGGCCACCCGCGGCACCCTCACCCTGCGCACCGACTCCGGCGACATCCACATCGGCGCCACCCGCGGGGCCTCCGCCACCCTCGACGCCGGCACCACCTACGGCCGCATCCACAACGCCCTCACCAACACCGGCACCGGCGGCACCGGCAGTGCCGACGGCGCCGACCTGACCATCCACGCCACCACCTCCCACGGCGACATCACCGCCCGCAGCCTGTGAGAACCCCGGGTGCGACGCCCCGGCCCGTTCACCCGGGCCGAGACGACCCGGGCGAGGCCCTCCGGAAGACGACCCGAGGACTCGTCGAACCGGCCGCGCGGCTCACGACGCGCCGGGCACGCCGGGAAGGGCGCCGGTGAGGGCCCACCGGCTCCCGGCGCCGGGACCCCGTGCCGGGACCGTGCCGGGACCGCGTCGGAACCGCGCCGGGTTCCGGCTCGCACGTCCGCCGGGCCCGTCGTGAGGGCCGTCCGGGTCAGGCCGGGTGCGGTGACCGGTGACGGCGGGCCGTGACGATCCAGGCACGCGAGTCGAAGTACACACCGTTGCCGGTGTCGTGGGCGGCGAGGGTGGCGCGCAGCCGCGTGCGCGCCTGCTCGGCCGTCGCGGTGTCGAGGCCGGCGAGCAGGTCCCCGTACTCCCTGAGGCGGAGCACGTTGTCGAAGGCGGTGGCGGTGTCCGGGCCGTAGAAGACGGGCTCGTGCACGTCGGTGAAGCCGATCCGCGTGAAGCCCGCCGCCGTCAGGACGCCTCGCGTGACGGCCGGATCGGCGAGCGAGAACGGGCCCGGCCCCCCGGTGGGCGGGGCGGGTGCGGCCGTCGCCGCGGTGAGGCTCCGCCGGATCGCGGAGGCCCATTCGTTGCGGTCGCGCCCCTGCCAGACCAGCAGCACGAGGCGCGCCCCGGGGCGCAGGGCCCGGCCGATGTTGGTGTACGCGGCGATCGGGTCGGTGAAGAACATCGCCCCGAACCTGCTGATGCACAGGTCGAAGTGCGCCGGTGGGAAGCGGTGGACCTGGGCGTCCGCCCGCCGGTGCGTGATGTTGGTCAGTCCCTCGTCGTCACTGAGCCGGCGGGCCCGTTCGAGCATCGGTGCGGAGAGGTCGACGCCCACCACGCTTCCGGTGGCGGCGGCGCGGGCGGCCTCGCGGGTGGACTGCCCCGTACCACAGCCGATGTCGAGCACACGGTCGCGCGGGCCGACGCGGGCGGCGGCGCGGAAGAGCTCGTTGTGCAGGCGCAGCTCGGCGTCGTAGTCGAACAGGCCGGCCTGCCCGGTGAGGGGGCGGGGGCTTCGGGCTCCTGCCGACCCGTCGGCGGTCACTGTCATGCGGACCACGTTAGGAGCCGTCCTCCATCGCGAAAAGCGATTACTTCCGATCAACTTGATCGCCATGAGAAATGATCGGGAAGAGGAAGGCGGCCGGGGGCATCAGTCGGCCAGCGCGAAGCCGGCCGCCGCCTCCGCGTGCAGCCGGGCGCTCGGCAGCAGCGGGACGGCGGTGTCCTTCTCGGTGATCAGGAGCTCGATCTCCGTGCAGCCGAGGACGACGCCTTCGGCCCCGTCGGCCGCGAGCTCGGCGATGATCCGGGCGTACGCGTCCCTGGAGGACTCCCGGAGCACCCCGCGCACCAGCTCGTCGAAGATCACGCGGTGGACCCGTTCCCGCTGCTCGCGCCGGGGGACGACCACGTCGAAGCCGTGGGCCGCCAGCCGGTCCCGGTAGAAGGACTGCTCCATGGTGAAGCGGGTGCCCAGCAGGCCGACCCTGCGCATCCCCCTGGCGCGGACCTCTGCGCCCACGGCGTCGGCGATGTGCAGCACGGGCACGTTCGCGGCCCGCGCCACGTCGTCGCTCACCCGGCTGAAGGTGTTGCTGCAGACGAGCAGGACCTCGGCGCCGAGATCCTCCAGTTTCCTGCCGGCGTCGGCCAGCAGCGTGCTCACCTCGTCCCAGCGGCCGGCGAAGATGAGGTCCTCGACGGTCGTGTAGTCGACCGACCAGATGAGGCTGTTGGCGGAGTGGCTGCCGCCGAGCCGTTCTCGTACCCGCTGGTTGATGATCTGGTAGTAGACCACCGTCGATTCCCAGCTCAACCCGCCGATGAGACCGATGGTGCGCATGGAACCCCGTTTCGATGACGTGTGACGGTGCCGGTGATGGTGACGGTGCCGCCAGCGGTGCGGCCTGGCACGGCCGGGTGGTGCGCCGGCATGGAAGTGCGGTGCGGCCGGGCGGTGCAGCCGGGCGGTGCGGCCTGGGTGCGGCCGGGCGGTGCGCCGGCGTGGACGTGCCCGATCCGCCCGGTCCTTCGGTGACGGGCGCGCCGGCGGTCAGCCGCGGGCCAGCGCGCGGGCGCAGGCGCCGAGCCCGATCTCGCTGGAGGCCTTGACGAACACCACGTCTCCCGGTTCGAGAAGCGCGGTGGCCAGCGCGAGGGCGTCGGCCACGTCCTGGACGGTGTGGACGGCCACGTCCCGGTCCGAGGACCGCGCCGCCTCCGCCGTCGCGAGCGGGTCCCCCGCTCCGACCGCGATCAGCACGTCGAAGCCGAGGTCGGCGACGAGCCGGCCGATCTCCGCGTGCCGGGCGCGGGAGGCCTCCGCCTGCTGCCCCATCGCGCCGAGCACGGCGACGGTACGGCGGGTCCCGGCCAGGGCCTTCACGGCCCGCAGCCCGGCCCGCATGGATTCGGGGCTGGCGTTGTAGGCGTCGTCGACGACCGTGACGCCGTCGGGCCGTTCGACGATCTCCAGGCGGCCGGCGGAGCGGCGCCGTGCCGCGGTCAGCCCGTCGGCGATCTCGGTGACGCCCAGGCCGAGCGCGGTGGCGACGGCGGCCGCGGCCAGGGCGTTGCCCACCTGGTGCTCGCCGATGAGGTCCAGCTCGACCGGGGCGCGGCCGGAGGGCGTCACCAGCTCGAACGCGGGTCGCGCGCGGCCGGTCGTGCGCACGGCCTCGGCCCGCACCTGCGCCCGCGCCGACCGGCCGAACGACAGGATCCGGGCCCCGGTACGGCCGGCCATGCCCATGACGTACGGGTCGTCGGCGTTGAGCAGCGCGAACCCGTCCGCCGGGAGTGCCTCGACCAGCTCGCCCTTGGCCTCGGCCACGTCGGCCGGTCCGGTTCCCATGCGCTCCACGTGGGCGGTGCCGACGTTGAGGACCAGCCCGACCCGGGGCGGTGCGATCCCGGTCAGGTACGTCAGGTCGCCCTTGCGGCCCGCGCCCATCTCCAGCACCAGGTACCGGGTGGCGGCGTCGGCACGCAGCACGGTGAGCGGCAGCCCGAGCTCGTTGTTGAACGACCTGTCGGTGGCGACCGTCGCGGCGTGCCGTTCGAGCACCTGGGCCAGCAGGTCCTTGGTCGTGGTCTTGCCCACGGAGCCGGTCAGGCCGATCACGGTCGGGCCGATGTGCTCCAGCAGGTGCCCGGCCAGCAGGCCGATCGCGAGCCGGACGTCCTCGACCACCAGGGCGGGCACGCCGACGGGCCTCGACGCCAGCACGGCCACGGCGCCGCCCGCGACGGCACCGGCCGCGTGGTCGTGTCCGTCGGCGCGGGCGCCCGCCGTCGCGACGAACAGGCCGCCGGGCACCACCTCGCGGGAGTCGGCCGCCGCGGGCGCCGTCACCTGCGCCCGCGGGTCGGGCACGTCGTGCAGGCGCGCGCCGACGACCCGCGCGATCCTCTCCAGCGTCATGGGGATCATGAGCCGCTCCTGGCGAACGCGAGGTCGACGAGACGGCGCAGCAGGTCCGGGTACGGAACACCGCTGGCGGCCCACGCCCTGGCGTAGACGGAACGGGAGGTGAAGCCGGGCATGGTGTTGATCTCCAGCACGTACAGGCGCCCCGTGTCCTGCTCGTAGAGGAAGTCGACGCGGGACAGGCCGTAGCCACCGACCGCCCGGAAGGCGCGCAGGGTCAGCTCGCGCACGTCCTCGGCCACCCGTTCCGGCAGCGCCGCGGGGATGGTGGCGATCTCGGCCGGGCTGAGGTACTTGGCCTCGTAGTCGAGCCAGTCGCCGGGCACGATGAGCTCGCCGGGCACCGAGGCGTCCGGGGTGTCATGGTCGCCGAGCACGCCGCAGACGAGTTCGCGCGCGGTCACGCCCTGCTCGACGACGACCATCCGGTCGTAACCCAGTGCCAGGTCCACGCCCGCGCGCAGCTCCTCCATGGAGGTGACACGTGAGATGCCGATGGAGGAGCCCATGCCGGCCGGTTTGACGTACATCGGCCAGTCGAGCGACTTCACCAGCCCCCAGGGGTCGGTGGTGGTGCGCCACTCGTACTCGGTGAACCACACGTGCGGGGTGATCGGGATGTCCTCCGCCAGGAACGCGCGCCGCATCGCGACCTTGTTCATGGCCACGGCGGAGGCCATGACGCCGCAGCCCACGTACGGGATGCCCAGCGTCTCCAGGTGACCCTGGACGACGCCGTCCTCGCCGAACGGCCCGTGCAGCACGGGGAAGACCACGTCCGCCAGATCGCGCCGCAGTTCCACCGGCCACCTGCCCTGCCGGTCGATGATGACGGCGACGGGCTCGTACAGATCCCTGGGCAGGGCGTTGAGCACGGCCTGCGCCGACTGGAGCGACACCTCATGCTCCGCGGACGGCCCGCCCGCCAGCACGGCCACGCGCACGCGTTCGGTCACGATCGATCAGCCTTCCTCGGTGGTACGAGACAGCCGGCCCCCTCCGGGAAGGGGCGCCGGTCGACTCCGTCCACTGTGGGGCGGCCGTGTCCCCGCCTCGTCAGCGCCGTGTCATGGTCGTGTCACGGCCGTACCGGCCGGATCACCGGTGCCGCTCTCCCCTGGTGTCGGCCGGGGGCACCAGCCCGCACTCGTAGCCGAGGATGACCGCCTGAACCCGGTCGCGCAGCTGCAGCTTGGCGAAGATGCGGCCGATGTGGGTCCGTACGGTGCCGGCCGACAGATGCAGCTCCGCCGCGATCTCACCGTTGGTGCGGCCCCGCGCGATGAGGGTCAGCACCTCCCGCTCGCGCCGGGTGAGCACGGCGAGCCGGTCGGGCACGGGAGAGGCCGCGGGCCGCGGCTCCGGCTCGGCGCGGTCGAGATAGTGGGCGATGAGCCGGCGCGTCACGCTGGGAGCGGTGACCGCCTCGCCGGAGGCGACGGCCCGGACGGCGGACAACAGGTCCTCGGCGAGGGCGTCCTTGAGCAGGAAACCGCTGGCACCGGCGCGCAGGGCCTCGTAGACGTACTCGTCGAGGTCGAACGTGGTGAGGATGAGAATCCTCGGCCGGACCGCGGTGGAACGGCCGCCGTCGAGCGCCCGGATGCGCCGGGTGGCCTCGATGCCGTCCGTGCCGGGCATGCGGACGTCCATCAGCACGACGTCGGGGCCGGTGCGTTCCACCACGGCGACACCGCTGTCGCCGTCCGCCGCCTCGCCGACCACGACGATGTCGTCCGCCTGGTCGAGGATCAGCCGGAACGCGGTGCGCAGCAGCGCCTGGTCGTCCACGAGCACCACCCGCACGACGCGGGGGGACGTCCCACCGGCCGCGTCCGTCCCAGGGCCACTCCCCGCGGCGGAACCGGCGGAACCTCCGGACGCCCCGGGACCACCCGTCGCCGTGAAGGCGCCCGTCCGCCCGCGAACGCCCGGGGCCGTCCCCTCGGAGCCGGTCACGCCCGATCTCCCGCCGGCTCCGCTGTCTCCACCGTCTCCGCCGTCTCCCCTGTCTCCAGCGGCGTCTTCGCTGTCTGCACCGGGCCGGTCGGGTGGCCGCCGACGGGCAGCCGCGCCCGGACGCGGAACCCGCGCGCGCCGGCCGGCCCGGTCTCCAGGTGCCCGCCGAGGAGGTGGACCCGCTCGGCGATGCCGCGCAGCCCGTTGCCCTCGCCGTCGTCCGTCCCGTCGGCCGGACCGGCTCCGTCGTCGGTGACCTCCACCTCCACGCCGTCGTCGCCGAACCGGACGCGGACCACGGCCCCGGCGCCCGGACCGGCGTGTTTCACGGTGTTGGTCAATACCTCCTGCACGATGCGGTAGACCGACATGTCCAGCAGCGCCGGCAGCACCCGAGGGGTGCCCGCCATGTCGAACCGCACCGGGATCCCGGCCGTCCGCACGCGGTCGACCAGGGCCGGCAGCTCGCCGATCCCGGGCCGGGGGGCGTGGTCACGCTCCTCCCCGGCGTCGCCGCGCAGCACGCCGAGCAGCTGGCGCAGCTCGGCCAGCGACGCGCGGCCGACGGTCACCACCTCCCGCATCGCCCCGGCACTCAGCTCGGGGTGGCGCTGCTGCACGGCCACCGCGGCCTGGGCCTGCGCCACGATCACCGCGAGGCTGTGCGCGAGGACGTCGTGCATCTCGCGCGCGATCCTGGCACGTTCGGCCGCGGTCGCCAGCGCGACGCGCTGCCGCTGCTCCCGCCGCAGGTCCTCGGCGTGCCTGCCCAGCACCTCCAGCCGCTCCTGCCGGTCGCGCACCCCGATCCCCCACGCGTACGCGAGCGCGAGCACCATCGCCGTCCCGATCGCGTTGGCGGCGGCCACGCCCAGCACGTCGGGGAGACCTGGCCCGGCCGCGGCGCCCCGTACGAGGTCGGCCTTGGTGGCCATCCCGGGGAAGGCCAGCCACCCGCCACGCACCGGTGGCCGCCACACCGCCCACAGGCTCGCCGCGTACGTGACGACGAGCAGGACGCCGAAGGCCGCCCGCCCGCCGCGACGGCCGCGCGGGCTCGCGACGAGCCCGTACAGGGCCCAGGGCACGACGAGGTCGATCGGCTGCAACGGCACGTACGGATCCAGCTGGTGCGCCACGCCGCCGACGGCGGCCAGCACCACCGCGACGAGCGGGCAGAGGCGCCGGGCCGGCACCGCGGCGACCAGCAGCAGCGTGGCAGCCCACCACCACCACACCGACGGCGTGACGGTCTCACCGGTGCCGGGCCACGCGGCCGACGCGGCCGAGAGCAGGACGAGCGGCAGCACGAGGCCGGCGTCGCGCGCCACCGCCCACCGGCCGGGTGGGACGTGGCCGAGGACACGGGCGGAGCCGGGCATACGCCCATCGTAGGCAGCCGCCCCTCGCCCGGCATCGGACCCGGCTCGTACACCGCCTCCCCCTGCGGTCGTACGGCCGCGACGCCGAGACCGGATCATGCTCCGACGACGTCCCTCCGCCCGGCCGCGACCCTGGACCCATGACAAGACTCCTTCGGATCGTGGCCACCGTCACGCTCCTGATCGGCCCGGCCGCGTGCGGCCCGGGCGGCGGGGAACCCGGCGGGCGGACGAGCGACACGGACCTGCAGGCGCTCGGCAGGGAACTCTCGAAGTGCGTACGGGACAACGGGGTGCCGGAGTTCCCCGACCCGACCGTCCGCGACGGCGACCTGGTGATGCCCCAGGACCAGCCGGCCGACGCGGTGGACGACGCCATGGCGGCATGCCGGAGCATCGTCGACCGCATCCCCCGGCGGCCGGGCGGGGAGGGATCCGGCGCGCGCGACGTGCCCCGGCTGCGCACGTTCGCGCGGTGCCTGCGCGAGAACGGCGTGCCGGACTGGCCGGACCCCAGGCCCGACGGCAGTTTCCCGGTTCTCGGCACCCCGCTGGACGGCAAGACCCCGGAGCTTCAGCGGGCCCTGGCGGCGTGCCGGAAGCACTGGGACCGAAGCTGGAGCGTCTCGTGACACAGACGGATCTCCCCCGCCGTTCCGGCCCGTCCAGGCGGGCGGCGATCACGGTGATGGTGGTGGTCGTCGCCGGCGCCGCGACCGTCACCCTCTGGCGCGCCACCGCCCACCGCCCGGCTCCCGGCGACACGTCCCCTCAGGTGCGGACCGCGACGGCGGCCGTCACCCGCGGCACCGTCACCGAGCGGATCCGGATCGGCGGCACCCTGACCTTCGACGGCTCGTACACCGTCGTCCACCAGGGCGCCCCCGGCGTGCTGACCACGCTGCCCGCCCCGGGCGACGTCGTCGCACGCGGCGGACGCCTGTACTCGGTGGACGCGCGACCGGTGCGCCTGCTGTACGGCACGACACCGGCCTACCGGGATCTCGGACCGGCGACCACCGACGGTGCCGACGTCCGGCAGCTCGAACGCAACCTCGTCGCGCTGGGCATGGATCCCGGCCGGGACATCGTCGTCGACGCGCGCTTCACCTGGGCGACGAGCGCGGCGGTGCGGCGCTGGCAGGCGTCCTGGGGGCTGCCCTCCTGGCGCCGCGACGGCCGGCTGGCCATGGGCGAGGTGGTGTTCCTGCCGGGCAGGCTGCGCGTACGGCAGGTGCGCGCCACGCCGGCGAGCACCGTCAGGCCGGACACGCCCGTGCTGGGGGCGACGTCGACGCGACTGGTGATCACCGCGCGGATCGGCGCCGACCGCCGGCGGCTGGTGCGGGCCCGCGACAGGGTCCACGTCTCCATGACCGGTGCGGAACCGCTGCGGGGAACCGTGCTGCGGATCGGACGGGTCGCCACGGCCGCACCGCGGAACGACCCCGCGCAGGGCGGTGAGGCAGCGGCGACGGTGACCGTCGTCATCGGCGTCAGGCCGCCGCGGGACGGCGCGGCGCTCGACCAGGCTCCGGTACGGCTGGGCATCACCACCGCGACCCGCGAGGACGTGCTGATGGTGCCGGTCACCGCGCTGCTCGCCCGCCCCGGCGGCGGATACCAGGTGCGCCTGGCGGACGGCCGGCTCACCGGGGTGGAGCCGGGACTGTTCGACGACTCCGCCGGCACGGTGGAGGTGACCGGCGCCCTGCGGCCCGGCGACCGGGTCGAGGTGCCGTCGCCATGACCGCCGTCCTCGACCTGCGCGCCGTCCGCAAGGTGTATCCCGGCACGCCGCCGGTGGAGTCGCTGCGCGGCGTCGACCTCACCGTCCACGGCGGCGAGCTGGTGGCCGTCATGGGCCCGTCCGGTTCCGGCAAGACGACTCTGCTGAACCTGGCCTCCGGGCTGGACCGCCCGACCAGCGGGTCGATCCGCATCACCGGCCAGGCGATCGAGCCGATGACCGATCGGCGGCTGTCCGGGCTGCGGGCGCACCGGCTCGGTGTCGTGTTCCAGCAGTTCCACCTGCTCGACCGGCTCACCGCGCTGGACAACGTCGCCACCGGCCTTCTGTACCGGGGCGTACCGGCCACCCGGCGCCGGGCCGCGGCCGCCGTCTCGCTGGCCCGTGTCGGCATGGCGCACCGGGCACACCACCTCGCCCGGCGGCTCTCCGGCGGCGAGCGGCAGCGGGTGGCCATCGCCCGGGCCCTGGTGGGACGTCCCTGCCTGCTGCTGGCCGACGAGCCCACCGGCAACCTGGACTCCGCCACCGGCGCGCAGATCCTCGCCCTGCTGCGCGAGCTGAACGACGACGGGACCACGATCGTGACCATCACCCACGACCACGGCGTCGCGGACGCCATGCGCCGGCGTATCGACATGCGCGACGGCCGGATCGTGCGCGACTCCGCGAGCCGTCCGTGACCGGGCCGGACGAGCCCTCCGGGCCCTCCCGGACGCCCGCGGGCGCCGCGCCGCCGTCCCGGCTGCGCGCCGCGGACCTGCTGCCGGTGGCCGCCGTGGGACTGCGCACGCGGCGCATGCGTGCCGTTCTGTCCACGCTGGGCGTGGCCATCGGCATCGCGGCGGTGGTGTCGGTCCTGGGCATCACCCGGTCGAGCCAGGCCGACCTGCTCGCGCGCATCGACCGGCTGGGAACGAACCTGCTGACGGTGACCGACGGACGGTCCGCGAGCGGCCGCGAGGTGCCGCTGCCGGTGACGGCCGCGGCGACGATCAGGAGGACCGACGGTGTGCGGTCCGCCGCGCCGACCGCCGAACTGCCCGGGGTCCAGGTGTTCCGGTCGGACCGGATCCCGGCCACGCTGACCGGCGGGCTCTCGGTCCGGGTCGCCGATCCCTCGCTGCTGCCCACCCTGAACGCGAAGGTGGCGCACGGCACGTACCTCAGCCGGGCCACGAGCGCCTACCCCACCACGGTGCTGGGCCACGCCACCGCGCAGACGCTGGGGATCCGGGATCTCGCCGGCACCCCGCGGGTGTGGGTCCAGGACCGCTGGTTCACGGTGATCGGCATCCTGGAGCCGCTCGAGCTGGCGCCGGAGATCGACCTGTCGGCACTGATCGGCCCGGAGATCGCAGCGCAGGGTCTCCGGTACGGGGGACGGCCCAGCCGGGTGTACGTGCGGGCCGACGTGACACGGACGACGGAGGTCTCCGGGCTGCTGGGGCGGGCGACGAACCCGGAGAGTCCGAACGAGGTGGACGTCAGCCGGCCGTCCGACGCGCTGTCGGCCCGCCTGGAGGTCGCGGACGCGGGGACCTCGCTGTTCGTCGGACTGGGAGCGGTCGCGCTGCTGGTGGGCGGGATCGGCATCGCGAACGTCATGGTGATCGCCGTGCTGGAGCGGCGTACGGAGATCGGGCTGCGCCGGGCACTGGGCGCCGCGCGCGGCCATGTCGCGGTGCAGTTCCTGGTGGAGTCGCTGATGCTCGCGGTGGCCGGTGGCGTGTGCGGGGTGGTGATCGGGGCCGCGGTGACGTACGCGCTGGCGCTCCAGCGCGGGTGGCAGCCGCTGGTCCCCCCGGCGGCGGTGGGCGCGGCGCTGGTCACCGCGGTCGTCGTGGGCGCCGTGGCGGGACTGTACCCGGCGATGCGGGCGGCCCGCCTGTCCCCCACCGACGCGCTGCGCACGGCCTGACGGCGACGGCCGGTGGATCCCGGCCACGGGAGGACGGCACCGTGAACGGGGCCGTCCGCCGAGAGGACCGGATCGGGCCCGCCACGGTGTCGCGTCAGCGGTCGCGTCAGCGGTCGTGTCAGCGCCGCGACGGCCCGGTGTCAGGGCGGTCGGCGATGGTGGTCGCCATGAGGTGCCCGTCGATCACGGTGTCCGCGCGCCGCGGCCCCAGCTATTCAGTGTTGCTGCATACCGGTAGTCGGTGTTACTTTGTACCGGTAGTCAGCGACACCGAGTAGGTGGAGAAGATCCCCTCCCGTACGGGGCCGCCGCGCAAGGCGTGCCCCCTCGGCACCCGGGGACGAGAGCACCTCGAAGGGTTCCGGAGGACCTGGAGCCCCCTCACCGGACGGCTCGGACAGCTCCGCGAAGAAGGCAGGCAGACATGAACACAGAGTCGGACGAGCCGAAGAGCCGCTACCGGCAGTACCTGGAGGTGGTCACCGGGCCGCTGGAGGACAAGAAGCGCTGGTGGCGGTACAGGGCGCGCGTCAAGGAGCTTCCCGAGAACTACCGCACGACGGTCGAGGCGATCGAGCGCTACCTGATGCAGTTCGGGCCCGGGGACGGCTCCGAGGCGGCGTCGATGTACGAGGACCTCGCCGACCTGTTCGAGCAGAGCGCGGCGAGCGGAACCCCGATCCGCGACGTCGTCGGGGACGACCCCGTGGGGTTCGTCGAGGCGTTCGTCCAGAACTACCCGACGGGGCGGTGGATCAGCCGGGAGCGGGAACGGCTGACCGCCGCCGTCGAACGCGCCACCGAGGACACCGGAAAAACCGCCGGGGACACCGGAGAAGAAGGAAGGACCGCCCGATGACGGCACAGCACACCCAGGCGATCCATGTACGGGGCCTGGAGAAGTCGTACGGGGACCTGCGGGTGCTGCGCGGCGTGGACTTCACCGTGACGCGGGGCGGCATCTTCGCCCTGCTGGGCTCCAACGGGGCGGGCAAGACCACGGTCGTGAAGATCCTGGCCACCCTGCTCAGGGCCGACGCGGGCACGGCGGGCGTCAACGGCTTCGACGTCGCCACGCAGGCCGCGAAGGTACGGGAGTCCATCAGCCTCACCGGCCAGTTCGCCGCCGTCGACGAGATCCTCACCGGCCGGGAGAACCTCGTGCTGGTCGCCCGGCTGCGGCACCTGAGGAATCCGGGCACGATCGCCGACGACCTGCTGAGGCGTTTCTCGCTGACCGAGGCCGGCGGGCGCAGGGTCGCGACGTACTCGGGGGGCATGCGCCGCCGCCTCGACATCGCGATGAGCCTCATCGGCGATCCGCCGGTCATCTTCCTCGACGAGCCGACGACCGGGCTCGACCCCCAGGCGCGCATCGAGGTGTGGCAGGCCGTCAGGGAACTCGCCGAGCAGGGCACGACGGTGCTGCTCACCACCCAGTACCTGGACGAGGCCGAACACCTCGCCGACCGGATCGCGATCCTGCACCAGGGCCGGATCATCGTGAACGGCACCCTGGCCGAACTCAAGCGGCTGCTGCCGCCCGCCACGGTCGAGTACGTCGAGAAGCAGCCGACCCTGGAGGAGGTCTTCCTCTCGCTCGTCGGCGACGGCGACGGCGACGGCGACGGCGGCAGCGGCAGCGGCAGCGGCACGAACACCACCCCGGCGACGACCCCGGCGACGACCACCGCGCCGGCACGCACGAGTAAGGAACACCCGTGAGCACGCATCTCCTCGGCGACACCGCCGTCCTGCTGGGACGGTCCCTGCGCCACGTCACGCGCAGCGTGGACACCATCGTCACGACCGCGATCACACCGATCATGATGCTGCTGCTGTTCGTCTACGTGTTCGGCGGCGCGATCGAGACGGGAACGGCCTCCTATGTGAACTACCTGCTTCCCGGCATCCTGCTCATCACGGTCGCCTCAGGCATCGCCTACACCGCGTTCCGGCTCTTCACGGACATGCAGAGCGGCATCTTCGAGCGCTTCCAGTCCATGCCGATCGCGCGGTCGTCGGTGCTGTGGGCGCACGTGCTGACCTCACTGGCCGCCAACCTGATCTCGCTCGCGGTCGTCGTGCTCGCCGCCCTGCTCATGGGCTTCCGCTCGGGGGCCGGGGTGGCGGCCTGGCTCGCGGTCACCGGCATCCTGGTCCTGTTCACCCTGGCACTGACCTGGCTGGCCGTCATCGCCGGCCTGTCGGCCAAGACCATGGAAGGCGCGAGCGCGTTCTCCTACCCGCTCATCTTCCTGCCGTTCGTCAGCTCGGCCTTCGTGCCCACCGCCACCATGCCCGGCCCGGTGCGCGCCTTCGCCGAGCACCAGCCGGTGACCTCCATCGTCAACGCCATCCGCGCCCTGTACACCGAGCAGCCGGTCGGCACCGACATCTGGACCGCCCTGGCCTGGTGCGCCGGCATCCTCGTCGTCGCGTACCTCCTCGCGATGAACGCCTACCGCCGCAGGACCGCGTAGGGCCGCGGGTCCCGGGCGGTGGCGCGGCTCGTCTCAGGCCTCCGGCACCGACGCCGACGCCGACGGCCAGGTCTTGGCCACCAGGGTGAGCACGTCGTAGGTGGCGACGGTCCGGTCCTCCTGGTTGGTCACCACGGCGTCCCAGCGGACCTCGCCGTAGTCGGCGCCGCCACGGGGAGTGATCTGCTTGACGGTCAGGGTCACGCCGATGGTGTCACCGGCCTTGACCGGGGTGAGGAAGCGCAGCGCGTCGACACCGAAGTTGGCCAGGACCGGGCCGGGCGCGGGGTCGACGAAGAGCCCGGCCGCCAGGGACACGACCAGGTACCCGTGAGCGACGATGCCGCCGAACAGCGGGTTGCGCGCGGCGGCCTCGGCGTCGGTGTGCGCGTAGAAGACGTCCCCGGTGAACTCGGCGAAGTGGCCGATGTCCTCCAGCGTCACCGTCCGCGTCCCGGAGGCGATCGTGTCACCGATCCGCAGCTCGGCCAGCGACCTGCGGAACGGGTGGACGTCGGAGGTCAGGCGCTTCGCCCCCGTCGTCCACTGCCCGGTGACCGCGGTGAGCAGGTCCGGGGAGGCCTGGACGGCGGTGCGCTGCATGTGGCGCAGCACCCCGCGGATCCCGCCGAGCTCCTCCCCGCCACCGGCCCGGCCGGGACCGCCGTGCACCAGGACGGGCAGCGGCGAGCCGTGCCCGGTGGACTCCCCGGCGTCGTCCCTGTCCAGGACGAGGACCCGGCCGTGCCACGGCGCCAGCCCGAGCACGATCGCCCGCGCCACCTGCGGGTCGTGGGTGACGACGGAGGCGACGAGGCTGCCCCTGCCGCGGGCGGCGAGATCGACCGCCTCCTCGACGCCGTCGTAGGTGAGCACGGTGCTCACCGGGCCGAACGGTTCCACCTCGTGCGGCTCGCCGGCACCGGGCCGCGCACGCAGCAGGAGCGGGCTCATGAAGGCGCCGCGCTCGGCGTCGCCGTCGATCGGGGCCGTGCCGCCGGGGGCGCCGAAGACCACCTCGGCGCTCGCCCGCAGCGCCTCGACCGCCTTGCGCACCTCGTCGCGCTGGCCGAGGCTCACCAGCGCGCCCATCCGCACCTGCGGGTTGCGCGGGTCGCCGACGGTGACCTTCGCCAGGCGAGCGGCGAGCGCCTCGACCACGGCGCCGGCCATCGGCTCGGGCACCAGCACGCGGCGGATGGCGGTGCACTTCTGCCCGGCCTTGACGGTCATCTCGGTGACGACGCCCTTGACGAACAGGTCGAACTCCGGATCGTCCGGGCCCACGTCGGGCCCGAGGATCGAGCAGTTGAGCGAGTCGGCCTCGACGCCCAGGACGACGCCGCCGTCCAGGACGTTCGGGTGCCTGCGCAGGATGCCCGCGGTGTGCGCGGAGCCGGTGAAGGCGACGCTGTCCTGGACGGTCAGCTCGTCGAGCAGCCCGCCCGGGCCGCCGGCGAGGAGCTGCAGCGTGCCCTCGGGCAGGATCTGCGACTCGATGATCTGCCGGACGGCGCGTTCGGCGAGGTAGGCGGCCTGGCCTGCGGGCTTGACGATCGAGGGCAGCCCGGCGAGGAAGGCCGGGGCCAGTTTCTCCAGCATGCCCCAGACGGGGAAGTTGAAGGCGTTGATCTGCACCGCGACGCCCGGCCGGGAGGTGTAGAGGTGCCGGCCGACGAAGGTGCCGCCCCTGCCCAGGCGTTCCGGGCCGCCGTCGAGGACGACGGTGTCGTTGGGCAGCTCGCGCGCGCCCCTGCTCGCGTAGCTGAACAGGGTGCCGATGCCGCCGTCGACGTCGACCGCCGTGTCCCGCGAGGTGGCGCCGGTGCGCACCGACAGCGCGTAAAGCTCTTCTTTACGTTCGGACAGGTACTTTGCCAGCGCTTTGAGCAGAGCGGCCCGCTCGTGGAAGGTCAGGGACCGCAGGGCGGGGCCTCCGGTCCGCCGGGCGTGGCGGACCATCGCGCCGACGTCCAGGCCACGGCCGGAGAAGCGCGCGACCTCCTCACCGGTCGAGGCGTCGAGCAGGGGCTCCCCCTCGTCGGCCGCCCGGAACCACCGTCCGGCCACGTAGCTCTCCAGCAGCGTGCTCACACCGTCTCCTCTCCGCGGGCGCGACCTGTTGCGCGGACGCCCCTCCCCGTGCAACGGTATTACTGACCGAGTGATAAGTAAATGAACTCGAGGCCGCGGAGGAACGATGACGACCACCCCGGCGGAGCCGGACCTGCAGGAGCGGCTGCAGGCCGCCTTCGACGCGACGATCGCCCGCAACGACCGCATCGAGCCCCGCGACTGGATGCCGGAGGACTACCGCAGGACGCTCGTCCGCCAGATCGCCCAGCACGCCCACTCGGAGATCATCGGCATGCAGCCCGAGGGCGCCTGGATCGGCCGCGCGCCTTCCTTGCGCCGTAAGGCCATCCTGCTGGCCAAGGTGCAGGACGAGGCCGGGCACGGCCTGTACCTGTACTCGGCGTGCGAGACCCTCGGCGTCAGCCGCGCCGAGCTGAACGAGCTGCTGCTCTCCGGCCGGCAGAAGTACTCCTCGATCTTCAACTACCCGGCGCTGTCCTACGCCGACGTCGGCACGATCGGCTGGCTCGTCGACGGCGCCGCCATCTGCAACCAGGTGCCGCTGTGCCGCACCTCCTACGGCCCGTACGGCCGCGCGATGATCCGCATCTGCAAGGAGGAGTCGTTCCACCAGCGGCAGGGATACGAGCTGCTCATGACGATGATGCGCGGCACCGACGCCCAGCGCGCCATGGTCCAGGAGTCGGTCGACCGGTTCTGGTGGCCGTCGCTCATGATGTTCGGCCCGCCGGACGACCGCTCCCCCAACAGCGCGCGGTCGATGGCCTGGGGCGTCAAGCGCCACTCCAACGACGAGCTGCGCCAGCGGTTCGTCGACATGACGGTGCCGCAGGCCGAGGCGCTCGGCGTGACGCTGCCCGACCCCGAGCTGCGCTGGAACGAGGAGCGCGGCCACCACGACTTCGGCGAGCCGGACTGGGCGGAACTGGACGCCGTCATCCGCGGGAACGGCCCGTGCAACGCCCAGCGCATGGCCCACCGGCGCGCGGCCCACGAGGAGGGCGCCTGGGTGCGCGAGGCGGCGTCGGCCTTCGCCGACCGGACCGACCGGGCCGGTGCCCGGTGAGCGCCGGCCGGCGGGAGTGGCCGCTGTACGAGGTGTTCGTCCGCGGCAAGCGCGGCCTCAACCACGTGCACGTCGGGTCGCTGCACGCCCCGGACGACGCGATGGCCCTGCGGCACGCGCGTGACGTCTACACGCGCCGCAACGAGGGCGTCAGCATCTGGGTCGTACGCTCCGACACCATCACCGCCTCCAGCCCCGACGAGAAGGACCCGCTGTTCGCGCCCAGCGGCGACAAGGTCTACCGGCACCCCACGTTCTACGACATCCCCGGCGACGTCCCGCACATGTGAGCACCACACGATCGGAACGGTCATGAACGACGAACACGGCAGCGTCTTCGACGGCCTGCTCGGCGGCGACTCCTCCCAGTGGGCCTTCGGCACCGACTTCGAGGACCCGCTGGCCGGCGTCGACACCACCCCGCCCGAGGGCGTGGACCCCGCCGAGCTGGCCGCGTACTGCCTCATGCTCGGCGACGACGCCCTGATCATGTCGCAGCGCCTGTCGGAGTGGTGCAGCCGCGCCCCCGACCTCGAGGAGGACATCGCGCTGGCGAACATGGCGCTCGACCTCCTCGGGCAGGCGCGGCTGCTCCTGGCGCGCGCGGCCGCCGCGGACCCGCGCGTCGTGCCCGTGCTGCCCGACGGCTCGCCGGTGCCCCCGGAGGACGCGCTCGCCTTCTTCCGCGACGACCGTGCCTTCCGCAACGTACGCCTGGCCGAGGTGGCCAACGGTGACTTCGCGCACGTCGTCGTCCGCCTGCTGCTGTTCTCGACGGCCCGGCTGGCGCTGCTGGAACGGCTGCGCGCCAGCCGCGACACCGTGCTGGCCGCGGTGGCGGCCAAGGGGGTCAAGGAGGTCACCTACCACCGCGACTGGGCCGGGCGCTGGTTCCTCACCCTGGCGCAGGGCACGGAGGAGTCGCGCCGCAGGCTTCTTTCCGCCCTCGACGCCCTGTGGCCGCTGCAGCCCGAGCTGGTCGCCGCGCATCCGCTCGAACGCTCCCTGGCGCTGGCCGGCGTCGGCGTGGACCCCGCGTCCCTGCGGGAGCAGGTGGACGCCGTCCTCGGCCAGGTGTTCACCCTCAGTGACGTCGGCCGTCCCGAACGGGCGCCGCTGGCCGGCGTCGGAGGGCGGACGGGCCGCGACGGCCTGCACACCGAGGCCCTGAGCCTGCTGCTCGCCGAGATGCAGGTGGTCGCCCGCGCACACCCGGACGGGCGCTGGTGAACGCCGGACGGCGCGCCGCCGAGACCCCCGGCCGGACACGCGACCCGGACGCGGTGCAGGCCCGGCGGCGTGCCGCCGAACCCCCCGGGCGCACGCGCGACCCGCACGCGGACGACGCCCGGCGGCGTGCCGCCGAGGTCGCCGGTCAGGTGCGCGACCCCGAGATGCCGATGCTCACCCTCGTCGACCTCGGCGTGCTGCGCGGCGTCGAGGTGGAACGGGACGCGAGCGGCGCGCAGGCCGTCATCGTCTCGATCACGCCGACCTACACCGGCTGCCCGGCCATGGGGACCATGCGCGACGACCTCGTCCACCGGCTCGGCGACGCGGGATTCGACCGCGTCGAGGTACGGGTCGTGCTCGACCCGCCCTGGTCCAGCGACTGGATCTCCGAACGCGGCCGCGCCGCGCTGCGGGCCGCCGGGCTGTCGGCGCCCGGCCCCGCACCCCGGCGCGCCGGACCGGTCCCGCTCACGCTCGGCCCGGCCCGCACCGCGCCGCCCTGCCCGCGCTGCGGCTCTGCGGCCACCCGGCTGACCTCCGAGTTCGGCGCCACCGCCTGCAAGGCCCTCTACCGCTGCACCGACTGCGCCGAACCGTTCGAGCACGTCAAGGAGATCTGACGATGACCACGCTCGCGACCGGCCCCGCCCGCTCCAGGGCCGCCGCCTTCCACCCGCTGACCGTCACGGCGGTGGACCGGTTGTGCGAGGACGCCACCGCGATCACCTTCGCCGTCCCCGACGAGCTGCGCGAGACCTACGCCTTCCACGCCGGGCAGTCGCTCACCCTGCGGCGCCTCATCGACGGGCACGAGCACCGCCGCTCCTACTCGATCTGCGCCCCGGCCGGCGCCGCGCCGCGCATCGGCGTCCGCGAGATCCCCGGCGGGCTGTTCTCCTCCTGGCTCGTGCACGAGGTGACGCCGGGCACCCGGATCGAGGTCCAGCCGCCCACCGGCTCGTGGCGGGCCGACCCGCGGGCGGGCGAGCGGCACCTTTGCGTCGCCGCGGGCTCCGGCATCACCCCGATGCTGTCGGTCGCCGCGACGGTGCTCAGCCACCCCCGGGCCCAGGTCTCGATCGTGTACGGCAACCGCACCAGCGCCACCATCATGTTCGCCGAGGAACTGGGCGACCTGAAGAACCGCTACGGTCCCCGGCTCCAGATCGTGCACACGCTCTCGCGCGAACCGCGCGACGTCGAGCTGTTCTCCGGCCGGCTCGACGGCGACCGGCTGCGCCGCCTCCTGACCACCCTCGTCCCCGTCGAGGTGTTCGACCACGTCTGGCTGTGCGGGCCGCTGGCGATGATCGAGGAGGCGCGGCCGGTGCTCACCGAGCTCGGCGTCCCGGCCGATCGCGTCCACGTCGAGCTGTTCTACGCCGACGCCCCGCCGCCGTCCCCCCGCCGGGCCGGGAACGAGATCCCGCCCGGCGCGACGAGCGAGCTGACGACGGTGCTCGACGGCCGGCGCACCACCTCGACCGTCTCCCGGGAGACGACGATCCTCGACGGCGCCCAGGCGGCACGCTCCGACCTGCCGTTCGCCTGCAAGGGCGGCGTCTGCGGGACCTGCCGCGCCGTCGTCCGCGAGGGCACGGTCGACATGCGCCGCAACTACGCCCTCGACCGGTCCGAGGTCGACGCCGGGTTCGTCCTCACCTGCCAGACGTTCCCGACCGGCGACAGCGTCACCGTCGACTACGACGCCTGAGTCGCCCCCTTCGACGTCCTCCCCACTCCCGACGACAGGAGCGCTTCGTGATGAACGACGACCGGCCGGAGACGGTCGGGATCCTCGGCGGCGGACGGATGGGGTCCGGGATCGCGCACGCCTTCCTGGCCTCCGGCAGCCGGGTCGTCATCGTCGAGAACGACCAGGAGGCGGCGGACGCGGCCAGGACCCGGGTGGGCGACGGCCTGGCCAGGTCCCACGCGAAGAACACCCTCGCCACCTCGCCCGCCGACGCCATGGCGCGGCTGCGGACGACCGCCGACCCGGCCGAACTGGCCGGTTGCGAGCTCGTCGTCGAGGCGGTCCCCGAGGACATGGCGCTCAAGGCCGCGGTCCTCGCCACGGCCGGCCAGCACGCCCCCGAGGCCGTGCTCGCCTCGAACACCAGCAGCCTGTCGATCGACGGGCTCGCCGCCGGCCTGGCCGCGCCCGATCGCTTCATCGGGCTGCACTTCTTCAACCCCGTCCCGGTGAGCGACCTCGTCGAGATCGTCGTCGGATCCCGTACCGCGCCCGAGCTGGTCGCGCGGGCCCGGGGCTGGGTGGCCGCGCTCGGCAAGACGGCGGTCACCGTGTCGGACTCCCCGGGCTTCGCGAGCAGCCGTCTCGGGGTCTGCCTGGCCCTGGAGGCGATGCGGATGCTGGAGGAGGGGGTGGCGAGCGCGGCCGACATCGACGCGGTGATGGTCCTCGGCTACCGCCATCCGATGGGGCCGCTCCGGACCACCGACGTGGTGGGGCTCGACGTGCGGCTCGCGATCGCCGAGCACCTGGCACGCGAGCTCGGGCCCCGTTTCGAGCCGCCCCGGATCCTGCGCGACCTCGTCGCCGCCGGGCACCTCGGGCGCAAGACCGGCCGGGGCTTCTTCACCTGGTGAGACCGTGGCACGGGAGACCGCACGGCGCAACCGATCCGCGCGGCACGGGAGACCGCACGGCGTAGCCGATCCACGCGGCGCAGGAGAGCGCACGGAACCGGCCGGTCCGGTCGGCGCGGCCGGTCGCGCGGGGTCTCAGGCCTCGTGCCGGGCCAGGCCGTCGAAGGCGATGAGGCTGATCACCTCGGCGATCGTCACCGGATCGAACATCCCGTCCGCGCGGTACCACTCGACCAGCGAGTTCACCATGCCGAACAGCAGCCGGCTCACCAGCGCCGGGGGGACGTCACCACGCAGGGCACCCTCCGCGACGGCCGCCGCGACGAGCTCGGCGAGACGGTCGTCCAGCCAGCGACGCCGTTCCAGCGCGGCCAGCTCGACCTCGCTGTTGCCCCGTACCCGCAGCAGGAGCGTGACGGACGGCTGGTGCGCCACGAGCACCTCGACGCTGCGCCGCGTCACCTCGCGTAACCGTGCGTAGGCGGTCGTCCCGGCCCGATCCCGCGTGGCCTCGTCCACGACGGCCGTCAGCTCGTCGAGCGCGTCGTCCAGGGCCTCGCCGAGCAGCTGCTCCTTGCTCGTGACGTGGTGGTAGATGGCCGGTTTCGTCAGGCCGAGCTCCTTGGCCAGGTCCCCCATGCTCGTGGCGTCGTACCCCTTGCGGTTGAACAGCTCCACCGCGGTGCGCAGGATCGCCGCCTGGTCGTGGCCGGGACGGCCACGCCGGCGGGCCGGGGTGGAGGCGGCGGGGCCGGTCGTCGTCACCGATGCAGCATCTCACGGGCGGCTCCGGCGGCCGTCCAGGGGCCGTCCGCCCGGTCCGGGAGAGACCCCCGGCGCGGACCGGCCGGCGGAATCCGTCCGGTCCGTGAATTCGAGGAGCCCCTCCCCCGCCGGCCGCTGTGACGCGGACGTTCCCTCCCGGCCGGTCCGGCCGTCACCCGGTGACCCGGGAGTCGGTGAACAGGGCGAGCAGGTCACCGATGCGCCGGTCGGCCTCGGCGGGATGACGGAAGTGCCCGGCCGGGTTGACGGTGTACTCGTTGCGCCGCCCGACGCGTTCGCGGCGCAGGTAACCGGCGGCCTCGAGGTCGGCGACGATGGCCTGCGCGGCGCGTTCGGTGATGCCGACGGCGTCGGCGACGTCACGCAGCCGGGCGGTCGGCTCCCGGGCGATGGCCAGCAGCACGTGGGCGTGATTGGTCAGGAACGTCCACTCCTTGGTACCGCGAGCCGCTCCGGCCTGAGCCGTCGAAGACATCTGATCACCATCCGTACGGTCGGGCCGGGGGGCAGGTCACCCCCCAATGTACGCACACGAACACACGAAAGCAGCATCGTGATTCCCCTGCCCCCACTCTTGACACACGAAAAGTGCTTCGTGAATACTCAATCGTAGTTCGAGGGGGAGTACCCGACGTTCGACGCGCCGCCGTCATTACGGACCCGGCAGATCCGGATCCCGGCGACGCAGCCACCCACCGCGGTGGCCCGGGGAGACCTTCGACCAGCAGCGCCGGCCTCCGCGCGAGGCCCGGCCGGTCGAAAGGGCTCCCGTTGTCCGTTTCCTGGTGGGTCTGGGCGGCGCTGATGCTGGCGATCGCCGCGATGCTGGCGATCGACCTGTTCCTGCACCGCGACAACCACGTCATCGGCTTCCGCGAGGGCGCCGTCTGGTCCGGTGTCTGGATCGCCGCGGGACTGCTGTTCGGCGTGATCCTGTGGGCCTGGCAGGGCGGCGACGTGGCCGGCACCTACTTCGCCGGATACCTGATCGAGAAGGCGCTGTCGATCGACAACGTCTTCGTCTTCGCGCTGATCTTCTCCCACTTCGCCGTACCGGCGGCGGTGCAGCACAAGGTGCTGTTCTGGGGCGTGATCGGAGCGCTGGCGTTCCGGCTGGCGTTCATCTTCCTCGGCGCGGAACTGCTGGAGACCTTCTTCTGGACCGCGTACCTCCTCGGCGCGTTCCTGATCTACACCGGCTACACCATGGCCTTCCGCCACGGCGAGCAGACCCCGCCCGACCGCAACCCCGTGGTACGCCTGGTCCGCCGCGTCATCCCCACCGACGCGAACTACCACGGTGACGCCTTCTTCGCCCGTGTCGACGGTAGGCGCGTCGCCACCCTGCTGTTCGTCGTCCTGATCGCCGTCGAGGCCACCGATCTGATCTTCGCCGTCGACTCCGTCGCCGCGATCCTGGCCATCACCACCAGCACGTTCATCGTCTGGACCGCCAACGCGTTCGCCATCCTGGGCCTGCGCAGCCTGTACTTCTGCCTGGCCGAACTGCTGCGCCGCTTCGTGCACCTGCACTACGGCCTCGCCGTGCTGCTGGCCTTCGCCGGCGTCAAGCTCATCCTGTCCGAGACCCCCGTCGGGAAACTGCCCATCCCGGTGACGCTGGGCGTGATCGTGGTGACCATCACCGTGTCGATCGCATGGAGCCTGCACACCACCCGAACCACCCGCACCACCCACGACGCCGACGCCCCGGCGTGAGAGAGGACAGGGCCCCCTCCCCCATGACGACACCTGCGCCCATGGGGCCGGGGCCACCCGCCTCCACGTCGGCGCCCTCCCCCGCAGCGCCCGTGCCCGTCGCGGCGACCTTCCCGGACTAGCGGGGCCGGCTGAGAGCGGCCTCGGCGAGATCCGTCCACGTCCCCGCCGCGGAATGGGGCACGACCACCCAGTCCTTCATCTCCCTGCCCTTCCCCGAGGGGTCGAACAGGGACGCCCCGGCCAGCCGGAGCGCGGCCGCGTGTTCGGGGGTGTCCCTGACCAGCCGGAACACCATCGCGCCGTCACGCTGCAGGCTCGCGAACACCTTCCCCTCCCGATCCTTGAGGGCGGGGCTCCCCATCATCCCGGAGATCCGTACACCCAGGTCGGCCAGCTCGGCGCCGACCTGCTCGAAATCCTCTTCCGCGCTCATCGTCACTCGGTTCCGAACTCCATCGCGGCGTGGTCGGGCGGCTCGTCGTGACCGGTCTTCCTCCCGCGTGACGCGATCATCTCGCCCCGCCTTCCGCCGGTCCGGCGCTCAGGCTAGTCGCCCCGGCGGAACCGATCAAGACCGCATACGGGGCGCCGGCCACGCCGGTCCGGCCACCGGTCCCACCACCGGTCCCCGGCGTGATCCGGGCGGCGGAACCCGGCCCATGGTCCGAAAGCCGCACGGAAGCGCTCAACGCCGGGTCCCGTTCCCGGGGGGAGCCTCGTAGCAGGCGGCGATCGCGGCCGCACGGTCGCGCAGGGAGTCACGCAACCACTGCGGGGCCAGGGCCTCCGCGCTCGTGGTGAGCCGCCACAGCGCCCACTCGGCGTGCCTCGCATCCTGGAAGGTCACCTCCAGCCGCAGCCGGCCGTCCGACTCGGTCTCCTCGGCCAGAACGGCCAGCGCGGTGCCCACCAGATCCTCCCGCCGCGCCGGGTCCATCCGGACCAGCACGGTGACCTGATCGTCGCCACCGGTCCGGAACCGCCTGCTGCGTTCCTGCCAGGCGCGGTCCAGATCGACCCGGTCCGGTCGCTGCGCGGGCTCGGCGAGTTCCTCGGCGGCCAGGATGCGGGACAGCCGGTAGGTGCGGTCCGCACCGGACCTCGTGGCCAGCAGGTAACCCTGATCCCGTACGGTGACCAGGCCGATCGGGTCCACCGTGCGCCACCTCGGGCTCTGGCCCACGGCCTCGTAGTGGATGCGCAGCCTGCGACCGGCGAACACCGCGCGCAGCACCTCGGCCACGACGGCGTCGGGCACCTCCTCGGCCACCAGCCGGCGCGAGAGAAGGTCGGTCTCCGGGTCGATGAGCAGTCGCTCCGCCGCACCGGCCGCGGTGTCCCGATAGCTCTCGGGCAGCGCGTCGACCACCTTCAGCATCGCCGAGGCCAGCGCCGAGCCGAGGCCGAACGCCTGTGCGCCACGCCGCGATCCGGCGACCAGCAGGGCAAGGGCCTCGTCACGGTTCAGCCCGGTCAGCTCGGTCCGGAAACCCGGCAGCAACGCGAACCCACCGTGCCGGCCGCGCTCGGCGTAGACCGGGACACCGGCCGCGGACAGCGCCTCGATGTCACGCAGCACGGTGCGGGTGGACACCTCCAGCTCGCGGGCCAGCGCGGTCGCGGACAGCCGGCCGTGCTGCCGCAGCAGCAGTACCAGCGAGACCAACCGGTCGGCGCGCACACGAAAAGTATGCCCCCGATACACGACACAGGATGTCGTGATTCACCGAGAGGCTTACCGACGCCACGAAAAACACGGCGGCCACCGAGCCGGCGGACATACATGACGTCGACGAATCACATGGAGCTGACATGACAACCGAGCGAACGGCGATCAACCCGTGGAACTGGTCGGTGGAGCTGGGCTACAACCAGGGTGAGGTCGTCTCCGGGCACACCCGGACCCTGTACTGCGCCGGGCAGACCGCGATGGGCGGCGAAGGCAGGCCCCGGCACGCCGGCGACATGGCCGCGCAGCTCGAACTGAGCCTCGACAACCTGGAGGCCGTGCTCGGCGAGGCCGGCATGTCCCTCGCCGACCTCGTCCGGCTCAACGTCTACACCACCGACGTCGACCGGCTCTTCGAGCACTACGGTGCGCTGGCGTCGCGACTGGGCGCCGCCGGGGTGGCACCGCCCACCACGATGCTCGGGGTGACACGGCTGGCCGTCCCCGACCTGATGGTCGAACTCGAGGGGACCGCCGTCGCGTGACCTGATCTCACCGCCTCCGGCAGCCCTGCCGGAGGCGGTTCCCCGGAGCGGTCTTCGTCCGTGGGTGACCAGTCTTCGGCCTGCTGTGAACGATTCTGGAATCGATCGATCGCCTTTACGATGTAGATTCATAACGGGCCGTGCCGTCCGTCGTCACAGGGCGATGGGGCCGAGGTCGGCGGCGGTCCGGGCCAGCGCGCGGAGGGCCGGGCCGTCGGCGGTGGACCGCCAGGTCAGCGCCCACCGCAGGACGGGGGCGTCGCGCAGGGGCAGGAAGACGACGCCGGGAGGATTGTTGTAGCGGGCGGCGACCTCCCCCAGGGGGTGGACGCAGTCCCCGGCGGCGACCAGGGAGAGGATCTCGTGGAAGGTCCGCGCGGCGGGCCCGCGGGGAACGCGACGGCCCAGCGGTGTGCGGGTGGGGACCATGGACTCGACCCAGTACGCGGGGGCGTCGGGGCCGAGGTCGACGACACGGTTGTCGGCGAGGTCCTCCAGGGACGCGGTGCCGCGACCGGCGAGCGGATGGTCCGCCGGCACGGCCAGCACGCGGCCCGCGGTGAACACGGTGGGACCGACCGTGAGGTCCGGTTCGGCGACGGGCAGCCACAGGACGTGCGCGTCGTGGTCCCCGGTACGCAGGGCGGTGAACGGGTCGCTGCCGTTGATCTCGCCGAACCGGACGTCGATCCCGGGATGGCGGGCGCGGAACGCGTCGACGAGGGGGCGCAGTTCGTGCCCGGCATGGCCGAACACCCCCAGCCGCAGGGTCTGACCGGCGCCCAGGCCGGCCGCCTCGGCGCGGGCGAGCCCGGCCCGCAGGAGGTCGAGGGCCTGCTGGAGGTCCTCGCGCAGCCGCCGGCCGACGGGAGTCAGGGTCACCCGCCTGCTGGTGCGGTCGAACAGGGTCACGCCGAGGCGTCGTTCCTGCCTGCCGACGGCCTGGCTGACCCGGGCCTGGGACACGCCGAGCCGTTCGGCGGTGCGGCCGAAATGCAGCTCCTCGGCCAGCGTCAGGAAGATCTCGATGTCGCGCAGCTCCACGGATAACCCCTGTGTTATGGATCGCTGCACGAAGCTTACATTGTTCCGCCACTGACCTGCGGCGATGCTGGACACGTCATCACCGGCAGGCGGCCCCCGCCTGACCGGCACACCGACGGGGCCGGGGGGACCGATGGACGGCATGCGGGCCGTCGCCGATCGTTTCGAGATCGAATCGCTGCGCGCCGAACTCACCGACGCGGTGATGATGCGTGACTACGACCGCGCCGGGTCGCTGTTCACCCCCGACGCCGTGGTGCGGTGGCCGCACATCGGCAGGGAGTTCACCGGCCGGGAGCAGATCCGGGCGGGGATCGAGTGGGGGCAGGGGCTGTGGGAGTTCTTCGTGCAGAACCTCCACCCGGGCGTCGTCCGGCTGGACGGCGACACCGCGACCGGCCGCGCGTACGTCCAGGAGTTCGGGCGGATGCGCGACGGCGGCTCGCATCGCAACCACGCCCTCTACCACGACCGCTACCGGCGGACCCCCGAGGGCTGGAGGTTCAGCGAGCGCGTCTACGAGGTCCGCTATCTCGACTCCAGCCCGCTGGCGGGCTCACCGCCCCCTGCCGCGCCCGAGGCGTGAGCGCGCCTCACGACCGGCCCGGAACCGGACGACCGACCGGCCCGGAACCGGAGGAACGGCCGTTCCCCTCCGCCCCTCCCCCGCCTCTTTCCTCCAGGAGCGACCAGCATGACGACCACGCTCGGCGAGCTGACCGGCGACTACGCCTTCGACCCCGCCCGTACCCGGATCGGCTTCACCGCCCGGCACACGATCGGTCCCGTGGTACGCGGGCGATTCGAGAGGTTCGAGGGCGGCGCGCACGTGGACGGCGACCATCCGTCCAGATCGAGCGTCACGGTGACGATCCAGACCGGCAGCGTCCAGACCCTCAACCCGCAACGCGACAAGGCGCTGCGCGGCAGGTTCCTGGCCCTGGACGACCACCCGGCCATCACCTTCACCTCGACCGGAGTACGGCAGGCCGGCGAGACCGGCTTCCGGCTCACCGGTGACCTGACCATCCGCGGCGTGACCAGGCCCGTGACCGTGGACGTCGAGCGCGCCGACGTCGAGCACGACCCGCGGGATGGTGCCCGGATCCGTTTCCGGGGCGGCGCGACGATCGACCGCAGGGACTGGGGCGTGCACTGGGGCGGCGCCGCGGGCCTGGTCGCCAGGAAGGTGGCGCTGGAGCTCGACGTCACCGTGATCCGCAGGACCTGACCCGGCCCGCGTCCCCGCCTGATCCGCGGCCTCGCGCCCGAAAGCCCGGCAACCCGGAAACCCGGAAGCCGACGGGCGGGAGGCGGTGTCACGCCCGTCCGGCCGGGGCGGCGAACTCGCCCATGACGTCCTCGGCGAGGAAGGTGTTCACCGCTTCCACGTACCGGCGGGGCCTGGACATGTGGATCACGTGATTGGCCTTGATCTTCATGTACCGGCCGTGCGGCACGAGTCTCCTGATCCGGGCCGCGTCCTCGTCGTCCATCGCGCCGATCAGGCCGTGGCCCGGCACGCGCCGCCAGTCGCCGTGCAGCACCAGCAGCGGGCACGACACGCGGGCGAGCGCGTCGGCGTGGTCGAGCCCCTCGTAGAACCGGCCGTCGACGAAGGCCCGCGCGAAGTCCGCGTCGTACATGGACAGGCACTTGAGCAGCAGACGGAGCTTGAGCGGGAGGTAGGGGATGTCCACCGGCCGCCCGGGGCGGCGGGTCCGGAACGCCCGGACGCGGCGGGACAGGAAGGAGACGAACCAGTCGGGGACGCGTTTCTCCCGGGTCTCGGAGACCGGGAGCGTCAGGCCGCGGAAGTAGTCGGCCAGATCCCGGTCGCGAGGGTCGCCGAGGGTGTCGGCGAGGTGTTCCAGCCCTTCGTACACGAAGCGGTCGCGGTCGCGGAAGCGGGGCATCTCCGCGGAGAACACCGGGGCGTCCTCCAGGATCGCCGCGGCGACCCGGCCGGGGAGGTTGGCCGCGCACCACAGGGCCAGGAGCCCTCCGGAGGAGTTGCCGGCGACGACGGCGGGGGCTCGCACGACCTCGGAGAGGAAGGCCGCCATGTCCGCGCCGAGGTGGTTCCAGGAGTACTCCCCCGGCGTCCAGCTCGACTTGCCGTGTCCGCGCACGTCGATCGCGTAGACCCGCAGCCGCCGCGACAGCGGCACCAGTACGCGCTGGTAGCTCTCCCAGGTCCCCATCTGCGCGGGCAGCAGGACCAGCGGGGGGCCGTTGTCCGGGCCCACCACGTAGTTGAGCCGCACGGTGCCGGTGTCGAACCGCTGCTCGCGGAAACCGGCGTCCCGGACGGCCTTGATGTCGATCGTCCCGGACAGGCCCTCGTACGGGTTGCGGTACGGATACGCGCTCATGGGAGTCCTTCCTCCGTGGGGTGGGGATCGGCACCCGGTGTCCGATCCTCGGCGAGGTCCGCCGACACGAGCTCGATCAGCTCGCTCAGGGCGCCGGCCAGCGCGGCGCGGCCCTGCGCGCTCATGCGTCCGAGGATGGCCGCGAACCTGTCCGCCGACCGCTGGTCCGTCGTAGCCAGCATCCGCTCCGCCTCGTCGGTGAGCCTCAGCCGGACCCGCCGGTGATCGTCGGAATCGCTCACCCGCTGCAGGAGCCCGGCGCGGACCATCCGGTTCACCAGGGCGGACGTGGCCGCGAGCCGTCGTCCGAGGGCCTCGGACAGCTCCGACACCGTGCAGCCGTCCCTGCGACGGACGGCGAACAACACGCGCAGCTGCGGCAGCGTGAGGTCGAGGTCCAGCCAGGCGTCCGAACGCTGCAGGGTCAGCATCCGCAACCGGGACGCCAGCCGCGCGACGTCGCGATCTCCGCCAGATGTACTTGTCATGATGTGAACAGTCTACATCGTGTTGACCATTCGGCGGCGGGCCCGTGACGGCGTTCCACGGCCGGGAGGCGCGCGTCCGCGCGTCGTGAAGGTCGGCACGGGCCGTTCGGGGCAGGGCAGGGTGATGGCGGACGGCCCCCGGTGAGCCCGCGAGCCGGTCACGGTCGTGCGCGAAGATACGTCGCGCGGTGATTCCCGGGACCTCACGGATGCATCGCCGATTGAAGGTATTCGGCGAACGAAGTGGGAACAAGAGGGAAAAGTTTACATCGAGGGTTCAATGATACCGTTGAAGGCATGGACACCAAGGACATCAAGGACATGGCCCGGCCGCTCGACGGCGCGGGAGTCTCGGCTCTCCTCCGGTCGCTTCCCTCACGGCCCCTGCTGCTCGGCCTGGGCGAGGCCAGGCACTTCGTGGAAGAGCTGGGCGAGGTGCGGAACGAGATCTTCCGTCATCTGGTCGAGCACGAGGGCTACCGGTCGTTCGCCGCCGAGAGCGACTGCCTCATGGGCCTCGTGGTCGACGAGCACATCGCGACGGGCGCGGGCACGCTCGACGACGTCATGGAACGCGGCTTCAGTCATGGTTTCGGCGCGTTCCCGGCCAACCGCGAACTCGTGCGCTGGATGCGCGCGTACAACGAGGAACATGATGAGAAGCTCAGGTTCTTCGGGTTCGACGGCCCGCTGGAGTACTGGGCGGCGAGCCCGCGCCAGGCGCTCACCGGCCTGTACGCCCTTCTGGAGGGTCCCCTGCCCTGCGACGAGAAGGCCCTCGACGAGCTGCTGGGCCCGGACGACCGGTGGGAGAACGAGGCCACGGCCATGGACCCGTCCCGGTCGATCGGCCGGTCCGACGACGCCCGGCGGCTACGGCTGATCACCGACGACCTGGTGGCGCTGCTGGAGACGCAGCTGCCGCGGCTGGGCGCGCGGGACCGGGAGCGGGCGGCACTGTACGCGCGCACCGCCGTCGGCCTGCTCCGCTACCACCACGGGATGGCCGACGACTCCCCGGCACGCTGGGGCCGGCTGTCGGCGCTGCGGGACGCGATGATGGCCGCCAACCTGCGTGCCGTCGCCGAGCACGGCCCCGCCCTGGTCTTCTCCTCCAACCTCCACCTGCAGCGCAACAAGAGCCTCATGTCGTTCGGCGACCAGACGCTGGAGTGGTGGAGCGCGGGGGCGATCACCGGGACGTACCTGGGCGACCGGTACGCCTTCCTGGCCTCGGCCCTCGGCACGGTCGGCGACGACACCCCGTCCCCGGACACCGTCGAGGGCGTCCTGTCCACGCTCCCGTGGGAGCACTCGCTCGTCGACGCCCGCCGCCTGGCCGGGGCCGTCACCCGGTCCGCCCCGCGCGTCTCCCCCGACTTCGCCTATTTCCCGCTGGACCCGGCCCACCTCGACCTGGTCGACGGCATCGTCTTCCTCCCCCGGGCCGTCAGGCTGGGCCGGCCGGGGTGAACGGACGGGGTGAACGGACGGGCCGGTCCGTCCACCGCCGGACGGCTTCGCGTCAGTGCGCCACGGTGATCACGATCTTGCCGAACTGAGTGCCGGACTCCATGTACCGGTGGGCCTCCACGACCTCCTCCAGCGGGAAGAGACGGTCCACCACCGGGCGCAGGGACCCGGTGCGCAGGCCCGAGGTGACGAACGCCGTGGTGCGCCGCATCCGCCCGGGATCCCTGGTGATCTCCAGCATGGTGTACGTGCGCATGTTCAGCGCGGGCATGCCGAGGTCGAACCCGGGATAGGGCGTGGGCAGCCCGCTCTGCGCGCCCCACAGGAGGATCGTCCCGTCGGCGGCCACCGCGCGGGCCAGGTCGGTCACCCCCGGCCCGGCGACGGCGTCGAAGACGAACTCGGCACCCCGGCCGCCTGTCACCTCCAGCACGCGTCCGGGCACGTCCTCCTCGTCCGAGACGATCACCTCGGCCGCGCCCTCCTGCAGCAGCCGCCGCCGCTTGTCCCGGCTGCGGGTCACGGCCACCGGGATGGCGCCCAGCCGGTCGGCGGTCTGGATCGCGGCCAGGCCGACGCTGCTGGAGGCCGCGGTCACCACCGCCACGTCGCCCGCCCGCATCCCTGCCACCTCCACCATCGCGCCGTAGGCCGTGAGCCACGGCATCCACACCGCCGAACCGGTCACCGCGTCCACGTCCTCCGCACGCGGCAGGAGAGCGCTCGCCGGCACGATCGCCCGCTCGGCGTAGACGCCGTAGTCGTTGTGGGAGAAGCTCGGCACGACACTGACCGCCTGGCCCTCCTCGAACCCGGTCACCCCGGGGCCGACCGCCTCGATCACACCGGCCGCCTCGTTGCCGAGCGTGGAGGGCAGGTGCTTGACCCGCTCGATGTACAGGCCGCTCCGGAACAGGGCCTCGGCCCTGTTGACCCCGATCGCGTCCACCCGGATCCGCACCTCGCCCGGCCCCGGCTCACCGACCTCCAGGTCCTCCAGCCGCAACACCTCGGGCCCGCCGATCTCGTGGAACCGTACGACCCTTGTCATGGCGTCCTCCTTCGCTCGCGGGAAACACCGCTCACCGTGCCATCAAAGTACGATCGCGGTCAAACTTTGATCCAGATCGTACTATGGGGGGATGGACCGCACGCCCCCACACCCGGACGTCTCGGAGTTCGACCTTCAGAAAGTGCTGGAGGCCCTCGTCGACCCGGTACGCCGGAGCATCGTCACGCAGCTGGCCGCCGCCGGGCAGGACATCGCCTGCGGCGCCTTCGACATCTCGGTCAGCAAGTCCACCGCCACCCACCACTTCAAGGTGCTGCGCGAGGCGGGCCTGATCCGGCAGCACTACGTCGGCACCTCGCGCATGAACACCCTGCGCCGCGCCGAGATGAACGGGGCGTTCCCCGGGCTGCTCGACGCCCTCACCGCGCAGCGGCGGGAGGGACGAGGGTCACCGAGGGACGCTGAGGGTCACTGAGGGCACGGCGCCGGGCGCCGGTGGGCCGCCCGGCCCCGGACCGTCACCCCCCGGGGGGGTCACAGCCGCGTGGCCGTGCGGACCAGACTCGCGAGGGCGAGGGAGCGGCTGTGCGCGGGCCAGGCGATGCAGGTGACGACCGGGGGCGCGTCGGTCAGCGGGACGGCGGCGTGCCCGGCCCACAGCCAGGAGCGGGCGGAGTCGGGGAAGACGGCCATGGTACGCCCGAGGGCGATCAGCTGGGCCAGCTGCGTCTGGTCACGGACCTCGGGACCCGGTCCGGGCGGGTACGTGCCGTGGCGGGGCCAGCGGGCGAGCGGAAGATCGGGGACGTCGCGGACGTCGTCCATGGACAGGGTCTCGCGCGCGGCGAGGGGATGCCCGGCGGGCAGGACGGCGATCTGCCCCTCGGTCGTCAGTTCCTCGCTGTCGAACCCCGCGAGGGAGTTGAACGGCGCGTGCATGAGCGCCACGTCGGCACGGCCGTCGCGCAGCATCTCCTCCTGCTCGCACATACCGCTCGGGAGCACCTCGATCTCCGCGGCTCCGGGCTCGGCCGCGTAGGCGTCGAGGAGCTTCTGCAGCAGCTCGTGAGACGCGGCGGCCTTCACCGCCAGCACCAGGCGGTTGCGGGAACCGCCCTGACCGTCGGCACCACCGGCGCGACGGGTCCGGCGGGCGGCGGCCGTGGCCGCGTCGAGGGCCGCGCGGCCCTCGTGCAGCAGCACCTCTCCGGCGCCGGTCAGCGAGACCCCGCGGCGGTCGCGTTCCAGCAGGGAGACGCCGAGACGCCGCTCGAGGTGCTGGATCGCCCGCGACAGCGGCGGCTGGGCCATGCCGAGGCGCTCGGCGGCGCGGCCGAAGTGCAGCTCCTCGGCGACGGCGGTGAAGTACCTCAGCTCACGGATCTCCAGGGCGTCCATGGCCACACCGTATGCGGTGATACCCACCGGGTATGACAGGTCACCGTATCGGTGTTGGATGCGCCGCCCGCCCGAGAGCGACCATCGACGGCATGAGCGAAACGAAGACCGCGCTGGTCACCGGCGCGAACAAGGGGATCGGATACGAGATCGCGGCCGGGCTGGGCGCCCTCGGCTACCGCGTGGGCGTGGGAGCCCGCGACGAGGGCCGGCTCGGGACCGCCGTCGAGAAGCTGCGCTCCGCCGGGGTGGACGCGTTCGGCGTACCGCTGGACGTGACCGGCGACCGGAGCGTCACCGAGGCCGCGGAACTGGTCGGACGGCGGGCCGGACGCCTGGACGTCCTGGTCAACAACGCCGGCATCTCGGGGCCGACGGGCCCGGGATGGGTGCAGGACCCGACCACGCTCGACCTCGGCGTGCTCCGCACCGTCGTGGAGACCAACGTCATCGGTGTCATCCGGGTGACCAACGCGATGCTGCCGCTGCTGCGGCGCTCGGCGTCGCCACGCATCGTCAACGTCTCCAGCAGCGTCGCCTCCCTGACCCGGCAGGCGGACCCGGACATCGAGATCGGCCCCGTCATGGCGGCCTACGCGCCGTCGAAGTCGTTCCTCAACGCCGTCACCGTGCAGTACGCCCGGCGGTTCACCGGTACGAACATCCTGATCAACGCCGCCTGCCCTGGCCTGGTCGCCACCGACTTCACCGGCTTCCAGGCACCCCGCACCCCCGAACAGGGCGCGGCCACGGCGATCCGGCTCGCCACGCTGCCCGACGGCGGCCCGACCGGTTCGTTCTTCGAGGACGACGGCGTCATCCCCTGGTGACACGGGAACCGGCCCGCGTCCTCCTCGCGGACGACCCGGCAGGTGAGGTCCCGGGTAGGGGCGGCGCCGCCCGGGGCCAGACCCGCCGGGGCGGCGGCGTGGACGGGGTGACCGCCCGGGCAGGGCCGGTCAGGAGGGGCCGCGAGAGGCCGGGGCCGGGGTGACGACCAGGGGGCAGGTGGCGTGGTGCAGCAGCGAGTGGCTGACCGACCCCGTCAGCAGCCCGGCCAGGTCCCCGAGGCCGCGTGAGCCGACGACCAGCAGACCGGCGTGGGCCGAGACCTCGGCCAGGACGTGCACCGGGTGGCCGTGTTCGACCTGCTCGGTGACCGTGACGTCGGGGTGGCGCTCGCTCCAGCCCGCCAGGGCCTCGGCCAGCAGGCGCCGTTCGGCCTCGGCCGCCTCCTGTGCGACCCGCAGGGCCGAGGGGCCGCCACCGACGACCGGGCTGTTCCAGACGTGCACCGCCCGCAGGCCGGTACCGCGCAGGGACGCCTCGGCGAAGGCGAATCCCAGGGCGTCCGCCCCCGTGGCGGAACCGTCGACACCGACGACCACCTCCCCTCCCGGCGGGGTGAGCGGGTCACGGACGACGGCCACCGGGCAGGCGGCGCGCCCGGCGACCCCCAGCGCCACCGACCCGAGCAGCATCCCCGTGAAACCCCCAAGCCCGTGGTTGCCGACCACCAGGAGCCCGGCACCGGCCGCGACCTCGATCAGGACGGCACGCGGGTCACCGCCCAGCAACCGCGCCTGCGCCGCGACACGGAGATCCTCCTGGCGGACGCGTTCCAGTGCCGCGTCCAGCATGGACGTGGCTCCCTCGCGCATCCAGCGGCCCACGTCGGCGTAGCGGTCCCGCTCGGAGATCTCCAGAGGCCAGGCGGGCATGACGTGCACCAGGCTCAGCTCGTCACCGCGGAGCGCGGCCTCCCGCGCCGCCCAGCCCGCGGCCGCGAGCGCGGCCTGCGAGCCGTCCACTCCCACCACGATCATGACGTCCCCCTCATGGGACCCATGACACCACCACCTCGGCGGACGGCCGGAGCGCCACGGCGGTGAGGATTTCTTTTACCAGGGGAACCTCCGCGGGACCGGTCACGGTGACGGTCTCTCCGAACGCGTGAGCCGGGCCTGGTGGCCGGATCCATCCGGTACGGCACACTCACCCACGCGGCCGCGCATCCCCGTCAGCGCGTCCCCGTCAGCGCGTCCCCGTCAGCGGGCCCCGCTCCCCCGGGGACGCACCGGAGGGCGCGGGCGAGCGTCCGATCGCCGGTCCGCCCAGAAGACGACCATGAACGTCATGAAATTTTCGGAACGAACGCCGTGACGGTCACCGTCGCCCCATCGTCACGGCCACGGGCTCCACGCCATGCCCCTCCAGAAAGATCATGATCACTCCCCTTGCCGTCGTCGGACAAAATCGCTGGAAGAGCGAGCGAAATGCGTCGTACCGACGGATCGGCACCCTCTGCGGACGGGGCCTCCGAAGCCTCGGCCCACCCCGTACGCCCCCACCGATCCCGGCGTTACCGAACGTTTCGGTCTAAAACAAGGCTTACGATCGTTGACTGAGCCCCGGTTCGTTCTTTACTCTCAGTTTACGTCCCGGAAATGTTAGCGTTAACATTTCGCCGGACATCAGATCGGTCCTGTCACGACGAAACGGACATCACCTCCACCTGATCAGCTGTGAACCTGTTCGAAGTCAAAGCACCGGCGTCACGCGCCGGGCGCCTTCGGCGTCGTCACCTCCAACGTCACACCCCCGGTCCCGCTCAGCGGCCTCACCTGACCGAAGGAGCACGCCATGAAAGTCCCTGTCCGGGCTCTGCCCCCCTCTCCACGGCGCCACGGGTGGCGAAGAAGGGCGCTGGCCGCCATGGCGGCGGCCCTGATGGGCGCCGCCATGCTCGTGGCCAACGTGACCACCGCCTCGGCGGCGACGGTGGACACCAACGCCTGGTACGTGCTGGTCAACCGCACCAGCGGCAAGGCCCTGGACGTCTACAACCTCTCCACCGCCGACGGCGGCCGCATCACCCAGTGGACCCGCAACAACGGCAACCAGCAGCAGTGGCAGTTCGTCGACTCCGGCGGCGGCCACTACCGGGTCAAGTCCCGCCACTCCGGCAAGGTCCTCGACGTCAGCGGCTTCTCCACCGCCAACGGCGGCGCCGTCGTGCAGTGGGCCGACCTCAACGGCACCAACCAGCAGTGGCGCCTGGCCGACTCCGACGCAGGCCACGTGCGGCTGATCAACCGCAACAGCAACAAGGCCCTGGAGGTCCAAGGCGCCTCCACCGCCGACGGCGCCAACATCGTCCAGTACGACGACTGGGGCGGCGCCAACCAGCAGTGGCAGTTCGTCAAGGTCGGCAGCGAGCCGAACCCGACGCCGACCGTGACGCCGACCGGCGGCACCTGCGACCTTCCCTCGACGTACCGCTGGAACTCCACCGGCGTGCTGGCCAACCCGAGGTCGGGCTGGGTCTCGCTCAAGGACTTCACCGTCGCCCCCTACCAGGGCAAGCAGCTCGTCTACGCCACCACCCACGACTTCGGCAAGACCTGGGGCTCGATGAACTTCGGCCTGTTCACCAACTGGTCGCAGATGGCCTCGGCCAGCCAGAACGCGATGTCGTTCGCCGCGGTGGCGCCCTCGCTGTTCTACTTCGCGCCCAAGAACATCTGGGTGCTGGCCTACCAGTGGGGCGGCCCGGCCTTCTCCTACCGCACCTCCAGCGACCCCACCAACCCCAACGGCTGGTCGGCCCCGCAGACCCTGTTCTCCGGAAGCATCACCGGCTCCGACACCGGCCCCATCGACCAGGCCGTCATCGGTGACGGCACGAACATGTACCTGTTCTTCGCCGGCGACAACGGCAAGATCTACCGCGCCGGCATGCCCATCGGGAACTTCCCCGGCAACTTCGGCACCTCCTCGACCGTCATCATGAGCGACACGAAGGAGAACCTGTTCGAGGCCGTGCAGGTCTACAAGCTGCAGAACCAGAACCGCTACCTCATGATCGTCGAGGCCATGGGCGCGCGGGGGCGCTACTTCCGCTCCTTCACCGCCACCAGCCTCAACGGCACCTGGACCCCGCAGGCCGCCACCGAGTCCAACCCGTTCGCCGGCAAGGCCAACAGCGGCGCCACCTGGACCAACGACATCAGCCACGGCGAGCTGCTGCGCACCAATGCCGACCAGACCATGACCGTCGACCCCTGCAACCTCCAGCTGCTCTACCAGGGCCGCGACCCCAACGTCAACCCGTCCGACTACGGCCTCCTGCCCTACCGGCCGGGCCTGCTGACTCTCCAGCGCTGACGACCTGACACGGATCCGGCCTTCCGCCGGTCCCCACTGAACCGGCCCCGGGGGGGGGGGGGGGGGGGGCCCCCCGCCCGGGGACCCCCCCCGCCCCCTGGGGGAAAGGGCCCCAACTCCCCCTTCCCCCCCCCCCCCCCCCCCCCCCCCCCCCCCCCCCCCCCCCCCCCCCCGCCCCCCCCCCCCCCCCCCCCCCCCCCCCCCCCCCACCAGTGCCCCGTGGGACACGGGTCCCACGTCCTCATTCCACCGGTACCGGACGTCTCCCGGCGGGTGCCGCGCTGCTTCCCCGGACGATCAGTTCGGTGCTCAGGATGAGGCGGTTCTGGACCGGGGATTCGCCGTTGGTCAGACCCACCACCATGGACGCACCGGCCATGCCCATGTCCCGCAGCGGCTGGCGGACGGTGGTCAGGGGCGGGCTGACCCACTGGGCGGGCGTCAGGTCGTCGAAGCCCACCACGCTCACGTCGCCGGGGACGCGCATGCCGGTCCTCGCGGCCGCCTGGTAGATCCCCATGGCCAGGCCGTCGTTGGAAGCGAAGATCGCGGTCGGTGGCTCCGGAAGGGTGAGCAGGGCCAGCGCGTGCTCGATGCCGTCCTCGAACAGGAAACTGTCCCCGCGTACGAGGCGCGGGTCCACCGGTACGCCCGCCTGGTCCATCGCCGCGCGGTAACCGTCGAGCCGGGCCCGTGCCGAGAGCAGGTGCGGCGGGCCGGCGATGATCGCTATACGGCGGTGTCCCAGTTCCAGCAGGTGACGGGTGGCCGTCAGCCCTCCGCTCCAGTTGCCCGCGCCGACCGACGGGACCTCGTGGGAGGGTTCGCCCGTCGGGTCCACGAGGACCAGGGGGATCTCGCGCTTGCGCAGCTGTTCCGTCTGGGCGGCGGTGAACCCGGAGAACACGGCGATCACCCCGGAGGGGCGCCGGTGCAGAAGGCCCTCGAACCACGCGGGATCCGCGACCTGCCGTCCCTGCAGCTGCGAGAGCACCAGGGACAGCCGGTGCCGTCGCGTGACCTGCTCGACCCCGCTGATGATCTCCATCGCGTAGCCGGACGCCGGTTCCAGCTCGTGGAAGACCAGCTCGATCATCGCCGAGCGGCTCGCGGGCCTGCGCTGGCGGCGGTAGCCGTACTCCTCGATGATCCTCTCGACGGCCGTCCGGGTGCCCGGGGAGACCTCGGCCTTGCCGTTGACGACCTTGGACACCGTCGAGACCGACACCGCGGCCCGTTCGGCGATCTCCGCGATGGTCAGGGGCTCGGGCCGCTCGGGCGACGGGGACGACTCCCGTGAGGCGGTCATGGGGACAGCTTAGATCGCCCGGTGGCGCGACCGGGTGATCCTCCCGGTTTCCGTGATCTTGCGAGGGATCGAGCTCTCGCACCGACGGCGAGGGACCGCGGGCCCTCCCGTCTCAGGACCGCGCTCTACAGCCTGTAGAGTATGCGTGATCATTCGGAGTGGAGGGGTGAGGCATGCTGCGCTGGTTCCGGGTCGTGGCGGTGGCCGAGGCGTGCTCGTGGGCGGGTCTGCTGGTCGGGATGTTCTTCAAGTACGTGGCCGCGACAGGCGACCTCGGGGTGAAGGTGTTCGGGCCGATCCACGGTGCGCTGTTCGTGCTGTACGCGGCCGGGGTCGTGCTCTCGGCGCGGGAGGCGGGCTGGAGCCGGGGCACGGTGGCGCTCGGCCTGGCGTGCGCGGTGCCGCCGTTCACCTCGGTGTGGTTCGAACGGCGGATGGCGGCGCGCGCACCGGCCCGGCGACCCGCCTGACCGGCCCGCCGGCACGGCCGGCCCGGGTGACACGTCGCCCGGCTCCCGCCCGCCCGGCCGTACGCCCGCCGGACAGGCCCACCAGGGCCAGGGAGAAGACCGCGGCCAGGCCCGCGCCCGCCGGCAGCGAGGCGAGCAGGACCTTCCACAGGGCGTCCAGGTCGACGTAGTCGCTCATGCCGCGTGCTCCCTCACCGCCGGGGCCAGGCGCCCGGTCCATTCGTCGTTGACGTTGCCGGCGTGGACCGGCTCGCGCCGCGAGGCCAGGTACAGCGCCGCCGACAGCACCAGGGCGACGCCGAAGACCACGCCCACCCCCAGCGCGCCGCCGATCACGTTCGCCCCCGCCCAGGCCAGTGCCCCGACCAGGGCCGCGGCCGGAAGGGTGACCAGCCACGCGACGGCCATCTTGGCCGCGACGCCCCAGCGGACCTCGGCCAGGTGCTTGCCGACGCCCGAGCCGATCACCGAGCCGGTGCACACGTGCGTGGTCGACAGCGGGAACCCGAAGTGCGAGGAGACGAAGATCACGGCCGCCGAGGAGCTCTCGGCCGCGAACCCCTGCGGGGTCTCGATGTCGGTCAGCCCCTTGCCCAGGGTGCGGATCACCCGCCAGCCGCCCAGGTAGGTCCCCAGCGCGATCGCGGTCGCGCTGGCCAGGATCACCCAGAACGGGGTCCGGGCGTCCTCGCCGATCACCCCGGCCGCGATCATCGCCAGCGTGATGACGCCCATCGTCTTCTGCGCGTCGTTGGTGCCGTGGGCGAGCGAGACCAGTGACGCCGAACCGATCTGGCCGTAGCGGAACCCGCGCCCCCGGGTGCCCTCGGGCACGTCGCGGGTGATGACGTAGACCAGGTAGGTGCCGACGGCGGCCACCAGGAGCGCCGCCGACGGCGCCAGGACGGCCGGGATCAGCACCTTGGACACGATCTCCGCCCCCTTGACGGCCGAGGTGCCCGCCGCGATCAGCGTCGCCCCGACCACCCCGCCGATCAGCGCGTGCGAGGAACTGGAGGGGATGCCGAAGTACCAGGTCAGCAGGTTCCAGGCCAGGCCGCCGATCAGGCCGGCGAAGACCACCGTCAACGTGATCGCGCCGGTGTCGACGATGCCGGTCGCGATGGTGGCCGCGACCTTCAGCGACAGGAACGCCCCGGCGAAGTTGAGCACCGCCGACAGCGCGACCGCGATCCTGGGCCGCAGCGCCCCGGTGGCGATCGAGGTCGCCATCGCGTTGGCGGTGTCGTGGAAGCCGTTGGTGAAGTCGAAGCACAGCGCGGTCACGATCACTATCGCGAGCAACACGAGGTTCGCATCCATAACCGCACATATGACACCTTGAAGGGTCTCTAACCATCTGTTACCGTTTCCTGACGGAGAGTTAACACTCCCTGCAACCGGGGGTCACGTCTCGGCGCCCGAGGAGGCCGGGGCGCCGCGGCCGGTGCTCAGAGCCAGTCGTGCTCACGGGCGTACCGTGCCGCCTCGTGCCGGGTCCGGGTCTGGGTCTTCTGCATCGCGTTCGAGAGGTAGTTGCGCACCGTGCCCTCCGCCAGGTGGAGGCGGGCGGCGATGTCGGCCGCCGAGTAACCCTCGCCGGTGGCCCGCAGCACGTCGAGCTCGCGGTCGGTGAGCGGGCAGTCGTCGACGATGGCGAGGGCCGAGACGTCCGGGTCGATCCATCGCCTGCCCTCGTGCAGGGTCGTGATGACCGAGACGATGTGCGCCGGTTCCGCGGACTTGCTGACGAAGCCCTGGACCCCGAGCCTCAGTGCCCTGCGGAGCACCCCGGGCCTGGCGTGGCGGGTCAGCATGAGGATCACCTGCCCGGGGAGCGCGCGGCGGATCTCCGCGACGGCCTCCAGCCCGTCCATGCCGGGCATCTCCAGATCGATGACGAGCACGTCGGGCCGGTGCCGCAGCGTGGCCCGGACGGCCTCCCGCCCCTCCTCCGCCTCGGCGAGCACGGTGATCTCGCCCTCCAGGGGGAGCAACGCCGCCAGCGCCTTGCGCAGCAGCGCCTCGTCGTCGGCGAGCACCACGGTGGTCATCGGCCGTCCCTTCCCGCTCTCACAGGGCGGTGCCCGAACGACCGTGCGGGAACGCCGCGGCCGTCAGGAAACGCCCGTCCTTCTGCTCCACCGTCAGCTCGCCCCCGTTGCCCACGACGCGTTCCCTGAGCGTGGCGAGTCCTCGCAGCTCGGGAGGCGGGACCTCCCGCGCGCCGTCGTTGACGATGGTGATGCCCGATCCCGTCAGGGTGATGCGCACCTGCCCGGCCTGCGCGTGCCGCAGGATGTTGGTCGTCGTCTCCCGCAGCACCTGGCCCAGGAGCTCGCCGACGTACGGGTCGACCTCGGCCTCGCGGTCGACGTGCACGCGGATGCCCGCGGCCTCGAAGAGGTTCTTGGCGTTCTCCAGCTCGGCGGACAGGTTGAGCCGCCGCTGCGCGTAGGCGAGTTCCTTGGTCCGGGTGATGGTCTCGCTGACCAGGGCGTGCACCTCGCGCAGTTCCTGCTCGACCCGTTCGGCGTCGCTGTGCACCAGCTTCCGGGCCAGCGCGATCTTCAGCTTCACCACGTGCAGCGTGTGGCCCTGGATGTCGTGCAGATCACTGGCGAAGCGCACGCGCTCCCGGACGACGGCCAGCTCGGCCTCGCGTTCCCGTGCCTCCTCCAGCTCCGCGACGAGGCCGTAGAACCTCTGGTTGGGGAACATGAGGCCGGTCATCACCGCCGTGACGCCTGCGGGGACGATGACGTACGCGATCAGGACCCCCGCGACGTCCTCCCGGGTGACCAGCAGTCTCGCCGCGCCCACCGCGGCGACATAGAAGATCAGCCCGATGGCCGCCAGGCCCCGGTGGCGCGGCAGCCGGGGGACGGCGAGGGAGCCCACGATCAAGATGCCGTAGAAGGCCGTGTCGGTGCCCATCACCAGCGCTCCGAGGGCCCACACGGCCGCGGTGACGGCCAGGCAGGGGATCGCGACGCGGGAGGTGTCACGTGCCGCCCACCGCACGAAGAACACCAGGGCCGCGGCCACGCCCAGCCCCAGGACGAGGGCCTGCCACCAGGTCCGGGCGTCCATCGCCACCAGCAGCAGCCCGACGACGGTGAGCAGCGGGAGGAACATGACGAGGTTGAGCCTGCGCAGCCGTCCCCGCGTCGTCCCGGCGGGCTCGGGGACCGTGCGCGTCCCCGGCCGGGCCGGCCTTGCGGCCCTCACCCGGCCGCCGAGCCGCCGGGCCGGGCGGCGGCTCCGGCCGGAGCGCTCGTCCCGGCCGGGACCGCGGTCTTCCGCGCCGGCCACCGGCCGCTCCCCGGCCGTGACCGCGCGCCGTCGGACGAAAGCCCGGCGCCGGGACGAGAACGGGCGAACACCACGGGGAACACCGCGCGGACCGCGCAGGGAACGGTCGTGCGGGCCGTCGGCGGAACGCGCGGGGCGTCGGTGTCCATGATGTCCATGGGTGGCTCTCCGGGGTCGAACGGCCAGGGTCCGGCCCAGTATCCATCCGGTCGCGCGGTGGCGGCACTGACGTAGCGTCACACGTCGGCCTGGGAGATGTCATGGAGAGGTCTTGACGCGGTCGCACCGCCTGGCGCGCGCTCCGGGCACTGCGGCAGAACCCCGGGGTGGCGCTCACCGTCGACACCCGGGACCGGTGGCCCCCTCGGACGCCGCTGATCCGCGGCACGGCGCGGGTCACCGCCTCCCGGGTCATCGCCTCCCGGGTCACCGTCTCGCCGGGTCACCGGCGGGGATCCGCCCGGTGACCGCGGCCGGTGAGGCCGGCGAGATGGGCGACCCCGTCGGCCCAGCGGTCCAGCAGGACCGGGTCGTGGCTGATCGCCAGCACCCCCGCCCCGGTGCGCTCCCGGTAGGCGTTCACCATGCCGACCAGGTGCGCCTGGGTGGAGGCGTCCAGCATGGTGGTCATCTCGTCGCAGATCAGGTAGCGGGGCTCCAGGGTCAACGCCCTGGCCAGGCAGGCCCGCTGCAACTGCCCGTCGGAGACCTCGTGCGGCCTGCGGGTGAGCAGCTCACCGGTCAGGCCCGCCTGCCCGGCCAGCTCGGCGACGCGTCCCCCGTCCGGCCTGCCGTTCGCGGCCAGCGGCTCGCCGATCACCTCGGCGAGCGTCAGGCGCGGGTCCACCGCGAGCCTGGGCTGCTGGTAGATCAGGGCCACCCGGGTACGCAGCTCGCGCGGCGCGCGCCCCCGCCAGCGCGTCACGGCCGTGCCGTCCACGACGAGGGTGCCCGACGCCGGGCGCAGCATCATCGCCATGACCCTGGCCAGGGTCGACTTGCCGCAGCCGCTCGGCCCGGCCAGGCCGGTCACCTCGCCGGGCCTGACGGTCAGTGACGCCCCCTCCAGGACGGTGCGCGCGCCGTACCGGACGGTGACGCCGGACGCCTCAAGCATGCCCGCCCCCCAGGGGGTGGTGGCAGGCCACGCCGCCGTCCATCGCAGGCACGGTGGCGCACCGCTCGGTGTGGCGGCCGCAGCGCGGCCGGAACGCGCACCCCGGAGGCAGCCGGGTCAGCTCGGGCGGCAGGCCGGGGACGGGGACGAACGCCCGGTCCGGCTGGGCGTCCACCAGCCCCGCCGTGTACGGGTGGCGGGGGCGTCCGAGCACCTCGGCCACCGGCCCGGTCTCGACCAGGCGGCCGGCGTACATGACGGCCAGATCGTCGGCGACCCGCTCGGCGGCGCGCAGGTCGTGCGTGATCAGCAGCACGGCGCGTCCCTCGTCGCACAGCTCGCGCAGCGTCGCCATGGTCCGGTCCACCAGCGGCCGGTCGAGGCCGCCGGTCGGTTCGTCGGCCAGTACCAGCCACGGGTCGCCCGCCAGCGCGATCGCGTTGGCCACCCGCTGAGCCATACCGCCCGACAGCTCGTGCGGGTAGCGGTCCAGCTCCTCGGGGCGCAGGCCGAAGCGGGCCGCGAGCTCGTCGGCCGTGGCGTGCGAGCGGAGCTCGCGGACGGCCTCCCGGAGCTGGGCCCGTGCGGTGCGCACCGGGGTGAGGTGGGTGGCCGGGCTCTGCGGGATGAGCCCGATCGCGCGCCCGCGCACCTTTCCGGCCAGTACGGCCTGCGAGGCACCGATCAGTTCCACCGGCTCGGCCGGCTGCTCGCCGCACGTGAGCCAGGCCCGGCCGCGGACGGAGGCGTTGGCGGGCAGCAGGCCGAGCAGCGCGTGCGCGAGCACCGACTTGCCGCACCCGGACTCCCCCACCAGCGCCAGGCACCGGCCCGGCCGTACCTCGAAGGTCGCCTCGCTGACCGCCCGTACCAGCGCGCCCGGGACGCGGAAGGTGACGCTCAGGTCCCGGACCCGCAGTCGCCCGAGGTCGTTCACAGTTCCAGCTCCGATCTCCAGCGAGGGCTGTGGCGGTCGCGCCAGTGCTGGGCCAGGACCGACACCGCCAGCGTGGGCACCGCGATGAACAGGCCGGGCACCAGGCTCGACCACCAGTCGCCGGTGAGCAGCGACCGCTGCCCGTCGTTGATCATGTTGCCGAGCGAGGCCAGGTGCGGCGGGAGCCCCAGGCCGAGGAAGCTCAGCGCGGTCTCGTGCCAGATCGCGTGCGGCATCATCAGCACCGTCGCCAGCGTCAGGTGGGGAAGGAGGTGCGGCAGGAGGTGGCGGCGGATCACCCGCGTCCTGGTCGAGCCCCCGGAGATCGCCGCCTCCACGAACGGGCGCGAGCGCAGCGAGAGCACCTCCGAGCGCACGATGCGCGCCGCCGTGGTCCAGTGCGTCACCCCCACCGACACCACCACCGCGGCGGCGCCGGGCGCGAACAGCGCGACGACGAAGATGCCGAACAGCAGGTGCGGCAGGGCGTTGAACCCGTCCACCACCCGCATGAGCACACGGTCGGCCACTCCCCCGAGGCTGCCCGCCGCCAGGCCCACGAGCCCGCCGATCACCATGCTGACCAGCGCGGCCACCAGCCCGACGAGGAAGGAGACCCGCAGCCCGTAGATCGACCTGATCAGCACGTCCCGTCCCACCTCGTCGGTGCCGAAGGGGTGCGCCAGGGAGGGGGGCCGCCCGGCCGCGCGCAGGTCCACCAGGCTCTGGTCCAGCTGCACGAAGGGAGGTACCAGCACCACGGCCAGCGCCAGCACCACCAGGACCGCGGTCGCGAACCTCGCCGGCATCTCAGCCCACCCCCAGGGTGCGGACCCGCGGATCGGCCACGGTGTAGGCGATGTCGGCCAGCAGGTTGCCGGCCAGCACCGCCGCCGTGCCCAGCAGGGTGAGCGCCGCCAGCAGCGGGAAGTCCACCGCCAGCGCCGCCTGTACCGAGGCCGCGGCGACGCCCGGCCAGGAGAAGACCGTCTCGACCAGGATCGCGCCGGTGACCAGTTCCGGGATCCGGGCGCCGAGCAGGGTGAGGAAGGGCAGCAGCGCCGACCTCAGCGCGTGCCGTACGAGCACGGTCCGCTCGCGCAGGCCGCGGGCGCGCGCGCCGATCACGAAGTCCTCCCGCAGGACCCCGATGACCGACTCGCGTACGTAGAGCACGAGCCACGACGACTGGGAGATCGCCAGCACCGCGACCGGCAGGATCATGTGCCGGGCCACGTCGGCGGCGTCGACCGTGCTCGACGCGGCGTCGGTCAGGCCCCCGGCGGGCAGCCAGCCCAGCCGGACCGCGAAGACCCAGATGGCCAGCAGTCCCAGCCAGAACACCGGGGCGGCCTCGTTGGCGAACGCGCCACCGGTGATCACCCGGTCCGTCCAGGATCCTCGCCGCCGGGCGGCGAGGGTCCCGGCCAGCAGGCTGCCGGCGAACATCAGCACCAGCGCCGAGCCGGTGGCTAGCAGGGTCCAGCCGAGCCGCTCGCCGATGACCTCGGCGACCGGCCGGTGGAAGGAGCGTGACTCGCCCAGCTCGCCCCTGACCAGGCCGGTGAACCAGGTGGCGTACTGCTCGGTGACCGGCCGGTCCAGGCCCCAGTTCCGCCTGATCGCCTCGGCCGCCTCCGGGGAGGTGACCAGGGCGCGTTCGCCGAGGTACTGCCTGACCGGGTCGAAGGGGGAGGCCTTGGCCAGCGCGAACATGCCGATCGTGACGATCACCAGCAGCGGCACCGCGAAGGCGATCCGCCAGGCGACCATGGTGAGGATCGCCCTCACGCGACCGGCCTCCAGGTGTGGACACCGGCGAACAGGCCCCCGGTGGCGTGCTCGTGCCCCTCGACGCCCGGCACGATGCCCTCGTACCGGCCGCGGACGACGTACACGTGCTTGAGGAAGACCAGGTACGAGAAGACCTCGTCGTCCCTGACGAGTTTCTGGAAGTCGGCGTAGATCCGTCGGCGTTCGGCCTGCCGGCCCGAGGCCCTTCCCCGTTCCAGCAGCGCGTCGGCCCGGGGGTCGTCGTAGCGGCCGGGGTTGAGGAAGCCCCGGCCCTTGAAGTCGGAGTGGAACAGCTCGTAGTTGACGTAGTCGGGGTCGTACGGGCTGCCGAATCCCATGACCGCCGCGTCCCTGTCCAGCCGCGCCTCGATCGCGTCCCAGTCCAGGCCGATCGGCTCGACGCGCAGGCCGATCCTCCTGGCGTCGGAGGCCGCGGCCAGGGCGAGTTCCTTGCGCAGCGAGTCGCCCGCCGGGTACATCAGGGTGAACTCGGCCCTCTGCCCGGCCTTCTCCCTGACGCCGTCCTCTCCCATGGTCCAGCCCGCCTCGTCGAGCAGCCGTGCCGCTGCCGCGGGGTCGGTGGTACCGGTCACCCCGGGGTCGTGCCAGACGGTGTCGGGGGAGATCGGCCCGTAGGCGGGGGTGCCCGCGCCGGCGAGGATCGTGTCGACCATCGCCTGACGGTCCAGGGCCAGGCCGAGCGCCCTGCGCACGGCCCGGTCGCCGGTCACCGGCCGTTCCATCGGGTACATGATCGCGCGGTAGTCGGCGCTCGGCACGTCGTACACGGTCATTCCCGGCCGGCCGCGCAGGCCCGCTGCGGCCTTGGGCGCGAGGACGGTGGCGTCGAACTCGCCGGCCCGGATGCGGGTCGCGCGCACGTTGTCGTCGGGCGCGAAGGCGAGCACCAGCCTGGAGATCGCCGGGGCTCCGCCCCAGTACTCCTTGTTGGCCTCCAGCACGATCTTGTCGCCGGGGGTCCAGGAGACGAACCGGTAGGGACCGCTGCCGACCGGCCTGGTCTTCTCCGCTGTGCCCTTGGGCACGATGCCGAGCGTGGTGCGCTGCACGAGCGGCGCGTAGGGGTGGCGGAGCCTGAACACCACGGTCCGCGCGTCGGGGGCCGTCACCTCCTTGATCGCCGAGTAGTCGCTCCTGATCGTGGAGGCGTTGGCGGGGTCGAGCAGCGCCTCGTAGGTGTACTCCACGTCCTGGCTGGTCAGCGGTCTGCCGTCGTGGAACTTCAGTCCTTCCTTCAGGGTGAAGGTGACGGTCTCGGCGTCCGCGGAGACGACGGGCGGGCCGGCGGCGAGCGCGGGTTCGAGGGTCAGGTCAGGGGCCCGGCGCATCAGCCCGTCGAAGATCAGCGAGCCGCCGTCCGGGGAGTATCCGAGCACCGGGTTCAGGGTGTCGAACTCCGAGCTCAGGCCGATGACGAACGTGTCGTCCGGCGCGGCGTCCGGGCTCCGGGGGGCGGAGCAGGCCGTGACCGTCAGGGCGAGGACGGCGCACAGCGTGGCGTACTTCTGGGGAAGCCAAGTCACATGAGAATTCTTATCACTTGCAAATAATTCGCAATAGACCGGGGTCGGCGGCCGCGGGCCTGGCGCCGTGGCCGCCGGCGGTCACCTCCGCCGCCGGGTTCGCGATCACGCGGAGCGTTCCCTCGTTCGCGCACGTGGACGCGAACCCGTCACGGCTCGGCGGTCACGACCCGCTCCCGCCCCGGGCGGGCCTGGCCGTGACCCGCGCGTACGCCGCCCTCACCCTCTTCCCCGGCGCGGCGATGGCCGCGCGCCGCACGAGGGCGCCCCCACCTGGCCGAGCCCCTGCGCGAGGGACGCCAATGGCTGCACGACCGCTTGGACGGGCCGGCCCGTCCGCGGATGTGATCTATGGCACTTCATAATATGAAACATTGCAGAATATGAAAGTTCCTCCATACTGTTGGCACCGTGACCACCGCAGAGAGCGCCTACGAACTCGGCCGTAGGGACCGGAAGAAGCTCGAGACCCGCGCGGCCCTGGAGCACGCCGCCCTGACGCTGGTGGCCGAGCGCGGTCTGGCGGGTGTCACGGTGGAGGACATCGCCGAGGCGGTGGACCTCTCCTCCCGGACGTTCTTCAACTACTTCCCGTCCAAGGAGGACGCGCTCGTCGGCGCGGGCCCGGCGTCCGCCGACGAGCTGCGCGAGAAGCTGGACGCCGTGCCCGCGGACGTGCCCGTCCTGGAGGCGCTGCGCCTGATGTCGCGGGCCGAGGCCGAGCGCGTCCAGGAAGAGCGCGAGCGGTGGCTGCTGCGGCTGAAGGTGTTCGAGCAGAACCCGTCGCTCCTGCCCCGGCTGGTCGCGGGCGGCACCGAGACCGAGCGCGTCGTCTCGGCCGCCGTCGCGCGCCGGACGGGGGTGGAGGCCGGTACGAGCGGCTACCCCGAGCTGGTCACCGCGGTGACCATGGCGGCCTTCCGGGTGGCGATGATGCGCTGGAGCGCCGCCGACGGCCGCCCGGCCCTGGCCGACCTGGTCGACGACGCCTTCGCCCGGCTCGCCGCCGGCCTGCCCGATCCGTGACCGTCCCGGTGACCGCCCCGGTCACCGTCCCCCTCCGACCGTCCCGCCCCTACCGTCCCGCTCCGGCCGTCCCGTTCCGGCCGTCCCCGTGAACGTCTTCGTCCGGCCGGTGTCCGCGGCCGTCCCGCGGACGCCGGTGATCACCTGAGAAAATCGAGGAAAGATGACATCCACCAGCGCGCAGCCCGAGTCCGTGGCCGCGGCGCCCGCCTCCAGGAGAAAGGTCCTGCAGGCCCTGTCGGGGCTGATGGTGGGCATGTTCGTGTCCATCCTGGCCTCGACCGTCGTGGCCAACGCCCTGCCCCGCATCATCACCGACCTGCGGGGCTCGCAGACCGTCTACACCTGGATCGTCACCTCGGAGCTGCTGGCCATGACGGCCACGGTGCCGCTCTGGGGCAAGATGGCCGACCTCTACAGCAAGAAGCTGCTGATCCAGCTCTCGCTGGGACTGTTCGTGGTGGGCTCGCTGATCGCGGGCCTCACGCCGAACGTGGAGGTCCTCATCGTCAGCCGCGTCGTGCAGGGCATCGGCGCCGGAGGCATGACCGCGCTCGCGATGATCGTGATGGCGGCCCTGATCCCGCCGCGTGAGCTCGGCCGCTACGCCGGCATCTTCGGCGCGGTGTTCGGTGTCGGCACCGTGGCGGGCCCGCTCATCGGCGGCGTGCTCGTGGACACCTCCTGGCTCGGCTGGCGCTGGTGCTTCCTCATCGGCGTGCCGTTCACGATCCTGGCCATCGTCCTGCTGCAGCGCACGCTCGATCTGCCGGTGGTCCGCAGGGACGTCAAGGTCGACTACCTGGGCGCCCTGCTGATCACGGTGGGCGTGTCCACGCTGCTGATCTGGTCGTCGCTGGCGGGCAACCAGTTCGAGTGGGGCTCCTGGTGGACCGTCGCCCTGGTGGGCGCCGCCGTGGTCGTCCTCGCGCTGGCCGTGTGGGTGGAGTCGCGCGCCGCCGAGCCGATCATCCCCCTGTACATCCTCAGGAACCGCACCGTCGCCCTGGCCACCGTGGCCAGCGTCCTGGTCGGCGTGGCCATGTTCGGCGGCACGGTCTTCCTGTCGCAGTACTTCCAGGTGGCGCTCGGCAAGTCCCCGACGATCGCCGGCCTGATGAGCCTGCCGATGGTGTTCGGCCTGCTGGTCTCCTCCACCGTGGCCGGCCAGCTCATCACCAAGTGGGGCCGCTGGAAGGGCTTCCTGGTGGCCGGCGGCGTCGTCATGCTCGCCGGGATGGGCCTGCTCAGCACCATCGACGGCCAGACCGGCACGCTGCTGCTCGGGGTCTACATGGCGGTGCTCGGCGTCGGCGTCGGCATGCTCATGCAGAACCTGGTCCTCGCCGCCCAGAACGACGTGCCCGCCCATGACCTGGGGGTCACCACCTCGGTGCTGACCTTCTTCCGCAGCATGGGCGGCGCCGTCGGCGTCAGCGCCCTGGGGGCGGTGCTGGCCGCGCGGATCACCACGCTCATGACGGAGAAGCTCGGCCCGATAGCCGCCGGTGGCGCGGGCGGCGACAGCGACGCCGTACCCGACATCTCCGCACTGCCCGCTCCCGTCGTCCGCGTCGTCCAGGACGTGTACGCGACGGCCACCGCCGAACTGTTCCTCATCGGCGTGCCGCTCACCGCGCTCGCGCTGCTGGCGGTCCTGTTCATCAAGGAGAAGCCGCTCAACACACTGTCGGGCGAGGAGAGGCTGGCCCGGGAGCAGGCCGCGGCCGCCGGTCACTGAGCGGGAGGGCGTCCCTCACCCCTCCGCGGCCCTGGCGACCGCGGAGGCGTGCTCGTCGGCGGTCATGCCGCGGTCCGGGAAGTGCCGGTTGAGGTCGTACTGGTCGTCGGCCCACCGCCGGTAGTCCCGCCGGACGGTCGCCTCGTCGGAGTCGGTGACGCGGGCGATGTCGGCCCAGGTCACCCCGGCCAGCAGCGCGTGGTGGACGTTGGAGGGGTGGCGCACGGTGCGCGCGATGCTCTCCGCCAGCGCCAGCAGCTCGATGTGCTCGGCCACGATGAGCGCGGGCCGGTCGTCGGCCCCGTGCCGGGCGGGATCGTAGATCCCCCGGGCCACCAGCTCGATCCGGGCGCGGGACGAGGCGTCCCTGGCGGCCAGCTCGTCGTAGCGCTCCAGCTGCCGGCCGACGGGCATGTCGTAGCGGGCGTCGCGCCAGGTCGTGCCGTGCTCGGGCGTGGTCATGACGGTCTCTCCGGGGGGCGGGGGCGGGCGCCGGGACCTCCCGTGCCCCGGCGACGGCCGGGCCGGGCGCGTCGCCGGACCTCCAGTCGGGCCGGCAGGGCGAGGATATCCCGGCGTCTCCCCGTACGCGTACCGACGACGCCGGGCCGCGCCGCCGGCGTGTCAACCCCGACGTTCGCTTGGTCCCGGATCCGACGTCCGGCAGAGGCGCGGGGGTGTGGTCCGCTCCTACGGTCCTGACCCATGACGACCGATCTGTGGAACGACGTCCGTACGAGGATGCTGTGGCCGGCCGCCCTGCTGGCCGCGGGAGCGGCCGCGGTGGGCCTGCTGTCCCCCGGCGGGCTGGGCACGCCCGAGCCGGTACGGGTCACCGCCGGCGCCTCCGCCGAGGCGTACCGGTGGGTTCACGAGGCGATGGGCGGCGTGCCCGCGTGGCTGGAGGTCGCCTCCGGCGGCCCCCTGGTGCTGCTCGGGCTGGTCCTCGCCCTGACGTGCTGGAGCGCGCTGCGGCGGCGGGAGGCGTACGGCGTCGCGGGAACGATCGTGACCGGCGCCGGCACCGTGGCCGCGTACGCGCTCAGCGAGGCCCTGAAGCTCGCCGTGGACGAGGAGCGGCCGTGCCGGGCGGTGACGGCGATCGCGGGCTGCCCCCCGCCGGGAGACTGGTCGTTCCCCAGCAACCACGCCACCCTGGCCGCCGGGATCGCGGCCGGGCTGGGCGTGCTGCGGCCGAGGCTGGCCGTCCTGACCGTGCCGGTGGCCGTGGCGGCGGGGGCGCTGCGCGTGCTGGCGGGGGCCCACTACCCGCACGACGTGCTGGCGGGGGCCGTCCTCGGCGCCTGCGTCGCGGTGGCGGCGCTCCTGGCGATCACCCCGGCCGTCGCGCGCCCGGTGTCAGCGCTGCTCGGCGACGACGCCCGCCTCGTGCGCCACGACGGCCGCCGCCGCCCGGTTGTCCACGCCCAGCCGGGTCAGGATCGAGCTGACGTGCGCCTTGACGGTGCCCTCGGCGACCCCCAGCCGGCGCGCGATCTGCCCGTTGGACAGGCCGGTCCCCAGGCACCCCAGCACCTCGCGTTCCCTGGCGGTCAGCGTGTCGACCCGGACGCGGGCGGCGCGACGCCGGCCGGCCAGGGCCCCGGCGTCACCGGCGGCGAGGTGCGCGACCACCCGGGCCGCGACCCTCGGTGACAGGTACGCCGCCCCGTCGGCCACCGCCCGGACGCCCGCGATCAGCTCCTCCGGATCACCGGACTTGACCAGGAACCCCGCCGCTCCCCCGCCGAGCGCCTGCAGGATGTAGTCGTCCTCGCCGAACGTGGTCAGGATCACCACACCGGTGGCGGAGACCGTCCTGTGGATCTCGGCCGCCGCCTCTATGCCGTCGCCTCCCGGCATGCGGACGTCGAGCACGGCCACGTCGGGGCGGTGCCGCCGGACCAGGTCCACGGCCTCGCGGCCGCCGGCGGCCTCGGCCACGACGGCGATGCCGGGATCGGTGGCCAGGATCGCCCGTACCCCGGCCCGGATCATGGGCTCGTCGTCGGCGACGAGCACCCGGATCATCTCTCCACCAGGGTGTCGGAGGACACCAGCAGGCCCGCGCGGAAGCACAGGCGGTAGGCGTCCCCGTACCGGTCGTCGAGAAGATCGGCGGTCATCGCGTAATACTCGCACGTCGTACCCTGCCCGGCCGGCTCGGGAACGTCCGGGCGGCGCCCGGCCTGCCGTTCCGGCAGGAGGCGCGCCAGCTCCGAGCGCGGCCGGCCGAGGTGCAGGGCCGCGTGGTCCTGCTGCGGCAGCACCGACCAGCGGGCGGTCCGCGCCTCCCACAGGCGCAGGCCGCCGCCGATCAGCGCGGCCGTCACGAGGGGCAGCAGGAGGGCGAAGGCGACCGTACGGCGCACGTTGCCGCGGGCCCGCCGGTGCTCCCGCGGCACGGCGGCGTCCTCGGGAAGGTCCGCGCGCACGGCCCGGTCGCGCGGGAGCCGGGCCGAGACGGTGAAGCCCCCGCCGGCAGGGCCGTGCGCGAGGATCCCGCCGGCGAGCCGGACGCGTTCGTCCAGGCCGATGAGCCCCCGGCCGCCCGAGGTGACGGCCGGGGCGGGACCGGCCGGGGGCCCGTTCTCCACCTCGACCCGCGTCTCCGCCTCGGTGTGCCGTACCCGCACCGACACCGGCGCGCCGGGCGCGTGCCTGGCGGCGTTGGTCAGCGCCTCCTGCACGACGCGATACGCCGCGCGTCCGGCCACCGGCGGCAGGCCGTCCGCGGCGCCCTCGACGCGCAGGGTGACCGCGAGCCCCGCCGCCGAGGCCCGCTCGACCAGCTCGGTCACGTCCGTGCCCGGGGGCTCGGCCGGCCCGTCCTCCTCCCGCAGCAGGCCGACGACCTCGCCCAGCCGCTCCACGGCCGTCCCCGCCCGCTCCCTGATGTCCTGCGCGCTCGCCCGGTGCTCAGGCGCCAGGCCGGGGGCGAGCTTCAGCGCCCCGGCCGACAGCGCGATCAGGCTGAGCTCGTGGCCCAGGACGTCGTGCATGTCCTGGGCGATCCGGGTCCGCTCGCGCAGCCGCGCCTGCTCGGCGACCAGCCGCTGCTCGCGTTCCAGATGCGCGGCCCGCTCCCAGCCCGCCCGTACGAGCGCGCGGTACTGCCGCCGGAAACGCCCGGCGAACCAGGCCGTCATGGCGGCGGCCACCACCGCCACGAACCCGTCCCCCAGCGCCGTCCACGCCGGGACCGCGCAGATCGCGACCACACCGGCCGACACCACCGCGACCAGCACGAACGCCGCGTTCCTGGCGGGTCCGGGACGCGTCCCGGCCAGGAACGCGGCCGGCACGGCCGGCACCGCCCACCACGGGGTGGCGAGGCTCAGAACGGCGCCTGCCGCGGCCAGCCCGATCGGCCATTCCGCCGAGACCGCAGGCCACCACCCGTCGCCGTCTCCGCTTCCGACCGGCATCACGGACGTTCTCCCCATGCAACCGCACAATAGGAGAAGACCCTCGAACACTCATATCGGACACGTCATCCCCGCACGGACGGACCCGCCGGGTCGCCGTGTCCGGACGGGGGCATGGACCGCCCCCGGCCCGCACCACGACGTCCCCACCGGCAGGCGCCCGGTTCCCCGCGCCCGGCGCGCTCGCCGATGAACCGGGGCGCCCCGAGGCCCGTACCGGCCGTCCGCGGGACACGACCTGCTACTCGGTGATACTGTATAGTGGTACTCGGTGGCACCGGATACCGGGAGAGCGAAGAGGACCCACGATGGACGACCTGACGGAGATGCTGAAGGGCACGCTCGAGGGCTGCGTACTGGAGATCATCGGCAACGAGGAGACCTACGGGTACGCCATCACGCGCCGGCTGAACGAACTCGGCTTCGCCGACGTCGTCGAGGGGACGGTGTACACCATCCTGCTGCGGCTGGAGAGGAACGGGCTCGTCCAGGTGACGAAACGACCGTCCGAGCTGGGCCCGCCGCGCAAGTTCTACGTGCTCAACGACGCGGGACGCGACAAGCTCGCGACGTTCTGGGCGAAATGGGAGTACATCACATCGCGGCTCGAGAAGCTGAGGGAGGGCGGGAGATGAACGTCTGGGAGACCATCACGGGCGGCGATCTCACCAGGGAGTGGAGGGCGTTCGAGGCCCGGGCCCAGGCGTTGCCGGCCGGCCACCGGGCGGCGTGGGAGGAGATCAAGGGTCATCTCTCTCCCTACGCGGACTTCACCGGCCGGAACCTGACGCCGATCCTCGACAACGCCCTGGGGCTGCTCGAGGAGACCGCGGCCGACGGGCAGAGCGCCCACGAGGTGCTGGGTGACGACATCGAGGGCTTCTGCGCGGCGCTGGCCGGCGAGGAAAGGGGCCGGGGCCATCGCGACCGGTGGCGCGAGCAGCTGAACAGGAACGTGGCGAGGAAACTGGACCGGCTGGGAGGCTGACGTGGGCATCCAGGACATCATCGAGGGCAAGAGACGGTGGCGGGCGCACACGGCGCGGGTCAGGGGGCTCCCGCCGGACTACCGGATCGTCTACACGGAGATCCAGAGGTACCTCTTCAAGGTCGGGCCGGTCGACCTGCCCGACGGGCCCCTGCTGCCGGGGATCGTCGACTTCTTCGAGGAGGGCGTCGCGGCCGGCACGGGGGTCCGGGAACTCCTCGGCGACGACGTCGCCGCCTTCTGCGACGACCTGATCAAGGACTCGCGCACCTACGCGGACGTCTACCAGGAATCCGCCCGCGGCAGACCCGGCACGGCCGGGACGTGACACCCGGGCACCCGCGGGCGAGGCACCGGCGGGCGCCCGGGGTGCCGCGGCCCGATCACGCACGCGGTGTTCATCGGCGCGGCCCGTCGCGACCCGTCACGACCCGTCATGACGCGGCCGGACACGACGCGACCGGTCACGACGCGACCGGTCACGACGCGGCCGGGGGCGCGGCGTTCCCCTTGCGGGGGGCGGCGGAGCGGGGCGGCCGGGCGCGCATGTGGTCGCGTACCCGGGTCATGATGTCGCCGAGGTGGTGCAGGTCGTCGTCGGTCAGGGGGTCGAACAGCAGCCGGCGGGTGACCTGGACGTGGCCGGGCAGGACGCGGTCGACGAGCGCCCGGCCGTCGTCGGTGACGGCGACCACGGTGGCCCGCTCGTCGTCGGGGCTGGGACCGCGGGTGATGAGACCGGCCTTCTCCAGAAGGCCGGCCTGGTAGGTCAGGCCGCTGCGGCTGTAGACGACGCCGTCGGCCAGCTCGGTCATGGTCAGCGGACCCTGGGCGTGGGCGAGGCGGGCCAGCAGCTGGAACTGGACATAGGTGATGCCGCCCTCGGCGCGCAGCTGTTGTTCGACCTGGTACTGGAGCAGGCTGACGGCCTCCATGAGCACGAAGTAGGCACCCAGCTGGGCGGGGTCGAGCGGCTGGGCGCCCTCGGTGTCGGGACGGCTGTCGGTCATGCCCTCACGGTACATGTTGCGAATTCAAAGCGTTGCGACAGCGTCGCCCCCGGCGCGCCCGCGTCGCCCCTCCGGGGCCGCGTCGCCCCTCCGGGGCCGTGTCACCCCAGGCGGGCGACGCGCGCACCCGCGCGGATCGTAGTAGCGTCGGAGCCGGTCCGCCTGAGCGGCGACGTCGTTCCGGTCCTGTTCCATCGTGCGTGAAGTCGGAGGTGATCACGGTGCATCCGGTCTTGTGACAGCCCCAGCCCGGGGCGTCACGGAGCCGAAAGGTGACCGTATGAGCAAGACCGACAAGACCCGGCCCTGGTGGGTGCGGATGGCGGACACACCGATGGTGACCTGCCTGCCCGTTCACGACCACCGGTTCGGGCCCTGCACGCTGCCCGAGGAGATCACCGCCGACAGCGCGTCCCTGAGCCACCGCACGAGCGGATGTCACTGGAGCGCCACCACCTACGCCTACCACCTGTTCGGCTACGGCCACGGGGGCCGGGAGTGGTACCACCTTCGTCGCGAGGAGCGCCGCCGCGACCGTCACCGGGCCCGCCGTGAGCTCCGGGAACTCCGGGAACTCCGCGAGCTGCGCGCCCGCCGGGACCGGGAGTGAGGGAACCGCTCAGCCGCGCAGCAGCACGTTGAGCCGCGCGGCCTGCCGCACGAGGTGGTCGCGTTCGGGGAGGTTGGGCGCCGACCGGGCGGCCTCGGCGTAGAGCCGCGCCGCGGTGACCGGGTCGCCGTCACGCTCGTGCAGGTACGCGGCGACGGCGGCATGGCGGGGCAGGGCCGGGTCGAGCCGCGCCAGCGCGGCCAGGCCGGCCCGCGGGCCGTCCGCCTCGCCGACCGCGACGGCCCGGTTGAGCCGGGCCACCGGGCTGCCGGTGAGGCGCACCAGTTCGTCGTACCACTCGACGATCTGCACCCAGTCGGTCTCCCCGGCCGTCCGGGCGTCGGCGTGGAGCGCGGCGATGGCCGCCTGGGCCTGGAACTCGCCCAGGCGGTCGCGGGCGAGGGCCGCCTGGAGCACGTCGACGCCCTCGGTGATCAGGCGGGTGTCCCACAGGCCGCGGTCCTGCTCGGCGAGCGGCACGAGCCTGCCGTCGGGACCGGTCCGCGCCGGGCGCCGGGCGTGGTGGAGCAGCATGAGCGCGAGCAGGCCCGCGACCTCCTCGTGGTCGATCCCGGCGGCCAGCCGGCGGGTGAGCCGGATCGCCTCACCGGCGAGGTCGACGTCACCGGAGTAGCCCTCGTTGAAGACCAGGTAGAGCACCCGCAGCACGGTGGCGACGTCACCTGGCCGGTCGAACCGGACACCCGAGACGGTCCGCTTGGCCCTGCTGATCCGCTGGGCCATGGTCGTCTCCGGCACGAGGTAGGCCTGCGCGATCTGACGCGTGGTCAGGCCGCCGACCGCGCGCAGCGTGAGCGCGACGGCCGAGGCCGGTGTCAGGGACGGGTGCGCGCACAGGAAGTACAGCCGGAGCGTGTCGTCGGCCGCCTCGCCCGGACCGGGAGCGGGCTCGGCCTCGACGCGCACCTCGCGGTGCCGCCGGGAGGCGTCCGCCCGGACGGCGTCGAGGAACTTGCGCCAGGCCACGGTGACCAGCCAGCCCTTGGGATCCCGCGGCGGGTCGCCCGGCCACACCCGCACGGCCTCGACCAGGGCGTCCTGCACGGCGTCCTCGGCCGACGCGAAGTCGGCCCCGCGACGGACGAGGACGCCGATCACGGTGGGGGTGAGGGCCCGCAGCAACCTCTCGTCCACCGGTCCGTCACTCCGTGATGGTCGGAAGCTCGGTCAGGAACGGGCGTACCTCCAGCCACTCGTGGATCGGCCTCCCGCCCGCCCCGGGAGCCGCGGACAGCTCGGCGGCCAGTTCGAGCGCCCGCCCGTGGCTCTCGACGTCGATCACCATCCAGCCGGCGATCAGGTCCTTGGTCTCCGCGAACGGGCCGTCGGTGACCGGCGGGCGCCCCTCTCCGTCGTAGCGGACGAACGTGCCCTCCGGGGAGAGCGCCTGGCCGTCGACGAACTCACCGGTGCTCTCGAGCCGGGCGGCGAACTCCTGCATGTACCGTACGTGGGCCGAGACCTCCTCCGGCGTCCACCGGTCCATCGGCACGTCGTTGACCGGCGCCGGCGCGCCGCGGTAGTGCTTGAGCAGCAGGTACTTCGCCATCGTGTTCTCCTCGGTGCGGTACGGCTCCATTGTGGCCGTGTCCGCCCCGGGGACGGAGCCGCGGACGGGTTCTCGACATCCCGCCGGGACTTTTTCCGGTGGATCGCGAAGATTCCGCGTCCCGCGAGGGCCACGCACGGTCACGGGAGCCGCTCGGCGTCCGGCCGCGGTCCGACGCCGGCCGGATCCGGCGGAGCACCGGCCCGGACGGGTCAGGGCCGGTCACGGTGAAGGCGGCCGTTCGCCGCCGATGTCGGCCAGGCCGATGTCGCCCTCGGGCAGCGGCCGGACGTCCGGGCGGGCGCGCAGGCCGTCGAGCATGAGCGCCAGGTAGCGGTCCACGCTGCGCTGGGTGAGCTCGGCACGCAGGCCGGGGAGCGGCCGCAGCAGCAGGGCCATCATCAGCGTCAGGTCCCCGGCGTCCACGTCGTGGCGCAGGTCGCCGTCGGTCTGGGCGCGGCGGACGAGCCGGTCGAGGATCTTCAGCAGGGTCCGGCGCAGCCGCTGTTCCTCGGGGTCGGCGCGGATCCGTTCCCAGGTGCCGGCGAACCAGATCGACAGCCAGGTGGCCAGCCGCAGTTCGGTGGAGGCCCGGCGGACGAAGCGCGACAGCGCCCGCCAGGCGTCCGGCTCCTCGTCCTCGGCGTCGCGGGCGATGGCGACCACGCGGTGGAAGCCGTCCAGCGCGACCCCGCGCACCAGCGCCTCGCGGTCGGGAAAGCGGCGGTAGAGGGTGGCGGTCCCGACACCGGCGCGGCGGGCCACCTCCTCCATCGGCACCTCGGGGCCGCGCTCGGCGATGAGCACGCGGGCGGCCTCGATGATCTGCTCGCGGTTGTGCCTGGCGTCGGCCCGGAGTGCGCGGCCGGGGTCCTCGTTCGTCACTCCAGCAGTATACGGATGAAAATTCTCCGCTTACACTGAATAAGTGGTGGATCTTCTTTCACTTAGGAGGCAGAGATGAGCGTAGAGATGACCATCGACCCGATACTCCGCAGGATCGGGTACGGCGGGCCCGTGACCGCCGACCCGGAGACGCTGGTCGCCCTGCACCGCTCCTGGCGGCGGGCCGTGCCGTACGAGAACCTCGACATCCAGCTCGGCAGGCCGATCAGTCTCGAACCGGATGCGCTGTTCGACAAGCTCGTGCGGCGGCGACGCGGCGGCTACTGCTACGAGCAGAACGCCGGCCTGGCCATGCTGCTGCGCCTGGCCGGCTTCCAGGTGACGATGGTGGAGGCCGGCGTCCTGCGCGCGACCCGGGGCGAGGCGATGTGGGGCAACCACAACGCGCTGCTGGTCGACCTCGGTGATCGTCGCTGGCTGGCCGACGCGGGCATCGGGGACGGCTTCGTCGAGCCGCTGCCGTTGCGCGAAGGGCCGCACACCCAGAGCGACCTGACGTACCGGATGGAGCGGCTCGACCCGGACACCTGGCGCTTCCACCACCACCCCGGCGGGACGATCGCCTCCTACGACCTCCGGCTCTCACCGCGCGAGACCACCGACTTCGCCGACCGCTGCCGGGAACTGTCCACCTCCGCCGGGTCGGCGTACGTCACCACGCTCATGGCCGCCCGGCCGGTCGGCGGCCACACGCTGGTCCTGCTGTCGCGCACGCTGCGACGGCTGGGCGCCGGTGACAGGACGTCCCGGACGATCGGGGACGCGGACGACTTCGCCAGAACGCTCTCCACGGACTTCCTCGTCCCGCTCGACGACCTCGGCCCGGACGGCGTCGCCCGGCTCTGGCACAGGACGGGCACCCAGGACGACCTGTGGCGCGCACGCGCCGACGCCCCCTAGCGTGTTCCATGAGCGGGTCGGAGTCATTCGCCGATCGCGGTGATGTCGCAGGTGGCCTGGTGGCGGACGGCCAGGCCGCGGTTTCGTTCGAGTCGGCCGCCTCCGCGTCTCGCTGTCCGTCCATGACCGACGCATGCTGCTGTGGGCCGGCCGGTCGCGGCCGTCGGCCGGCCCACGGCACTCCCGGAGCACGCGTCAGGTGGCATCCCGCCGGTCCAGCCACTTCAGGATCGCCTGGTTTGTTTCTTCCGGCTTTTCCTGCTGGATCCAGTGACCGCAATCCAGGCTGACCACTTCCGCGTGGGGCACGAAATCCGTCAGCGTTTCGGACTTCTGGACCGTGTCCCGGTCGCCATAGATCATGAGCGTGGGCTGCCGGATGATCGGGTTCACGTCCGCCAGCAAGCGCCAGTTGCGGTCGAGGTTCCTGTACCAGTTGACACTGCCCGTGAACCCCGACGATTCGAAGGCGGAGACGAGAACGGCCAGTTCGCCGTCGCTCATCACGGGCTCACCGAGTGGTGTCTCCGCCCTGGCGAGATCGATCAACGCCATACCCGGCCGAGGCTCCGCGGGGGGCTGGTTCTTCCGGTACAGGTTGCGGAGGAACCGGAACGTGTTCTCTTCGAACACGGCGTCCGCGACGCCTGGCCGTCGATTGAAGTGGACGAAGTAGAAGTCGCCGCCGAGCACATCTTCCATGGATTCGATCCAGGGCTTTTCCCCGCGCTCGAGGTAGGGCAGGCTCAGGTTGATCACCTTGTTCACACGGTTCGGATGCAACAGGGTCAGCCCCCAGACGACGGCCGCGCCCCAGTCATGACCGACGAAGGTGGCGTCTTCGTATCCGTAGTGATCGAGAAGCGCGGTGAGATCACCGGACAGGTGCTCGATGTCGTAGTCCGTCACTTCGGTCGGACGCGACGATTTTCCGTAACCCCGCTGGTTCGGGACGATGACGTGGTAGCCCGCTGCGGCAAGGGCGGGCATCTGATGACGCCAGGAAAAGGCGTGCTCCGGCCAGCCGTGACAGAGCACGATGGGTTTTCCCGCGTTCTGCCGTCCGGCTTCGAAGACTTCGAGTTCCACACCGTTGACCGGGACAAGGGTGGGCTCGGGAAAATCGGCTGGATCGAACATTGCATTTCCTCTTCATCTTTTCGGGGTGGTCAGGAGGCGAAGGCGCCCGGGGACGGCGTCGGCGCCCTCGGGGAGACCGAGGGTCGACACGGCCGTGGGTGGCGGGACTCGCCGGTGAGGTCGTGTCGCCATCTTGCCGACCGAAACCGGTCACCTCATGACCGGTTTCATGTGAAAGTGTCGTCGGCGTGCGAACCGACCGGCTGGTGGCCGTCCTCCTCCTGCTGCAACGACGCGAGCAGGTGACAGCGGCAGAGATCTCCCGGGAGCTGGAGGTCTCCGAGCGCACCGCCCGCCGCGACCTCGACGCCCTGGCCATGGCCGGGGTGCCCGTGTACTCCGTGCAGGGCCGAGGCGGCGGCTGGCGCCTGGTGGGCGGCGCCCGCACCGACCTGTCCGGGTTGACCGCGAGTGAGGCCCGCGCCCTGTTCCTGGTCGCCGGCCAGGCGTCGGCTGCGACGCCGGCCGTGAAAGCGGCTCTGCGCAAGCTCGTCCATGCCCTGCCGGAGCCCTTCCGGGTGCAGGCCGAGGCGGCGGCGTCGTCGTTGGTCATGGACCCGCAACGATGGGGATCGAGCCGGGTCGAGCGCCGGCCACCTCGCTTCCTCGACGAACTCCAGGACGCGGTGATCCGCGGCGTCCAGGTGCGGCTCGGCTACGTCGACCGCGGAGGCACCGAGACCGAGAGAACCGTCCACCCGCTGGGCATCGTCGCCAAGGGTCCGTCGTGGTACCTCGTCTCCGACACCGAGGCCGGCCGGCGGACCTTCCGGATCGACCGCGTGTCGTCCGTCGACCCGACCGACGATCCCGTGCACCGGCCCGAGGACTTCGACCTCGCCGGGAGCTGGCGCGAGATCGCCGACGAGGTCGACCGCAGACGAACACCGTTGGTGGTCCAGGCGGTCTGCGTTCCCCACGGGATCGGCATACTCCGGATGGGGCTCGGCGAGCGGCTCGAGGTGGGAGGTTCCACGCCCGACGGCCGCATCGAGGTCGTGATCCGCGGCCACGACGAGTACACGCTCGCCGGCGAGCTCGCCGGGCTGGTCGAATGGCTCGAGGTGACCGGCCCTCCGGGTGTGCGGGACCACCTGGCCTCGATCGGCGACGCGCTCGTCGAGCGATACGGCTGAGACCGGCACGAGCGCTTGTCGGCCGGTCCGCCCGCGAGCTCGGGAAGCACGGGACGACGTCCGGGAACGGTCACCGCGTGGCCCGGCATGACGGATGGCAGGATTCGCCGTATGGACGAAGGCGGATACTCGCTGCGGGCGGCGACGGCCGGTGACGCGGGCTTTCTCACCGACATGCTCGTGGCCGCCGTGAACTGGGATCCCTCCCGGGAGGCGGTCGGCCGCGACCGCGTCCTCGCGGACCACCGGACCGCTCACTACGTCGAGGGCTGGCCCCGGCCGGGCGATCTCGGAGTGGTCGCCGTCGAGGAGGGCGGGCGACCGGTCGGCGCGGCCTGGCTGCGGCTGTTCGGCCCCGACGACCCCGGCTACGGGTTCGTGTCCGGGGACGTCCCGGAGCTCTCGGTGGGCGTCCTGCCGTCGTGGCGGGGCAGGGGAGTCGGGCGCGCCCTGCTGGGCGAGGTCGCCCGCCGGGCGGCGGAACGCGGTCTCACCCGCATCTGCCTGAGCGTCGAGCGGGCCAACCGCGCGCGCCGCCTGTACGCCGCCGAAGGGTTCACGACCGTCGGATCGGGGCCGGACTCCGACACCATGGTCATGGTCCTCCCCGCAGGATGACACCGGCCGGGCCGCGACGGCGAGCTCGGGACGCCCGCCCCTTCCGGCCGGTGGCCACCGGCCCCTGACGGGTTCCGCCATGTCCCCGCGCCCCGGATCGGCTCTCCGGCGAGGCCGCGGAGGCGCCCGCCGGGCGGAACGGCGGCCCGGATCGGGACGCGGCGCGTTGCCAATATACCCCCCCTAGGTATATTGTGGGTGAATCGCCGGGAAGAGGCGCGAGCAGGGAGGCCGCGATGGCTGAGTCGAAGGGACCCGGTGGTCACACCGGACACCAGGAGCTTCACGGGCACGACCACGCCGGGCACGCCGGGCACGCGCGGAAGGCCACCTGGGCAGTGGCCGCGTCGGCGACCCTGCACTGCCTGACCGGGTGCGCCATCGGCGAGGTGCTCGGCATGGTGATCGGCACGGCCCTGGGGTGGGCGAACCTGCCCACCATCGTCCTGGCCGTCGTCCTGGCCTTCTTCTTCGGCTACGCCCTCACCCTGGTCGGGCTGCGCAGGGCGGGCGTCGACTGGCGCAAGGCCCTGCGGCTGGCACTGGCGGCCGACACCCTGTCCATCCTCGTCATGGAGATCGTCGACAACGGGGTGATGATCGCGGTCCCCGGTGCCATGGAGGCGGGCCTGACCTCCGGCCTGTTCTGGGGCGCCCTCGCCTTCGCCCTCCTGGTCGCCTTCCTGGTGACCACACCCGTCAACAAGTGGATCATCGGCCGGGGCAGGGGACACGCCGTCGTCCACGCCTACCACCACTGACGGGCACCCGGCGGGTGCCCGTCGGATCAGCCGTGCGCCCGGCCGGTGGCGGCGCCGAACCACCTCGGCAGGCGTTCGAGCAGGTCCCGCTGGTCCTCACCGGCCCACACCACATGACCGTCCGGCCGCAGCAGCACCGCGGGCACGTCCAGCTCCCCGGCGTCCCCGGCGACATCGGCGTCCCCGGCGACGTCGGCGACGTCGGCGATGTCGAGGACGTGGTCGACCCGATCCGCCCAGCCCTCCACCGAGAGCCGGCCGGTCCGGTCGAGCAGCAGCCCGCGGCCGGCGTGCATCAGCCCGTACAGGCGCCCCCGCTTCAGCCTCACGTCCCGCATCCGCCGGCCGAGCAGCTCGTGCCCCTCGCCGACGTCGTAGCGGACCCCGATCGCGACGATCTTCTCGATCAGGTGGCGGTTCACGTTCTCGAAGTCCATCAGTTCCGACAGCAGCCGGCGCACCGCCTGCGGTCCCGGCTCGGTGGACAGCAGCGTCATCTGCGCGCGGGTGTTGTCCAGCACGTCGGCGGCCACCGGGTGCCGTTCGGTGTGGTAGCTGTCCAGCAGTCCCTCCGGTGCCCAGCCGGCGACCTCTGCGGCCAGCTTCCAGCCCAGGTTGAAGGCGTCCTGGATGCCGAGGTTGAGTCCCTGCCCGCCGACCGGCGGGTGGACGTGCGCCGCGTCGCCGGCCAGCAGCACCCGGCCGCTCCGGTAGCGCTCGGCCTGCCGGGTGGCGTCACCGAAGCGGGAGAGCCAGCGCGGCGAGTGCGCGCCGAAGTCGGTGCTCGCGCAGGCCCGCAGCCGCCGTTTGAACTCCTCCAGGGTCGGCGGGACCGTACGGTCCTCGGCCACCCCCTCGGCGGGCACGACGACGCGGTACACCCCCTCCCCGAGGGGGCCGGCGCCGAACCGCAGCTGGGTCCTGCGGACCTCCGCGACGATCGCGCCGATCGTCGCCGGATCCTCGGTCATCTCCATCTCGCCCAGCAGTGTCTCGACCCGGGTGGGCTCGCCGGGGAAGCCGACGCCGAGCAGCCTGCGCACCGTGCTGCGGCCGCCGTCGCAGCCGACGAGGTAGCGCGAGCGCAACCGTGTGCCGTCGGCCAGCTCGACGGTCACCCCGTCCTCGTCCTGGCTCAGCCCGGCCAGTTCACGGCCGCGCCGGATCTCGGCGCCGGCCTCGGCCGCGTGCTCGGCCAGCAGCCGATCGGTGACGGTCTGCGGGATGCCGAGGACGTAGCCGTGCGCGGTGTCCAGCCGGTCGGGCGAGGACTTGGCCAGGCCCGCGAAGAAACCGCCGACCGGGTGCCGCCTGCCGTGCGCGAGGAAACGCTCCAGCAGGCCGCGCTGGTCCATCACCTCGATGCTGCGCACGTGCAGGCCGAGCGCGCGGACGTACCCGGGCGGCTCCGCCTCCTTCTCCAGCACGACCACGTGCACGCCGTGCAGCCGCAGCTCGCCGGCCAGCATCAGGCCGGTCGGCCCGGCACCGGCGATGATCACATCGATCATGAAAGTTCCCCGTTCGAGAAGGTCGCGTTCCGGCCGGTCGCCCCGCGCGGTTCCGCGGTGCGCACACCCCGCACCCGCGCGCCGGGGGTGGCCCATGGATCGGCCGACGAGAGATCACCTACGTCGGGGACCCCGGGTTCGCGCAGGTACCGGCCTCGGCCGACGATTCTGCAGCACGCCCCGGGCCTTGCCGCAAGCCCCCCGGTGCGCTATACGTTGAGAGTGGAGAGGAGTGAGCGACCTCCTCGTCCCCCGCCACCGGCCGGGTCGTTCCCGCCGGGATCCGGCACCGGCCGCCCGCGCACGATCACCGCGCTTCGCCGCGCCCTGCCCGGCATCGTCCAGCTCGCGGAGCGTGCGTCGCGGGCGCAGCGGGCGTCGCGGGCGCAGCGGGCGTCGCCCCCGGACGTAAATACGTTGGCGTCGCGGTCGCCGGGCGGGCTAGCGTTGCTCCCGTCATGGCCGGAAGGGCGCGTCCCGTCCGCGCCCGTGAGCCGACGGATGGGAGACGCGGGATGACCGCTCGGCTCGTCGCCCTCTGCTTCGATGCGAACGACCCGCTCCGTCTCGCCCGTTTCTGGGCCGGGGTCCTGGGCTGGGAGATGATCGACGACCCGCGCGACGGTGTCACGCTCCTGCCGAACGACGACACCGGGTTCCGGATCCGGTGCCTTCCGACGCGGGAGGAGAAGACCGGCCCGAACCGGATGCACTTCGACCTGACGAGCACGTCCCTGGAGGACCAGCGGCGGACGGTGGGCAGGGCGCTCGGACTCGGCGCGCGGCACATCGACGTCGGGCAGCTCCCGCAGGAGGGTCATGTGGTGCTCGCCGACCCCGAGGGCAACGAGTTCTGCGTCATCGAGCCGGGCAACGCGTTCCTCGCCGACTGCGGGTTCATCGGAGCGCTCGCGGGCGACGGTTCGCAGGAGGTCGGGTACTTCTGGAGCGAGGCGCTGGGCTGGCCGCTGGTCTGGGACCAGGACCAGGGGACCGCCGTCCGCTCGCCGCACGGCGGCCCGAAGGTCACGTGGGGCGGTCCGCCGGTGGCGCCGAAGACCGGGAGGAACCGGCTGCACTTCGACCTCGCTCCCCCGGCGGACGGTGACCAGCGGGCCGAGGTCGACCGTCTCGTCTCCCTCGGAGCGGCCCGGATCGACATCGACCGGCACGAGCCCGGCCAGGTCGCGATGGCCGACCCCGACGGCAACGAGTTCTGCGTGCTGACCCCCCGATAGGGTGCCGGCCCCCGAACAGGGTCACCGGAGGGTCCCCCGGCCGTCCGTCCGTCCGTCCCGTCCCGGCCCGGCACCCGCACCACCACGGCTGCGGAGGAGGTGGCGGTGCTTCACCCCCTCGTCACAGAGGGTCGCCGGCGAGCCTGCGCGCCATCTTCGCGGCCTCGACCCCGCCGTACTGCGAGCTGCGCCACTTCGGGTGGACCTCACCGCCCGGACGACGGGCGTAGAGGGTCACGCTCCTGCGGGCGACGGCGGGTCGTGCCGGGGTCTTTCGTCGGCTGTTCATGGCTTTTCTCCGGCTTGACGGCGTTTCAGTGATGTAGATGCCGAAGCCGGTCGATCGGTTCGCCATGCGCGCCGCCGAGATCCGGGAACCGGCGGCCGCCGGAGCCGTACCCCGTCGTACGGCCCGGCGGGCGCGTCAGGCCGAGGGGTTGAAGGGGATGGCCGCGGGCTTGGCGCGCGAGAGGAGGTCCGTGAACCTGCCGTCATTGATCTTGATGGTCGCGGAGCCGAAGTTGGCGCTCATCAGCCGGTCGCGCAGCGAGGTGCTGGGCCAGCCGTTCCAGTCCACCAGCGGGGGGTAGCGCCAGTTGTGGTAGTGGTTCTCCGGCGGCTCGTCGTTGCCGTTGGCGAGCCGGATGAAGTGCGTGGACACCCCGTCCTTGTGGTAGACGACCTTGGGGTGCGACCCGTCGAAACGCACCTGCGAGCGCGTGTAGGTCACGACGTTGCTGTGCTGCGTGGTCGAGACGTACTCCACCTGGCCGGACGCCTGGCTGACCCAGGAGATGACGTGCTCCCAGTCGTGGCGGTGGCCGCCGAGGCTGATGCCCGGCAGCGCCTGGTCCTTCTCGAAGTAGCTGGCGTACACGATGGCGCACCAGCCGTTGTTGCACTTGGAGCGGGCGTAGGTCTGCGAGTTGTCCAGGTCCGACCGGTCACGGCAGTTGCCGTTGACCGCGCCGGTCGGGTTCAGCCCCGTGGCGAGGGTCCCGTCCGGCCCGATGGCCGGGGTGGCGTAGCAGCCGTCGCCGTCGTAGTCGTAGGCCGGCGAGAACGACGTCTCGTACTGCCCGGCCGACTGGGGCAGGTTGCGCGGTGGGTCGGCATGGGCCGCCGACGCGGGGATCACGACCCCCAGGGCGGCGACGCCGAGCACGATCCCGAGCCGGGAACGCCTGTGCCTGAGGGGTGTGCGGGAGGACGTACTCCCCCCTGAGACGGTCACTGACTTCGATGCTCTCGCGGTGGACGTGAACGACGACAGCTTTCGCACTCTTCCGCCTTTTCGAAGGAATGGCTCATGACCTGACGGCGCGTCGGCACGGTGGGGACATCGCCGACATTCCCCACGTCGAAATGGGGACGCTTCACGCTTTTCCGGCACAACGGAATCACGGAAGCGACGCTTGATCAAGGTCCTTGAATCACATGGCGCGGACATGTATCGGCGACGGTCGACAGGTGAACCGGGGGTCAATGCTCATCCGGACGGACGCGGTCAGGCGTCGCGCCTGGTGATCGCCAGCATCGCCGCGAGAAGAAGGAGGGCGGCCTGACCGGCCAGGACGGCGACGGCCGAGAAGGGGCCGAAGGCACCGGAGCCGGGGACCCCGGCCAGCTGCTCCGCCAGCGACGACAGCGCCAGGGAGTCCACCAGGTCGTTCCAGGGGGCGGGCAGGAAGCGTTCGACACCCGCCGGGACCAGCAGCAGGGCGACCAGGGCGACGAGCGCCCCCGGCGTCGAACGCAGGAGCGTGGCCAGGCTCAGCCCCGTCACCGCGGCGACGGCACAGCAGACGCCCGCCGCCGGTATCTGGGTCAGGACGGCCGGTTCGGAGAGCGAGGCGCCGATCGGGCGCCCGCCCACCACCGCCTGCGCGGTCAGGTAGGTGGCGAACGCCAGCACCTGGCCCGCGACCGCGGCGACGGCGGCGACCACGACGGCCTTGGCCGCCACGACGATCCACGGGCGCCGGACCGTGGTCAGGGTCAGCCGGATCATGCCGGTGCCGTACTCGCCGGAGATGGCGAGCACCCCCAGCATGCCGAACAGGACCGGGGGGATGTCGGCGCTGAACGCGAGTCCCGTGCCGACGGGCTCGGCACCGGGCCCCTTGGTGTCGAAGTACTTCGAGATCGACAGGGCCGCGAAGCCGGTGAGCGCCAGGGCCGAGAGCGTGGAGGCCAGGACGTGGTAGGTGGATCGGAGGGAGCGCAGCTTGAGCCACTCCGACGCGACGGCGTCGATCATCGGGTCGTCTCCATGAAGGCCTCTTCCAGCGACGGCCTGCGCGTCGCGAGTTCGTGGACGGCGCAGCCGTTCGCCAGGGCGATGTCCCCGGTGGCGGCCGCGGACAGGCCGGTCACCAGCAGTTCTCCCCCGGCCCCAGGGACGGGGGCGGACACGGCGGGCGTGCCCTCTCCCGGCGCGCGGCGCACGGTCGCTCCCGCCGCCTCGAGCGCCGCGGCCAGGTGGTCGGCGTGAGGTGACCGGACCAGTACCTCGCCCTGGAAGCGGGCCAGCAGCGCCGCGGTCGTGGTGTCCTCGATGAGCCGGCCGCGGCCGATGATGACGAGCCGGTCGGCGGTGAGGGACATCTCGGTCATCAGATGGCTCGACAGCAGGACGGTCCGTCCCTCGGCCGCCAGGGATCTCAGCAGCGTCCTGAGCCAGCGGATGCCGTCGGGGTCGAGGCCGTTGACGGGCTCGTCGAGGACGAGGACCCCCGGGTCGCCGAGCAGTGCCGCCGCGATGCCGAGGCGCTGGCGCATCCCCTGGGAGAACCCGGCGATCCGCCTGCGCGCCACCCCGGTCAGGCCGACCTCCTCGAGGACCTGGACGACCCTGCGCCGCGGGATCCCGCCGGCGTACGCCAGCGCCCTGAGGTGGGCGAGCGCGCTGCGCCCGCCCTGCACCTCGGCGGCGTCGAGCATGGCGCCGACCTCGCGCATGGGGTCCCCCAGGTCGCGCCTGCGGACGCCGTTGATCAGGGCCGTGCCCGAGGTGGGCGCGTGAAGGCCGAGGATCATCCGCATGGTGGTGGACTTGCCCGCCCCGTTGTGCCCGAGGAAGCCCGTGACCTGCCCGGGGAGGACGTCGAACGTCAGGTTCGAGACCGCCCGCGTGGCGCCGTAGGTCTTCGTCAGCTCGATGACCTGGATCATTTTCCCACCCGGTGGATCCGTTCGGCCGGGCAGCGCGTGCCCGGCGCGGGCAGCGCCCCGGTCGTGAGGTAGGCGTGGACGTGCCGGCGCAGGCAGGTGTTGCCCGCCCAGGAGGCGTGGCCGTCGCCGTGCCACAGGACGTGCGCGGAGGGGATCTGCCCGGCCACGTGCCGCTGCCCGAGATGGTTGGTGTTGTTGTCCAGCTCCCCGATCGCGAACAGGATCGGCGGGACGTGCCCCACCCGCAGCGGGTGCGGCGCCCAGGACGCGCCCCCGGCGCGTCCCCAGCACCGTCCGAGCTCGTGGCGTCCCTCGATCCAGCCGAACCTCGGCGCGATCCGGCGGAGCCGGGCCTCGACGGTCTGGAACTCCTCGTACGTCGGGAGCTCGGGCATGAAGTCGTTGCACAGGGAGTCCCCGCCCACCGACGAGCCGCCCGGATCCGGCGCGAGCTCGGTCAGGAAGTTCGCGGCGTCGCCGTCGAGGGCCTTGCGGACGGCGGTCGCCAGCAGCGGCCACAGCGCCGGGTTCATGCCCTTGACCGCGCCCGCGTACAGCTGTCCCTTGTGCACCGTCCTGCCGGCCGACGCAGGCAGGGGCGCGCGGCGGGCCCGCGCGGCCAGCTCGTCCCAGGCCCTGCCCGCGTCCCTGCCGTGCAGGGCGCAGTCGCGGCGTCGGGCGCACCAGTCGCGGAAGAGGGTGAGGTGCCGCTCCTGGGTGAGCGCGTAGTTGCGCAGCCAGGGTTCGAGGCCGGGCTGGGTGTGGTCGGCGGTCCCGTCGAGGTACATCCGCTCCACCCGGTGCGGGAACAGCTCCAGGTAGGCCTGGGCGTAGACGGTCCCGTAGGAGTTGCCCGCGTAGCGGATCCGGTCCTGGCCGAGCGCGGCGCGCAGCGCGTCGAGGTCGTGCGCCACGTTCCACGACGTCAGCCCGTACCACGCCGACCTGACCGCCGTGCGGCAGCTCGCCTGATGGGCCGCGTTCCGGGCGGCGTGGGCGTCCCAGTCCCGCCTCGTCCGCGCCATGATCAGCCCGAAGTGGGAGGCCTCGGGCTCGGCGCAGCTCACCGCCCTGCCGCTCGCGGGCTCGGACATGCCGCGCGGATCGACGGCGATGACGTCGAAGCGGGTGCGCAGCTCCCTGAGCAGGATCGGCAGCTCGGCCGGGAGGTCCGGGTCGCCGGACGGCCTGAGCATCGACGTGCTGGTGCCGGGGCCGCCGAAGTTGACGATCAGCGGGCCGATGCTGTCGCCCGTCGCGGGCAGCTTGGCCACGTGCACCGAGGTCCTCGGCCCCGCCGGGTCGGCCCAGTTCACGGGGACCACCAGCTCCGCGCATCGCAGGCCGTCCCCGCAGTCCCTCCACAGGAGGTGGTACGCCCGCGCCGAGGCCACCGCGAGACCGCCGAGCGACGCGACCAGGCAGACGGCCAGGCACAGGGCGATGAGTGTGCGTCGGTTCATGCCGGCAACGATCCCGCCCGGCGACGGGCCCGCGCATCGGAGCCGGATCCGGTCCTGCCGGTCGGAGCGGGGTCGTACGGTACGGGCCGCGCGGCGGGAGGGTGGGACCGTGCTCCGACGGCTCGTGCTCCGATCCGCCCGCGGTCGCGGCCCGATACCGTCGGGACGTGAACCTGCTCGCCCGGCGGCCCCCGCGGTGGTCGCTCGTCCTGGCCGACGCCGTCGTCGCGGTGCCGCTCGCGCTGGCGTCCGCGACGGACCGGCCGGGCCTGAACGTGAGCACCGCCTCGGCGCTGGTGTGCCTGCTGCCGGTGGCGGTGCGGCGGGTGTGGCCGGTGCCCGCGTACTGCGGCGCGCTGCTGGCCGGTCCCGTGATGCTCGCGTCGCCGGTGAACCGGATGGCGGTGATCGCGGTGGTGGCGCTGGCCCTCTACCCGGTGTCGGTAGCCCTGCCGGTGCGGCGGTCGGCGATCGCCCTGGTGGCGGGACTGCTCGTCACCGGTGGTGTCCTGCTGGTCTCGGTGGCGAGCGCGCCGCCGCGGGTGGACGGCTGGCCCGACCCCGTCCTCATCGTCGGGACGGCCTGGCTCGTCGTGGGGGCGGGCTGGAGTCTCGGGTCGGCGGCGCGTACCCGCCGCGAGGCCGCCGCGCGCGAGGCCGGCAGGCGGGCCGAGCAGGCCGCGGCCGACGAGCGGCTGCGCATCGTGCGCGAGCTGCACGATGTCGTGGCCCATTCGCTGAGCGTGATCACGGTCAGGGCGGGGGTCGCGGCCAAGGTGCTGGACAGGCACCCGGAGGAGGGACGTGAGGCGTTGCGGGCCATCGAGGAGATCGGGCGCGGCTCGCTGGTGGAGATGCGCCGCTTCCTGGGCGTGCTGCGCTCACCCGGCGGCACGGCCGAGAGCGCCCCGTCGCCCGGCCTCGCCGACCTGCCGTCCCTGGCGCGGCGGGCGGCCGAGGCCGGTGTGCGGGTCGACCTCTCGGTGAGCGGGGCCGTGCCCGGCGGCATGGAGCCGTCCGTCTACCGCATCGTCCAGGAGGCGATCACCAACGTCGTCAGGCACGCCGCTCCGGCCCGGTGCCGGGCCACCGTGTCGGTCACCGGCGGGAGGGTGCGGATCTCCGTGGTCGACGACGGGCCCGGCCGGCGGGTGCCACCGGGCGGGACGGGCGGGCACGGCCTGGTGGGGATGCGCGAACGGGTCATGATGTACGGCGGCTCCTTCGAGGCCGGGCCCCTGCCGGAGGGCGGGTTCGGCGTGCACGCCTCGTGGGAGGTCTCGTGATCCGGGTGCTCGTCGCCGACGACCAGGCGCTGCTGCGCGGCAGCTTCCGCCTGCTGATCGACTCGGAGGACGACCTCGTCGTGGTCGGGGAGGCGGCCGACGGGCGGCAGGCGGTGTCGCTCGCGCGGACGCGGGCACCCGACGTGGTGCTCATGGACGTCAGGATGCCGGAGATGGACGGCATCACCGCGACCGGGCAGATCGCCGGGGACACCCGGGTGCTCATCCTGACCACGTTCGACCTCGACGAGTACGTCTACGCGGCGCTGCGGGCGGGCGCCAGCGGGTTCCTGCTCAAGGACGCGCCGCCGGACGACCTGCTGCGGGCGATCCGGGTGGTCGCGTCGGGCGAGACGCTGCTCGCGCCGAGCGTCACCACCCGGCTGATCGCGGAGTTCGTCCGGCGTCCGGCCCGGCAGGTCTTCCACGGGCTCGGCACGCTGACGGACCGGGAGCGCGAGGTGCTCACGCTCGTCGCGCAGGGATTGTCCAACGCCGAGCTCGGCGATCACCTGCGGTTGAGCCCGGGGACGGTGAAGACGCACATCGGCCGCCTGCTGTCCAAGCTGGGGGCCCGCGACCGCGCCCAGCTGGTCATCGCCGCCTACGAGGCGGGCCTGGTCACGCCGGGATAGGTCCCCTCACCGGACGGCGCGACGGCCGCCTTCCACTTGATCCACACGATTGGATTCATGATACTAGATTCATGAATCTAACTCGGTTGATGATCCTCGGCCTGATGGCGGCCCAGGGCCCGCTGCACGGTCACGAGATCAAGCGGATCGCCGCGTACACCGACGTGTCGGAGTGGGGCGGGGTCGGCGTCGGCGCCATCAACCGCGAGCTGCGGCAGGCCGACGAGGCCGGGCTGATCCGCCAGGTCGCGGTGGAGCAGGTCGGACGCAGGCCGGTGCGCACCGTGTACGAGATCACCGGCACCGGCCGCCGGGAGCTGGCGGCGTTGCGCGAGGCGGCGATCTGCGAGCTGCGCTTCGGCCCCGACGCGCTGGCGGTGGCCCTGCTGTTCGGCCGGGCGCAGGACCCGGCCGAGCTGGCCGGGCTGCTGGCCAGGCGCCGCGAGCAGCTGGCCTCCACGATCTCCGACCTCGAGGCCGAACGCGCCCAGCTTGTCCGGGAGGGCCGGATCGGCACGCTGGACGCGGCACTGTTCCGGCGCCAGGAGACACTGCTCCAGGCGGAGATCCGCTGGCTGGACGAGCACGCCCCCGCCATCACCACCGGCGGGGAGGAGCGGTGAGCGCCGTCGGGGCCACGGGCTGGATCGAGCTGACCGGCGTGCGCACGCACAACCTGCGCGGCGTGGACGTCAGGGTCCCCCACAACGCCATCACCGCGTTCACCGGCGTCAGCGGGAGCGGCAAGAGCTCGCTGGTCATCGACACCCTGCACGCCGAGGCGCAGCTGCGGTACGTGGAGGGCTTCGACCCCTACGTCCGCAAGTTCCTCACGCCGCGCGACCGGCCCCGCATCGACCGGGTCCGCGGTCTGACCGCGACCCTGGCCGTCGACCAGCGCAACGGCAACCGCAACCCGAACTCCACGCTCGGCACGCTGACCGGCGTGGAGTCCTACCTCGGCCTGGTCTTCGCCAGGCTGGCGCCACTGGCGACCGGGAGCACCTGGACGGGTCCGCTGCACCCCGCCCAGTTCGACCCCTGGACCCGCGACGGCATCTGCCCGGCGTGCGTCGGGGCACGCGAGGTCGTCACGGCCCGGCCGGAGCTCGTCGTACCGGAGCCGGGGCTGCCGCTGACGGAGGGCGCCTCCCCCTGGTTCGGCGGGAACCTGTCCGGTGAGGCCGCGTTCCTCCCCTCGCTGGCCGCGCACCACGGCACCGACCCGGCCCTGCCGTGGAACGAGCAGCCCGAGGAGTTCCGGCGGGCCGTCCTGTACGGCACGGCGGGCGCGACCGTCGACGTGACCGTCACCGGCACGAACGCGAAGAAGGGCAGCGAGTTCTCCTACCGGGCCAGGCGGGCACTGGACGGGGCGATCGCCGAGATCGAGAAGGCCTACGCGGCGGCCGCCACCGACGAGGCCAAGCGGCTCTACCACCCCTTCGTGGACAGGCGCCCGTGCCCGGCCTGCGAGGGCACCGGGCTCGGCACGATCGCGCGCACCGTGAGGCTGCGGCAGGAGACCTTCCGCGACGTGGTCCACAGCCAGGTGCGGCAGGTCCGCGCGTGGATCGACGCGGTCGAGACCGGCCTCAACGAGGCCCAGCGGGAGGTCGGCGCGGTCCTCATCCCCGAGCTGCGCGACCGGCTCGACCTGCTGATCCGCCTCGGCCTCGGGCACGTGGAACTGTGGCGGGGCGCGCCGACCCTGTCGGGGGGAGAACTGCAGCGGGCCCGGCTGTCGGCCCAGATCAGCACGGCGCTGACCGGCCTCACCTACGTCTTCGACGAGCCCGGCACCGGGCTGCACCCTGCCGACAAGAACCACCTGTTCGAGATCCTGCGGGGGCTGCGCGACGCCGGGAACACCGTCCTGCTCGTGGAGCACGACCCCGACCTGGTCGCCCGCGCCGACTGGGTCGTCGACCTGGGTCCCGGCGGCGGGCGCGACGGCGGGCGGCTGGTCGCCGCCGGGACGCCCGCCGCGATCGCCGCGCACCCGCGCTCGGTGACCGGCCGCTACCTGCGAGAGCCCCGCTACCTGCTGGAACGCGCCGGGCGGGCACCGGACGGCGACACCGGCTGGCTGACGTTGCACGACGCGTCCGCCCACAACGTCACGGCCGCCGAGATCCGCGTCCCGCTGAACCGGCTCACCTGCCTGACCGGCATCAGCGGCAGCGGCAAGAGCAGCCTGCTGAACCGGATCCTGGCCGACTCCGTGGCGGCCGGGCTGGCCGGCAGGCCGTTCACCACGGTGGGGAGGGTGTCGGGACTGGCCGCACTGCGCTGGGTCACCGTCGTGGACCAGACCCCGATCGGCCGGACCCCCCGGTCGAACCCGGCGACGTACACCAAGGCGTTCGACCTGATCCGCAGGCTCTTCGCGGACACGGACGCCGCCGCGAGCCGCGGGCTCGGCGACCCGTCGGTCTTCTCCTTCAACTCCCCCGGCGGCCGGTGCGAGCCCTGCCAGGGCCTCGGCCGGATCAGGCTCGACATGCACTTCCTCGGCGACACCTACCTCACCTGCCAAGCCTGCGACGGGCGCCGCTACACCCCGGAGGTCCTGGCGGTGACCTGTCACGGCCTCGCGATCGACGAGGTGCTGGGCCTCACGGTGGCCGAGGCCGCCCGGGTGTTCGACGGGCCGCAGACGCTGACGGCGCTGCTGGAGGCGATGGCCGGGATCGGGCTGGGCTACCTCGCCCTGGGCGAGAGCGGCACCGCCCTGTCCGGCGGCGAGGCCCAGCGGATCAAGCTCGCCAAGGCCACCCTGCGCGGCCGCCGGGGCGGCGAGCCGGGTCTCGTCGTCCTCGACGAGCCCGTCACCGGCCTGCACCCCGACGACGCGCAACGGCTGGTGCGGGGCCTGGACCTGCTCCTGGAACGCGGTCACACCGTCGTGATCGCCGAGCACGACGTCCACGCGGCGGCCGGCGCGGACTGGATCATCGACATGGGCCCGGGAGCCGGGAAGGCCGGTGGCCGGATCGTCGACGCGGGCACCCCCGCGCACGTCGCGTCCGGGGACGGGCCCACCGCGCCGTTCCTGCGGCGGCTCCTCACCTGACCCGCCCCGGAACCCCACCCGTCCGGGCAGGGCCTCACCACCACGCGTGGCGGACCGTCAGCCGTCCCAGTCCCATGGTCCCGGAGACGCGGATCCTCGGCCCGCCTGGGCGGGGGCGCCGCCGGGCCCGGTGAAGCGGCTGCCTCCACCCGGCGCGCAGGTCCTCCAGGTCGACGACCGCGTCGCGGGGCACCGTGATCGTGGCCCCGCCCGTGCCGAGGTGCACCTCGATGTCGACCACCGGATGCTCGATGACCGCCCGGGACAGGTCCAGGTGCACCCGCGCGAGCGGGGACTCGATCCTGAGGGTCCGGGGGACCCGCCACGCGCCGCGCCGCCGGATCCGCCCGCCGGCCGCGGTGATCGTGGACGTGGTGCCCGCGTCCTGTCCCGGGAGCGGGTCCAGGGCCGACGCGAGCTCGCCGCGCGTCGTGGCGGTGAGCACCCGGTGGAGGCGTCCGTCCAGCTCCTCGTACGGGATGTGCCCCTCGGCGTACGCCTCCCGCACGCGCCGCACGGCCGCCTCGCGGTCGTCGTCGCCGGCCCGCCGGTGGTCCGGCCCGCCGGGCCGGGCGCTCACCGGGCCTTCACCGTCCCCTGCGGCCGTAGGCGCGGAGCGACAGCGGGACGAACACCACCAGCAGCGCGGCCGACCAGAGCAGGACGGTGGCCACCGGATGGGCGAGCGGCCAGACCGGGTCCCCGGACGGCGCCCCGGGGTTGCCGAACAGCTCCCGGGAGGCGGCGGTGAGCGCGCTCACCGGGTTCCAGTCGGCCAGGAACCGCAGCCACCCCGGCATGCCGTCGGTCGGGACGAACGAGTTGGACACCATCGTGAACGGCAGGAACAGCGGCACCAGCTGGGCGACGACCTGCTCGTTCCGCACCGCCAGGCCCACGTAGACGCCCACCCAGCTCAGCGCGTACCGCAGCACCATCATCAGCAGGAACGCCTGGAGCGTGGGGACGAGGCCGAGGTGCGGCCGCCAGCCCACCAGCAGGCCCGCCCCCACCATGACGGCCATCAGCGGCAGGCCGACCAGGGAGTCGGCGCCGGTCTGCCCGAACGGCACCGCCAGGCGCGCCATCGGCATGGAGCGGAACCGGTCCATCACCCCCAGGGAGGCGTCGGCGGCCACCCGCGTCATGACCCCCATCAGCGCCGAGAAGGTCACCATCGAGAACAACCCGGGCATGAGGTACTCGCGGTAGTCGCCGCCGCCCGGCACCTGGATCGCGCTGCCGAAGACGTAGCCGAACAGCACCACCATGATGGCCGGGAAGACCAGCGCGGCGACGAGCTCCCCGGGGTCCTGCCGCAGCCGTCCCAGCTCGCGGCCGACCAGGGTCAGCCCGTCGGTGACCGCCCAGCGCAGGCGGCGGGACACGGGGGCGAGGGTCGTCATCGGACGGTCTCCGTGGGGTCGGTGAGGCGCAGGAACACCTCGTCGAGGGTGGGACGGCGCAGGCTCACGTCGGCCGCGGCGACCCCGGCGCGGTCGAGCTCGCGCACGACGCCGGCGAGCCGCAGGCCGCCGCCGGGCAGGGCGACGCTGAGCCGGTCGGTGCCCGTCACCGCGGGGTCGGTGCCGGCCAGGGAGTTCAGCACGGCCGCCGCCGAGGACAGCGCGGCGGGGTCCTCGACCACCACGTCGAGGCGGTCCCCGATCGTGGCCTTCAGCTCGTCGGGGGTGCCCGTGGCGATCACCCGCCCCTGGTCGACGACGGCGATGTCGTCGGCCAGCCGGTCGGCCTCGTCCAGGTACTGCGTGGTGAGCAGCACCGTGGTGCCGTCCGCCACCAGCGCGCGGACGCTGTCCCAGATCTCGCCGCGGCTGCGCGGGTCCAGGCCGGTGGTCGGCTCGTCCAGGAAGAGCACCCGGGGGCGCTGGATGAGGCAGGTGATCAGGTCGAGGCGGCGCCGCATGCCGCCGGAGTAGCCGGCGACCTGCCGATCGGCGGCGTCCGCCAGGCCGAAGCGTTCGAGCAGCTCGTCGGCCCGCGCGTGCGCCTCGCGCCGGGACAGGTGGCACAGGCGCCCGAACATGCGCAGGTTGCCGCGGCCGGTGAGCTTCTCGTCCACGGCGGCGTACTGGCCCGCGAGCCCGATCCTGGCCCGCACCTCGCCGGCGTCGCGGACGACGTCGTATCCGGCGATGCGGGCGTGCCCGGCATCGGGGTCGGACAGGGTCGCCAGGATGCGCACCGCGGTCGTCTTGCCCGCGCCGTTCGGCCCGAGCACGCCGCAGATCGTTCCCGCCGGGACGCTGAGATCCAGGCCCCGTAACGCGCGGGTCTCGCCGAAGGACTTGTGCAGCCCCTCGGCGAGCACGATCGGATCCGTCATGAACCCTCCACTGGGTACGTTGTACGCGGTTACGGCGGCCAGATTAGATTACTGGGTACCATGTACGCAAGTAGGGGGTGGAGCGGTGACCGACACCGAGTACGTGAACATCTGGATGCGGCCCGAGCGCCCGGCCCGCGGGCCGCGACCGGCCTACAGCCGCGCGCAGATCACCGAGGCGGCGATCCGGCCCCCCGACGCCGAAGGGCTGGAGGCCGCCACCATGCGGCGGATCGCCGCCGAGATCGGCGCGGGCGCCATGTCCCTCTACCGCTACGTCCCCAGCCGCGACGACCTCATCGAGCTCGTGGCCGACCGGCTGATGGGCGAGATCGACGTCACGGGCCTGCCGTCGGGTGACTGGCGCGCCGACCTGACGCGCTACGCCGACGGCATGCGGGCGATGTGGCTGCGCCACCCGTGGATCGCCACCGTGCACCGGTCGCTGCCCGGCTACGGCCCCAACCAGCTGCTCCTGATCGAACGGGTGATGGGGGTCCTCGACGCCCACGTCTCCATCGACGAGAACCTCGGCCTGCTCGCCATCCTCAACGGCTACGTCGAGGGCGCCGTCCGCGAGGAGGTCAGCCAGGCCCAGGAGGTCCGCCGCAGCGGGCTCAGCGAGTCGGAGTGGACGGCGCGGAGCCTGCCGCGCATCCGGCAGGTGCTGGAGAGCGGGGACTACCCCATCTTCACCAAGATCGCGATGGAGGCGCGCCAGCCGCGCCTCGGCCGCGACGACCGGTTCCGGTACGGGCTGGAGCGCGTCCTCGACTGCATCGCCGCCGCCCTCCCGCCGACGAACCGACCCGCGACGGCCGGCCCCGCGGCGACGGCGCACCGGGGAGGGCGACAGGACCGCGACGACCGGCCGCGGGAGGCCGGGACGTCCCGGTCACGCGCCGGGGCGTGACCGGACAACCGGCCCGCGGCGAGCCACAACGACCGGTTGTGCACGCCTAAGGTGAGCCGGTGGACACCGAGGCATTGCGATCGTTCGTCCGGGCGGCCGAGCTCGGGCAGTTGCGGCATGCGGCCGACGAGCTGGGCGTGACGCAGCAGGCCGTCTCCAAGCGGATCGCCGCCCTGGAGCGCGAGCTGGGGGTCCGCCTGTTCACCCGTACCGCCCGGGGGGTCGAGCCGACGCCCGACGGACAGGCGTTCCTGCCGCACGCGCGGAGCATCGTCGCGGGTGTCGAACGCGCCGTCGCCGCGGTCCGGCCGGGCTCCCGGGCCCTGCGGATCGACGTCCTCGGCCTGCGGAGCGCGCAGGCCGTCGTCCTGCACGACTACTGGCGGTCGCGTCCCGGAACCGACCTCGACGTGGTGACCCTCCGGGTCGACGACCCGCGCGTGGCGGCCGCGGCCGTCGAGGCGGGCGACGTCGACGCCTCGTTCCGCACCGTCGTCGCCCCGGGCGCGGCACGGCCCGGCCTGCGGACGATCCGCGCGTTCGACTCCCCGCTGGAGCTGCTCGTCGGCCCCGCGCATCCGCTCGCCTCCGCGCGGGAACTGACGCCCGCGCAGCTGCGCAGGCACCGGATATGGGTTCCGGGCATCGCCCCCCGGAGCGAGTGGGCGGAGTTCTACGACCAGCTCGCCACCGCGTTCGACCTGCGCATCGACGCGGCGGGCCCGCACTTCGGGGACGAGGTGCTCCTGGACGTCCTCGCGGGCTCGGCGGACGTGGCGACCCTCGTCGGGGCACGCGACCGGTACGTCTGGCCGGCCGGGCACGACCTGCGCCGCATCCCCGTCGTGAACCCGGTCCTCGCCTACCCGCTCTCCCTCATCCTCCCCGGGACGAACCCGCATCCGGGGCTCCGGGGAGTCCTCGCCCACCTCGAAGGCCTGCCCAGGCTCCCGGGGACGGTCTGGCTCCCGTCCTGGGCGACGACACCACGCTGACGGCGGCACGCGGTGACGGCGCCACGGTGACGGCGGCACGCTGACGGCGACACACGGTGACGACGCCACGGTGACGGCGGCACGCTGACGGCGACACACGGTGACGACGCCACGGTGAACGCCACGCTGACGACGCCACGGTGACGGCGGCACCGCACCCGCTCCCGGACGCCTCCCCGGCCGGTGCTCCCCGGCCTGAGGCCACCGCGTTCCGCCGCGACGGGCCCCCGGTTCGTGCCGGTGGCGGGTGCTTCTGCCGGTACGTTCCCGCCGAGGGGACGTCGGACCAGGTCAGCGGACCGCGAGGGCGGCCGGGGAGAGGCAGGCGGGTACAGGCGGCGTCCAGCCCGCGGTCATCCCGTTCTCCTACGCTCGGCGGAGCGATCGCGGGGGGAGACATCGCCGTCGCGTGCCCAGTTCGGAACCGGTCTCGCAGGAAAGGAACACCGATGTCCGCGACCGTGCAGAAATCGCGACCCGGCGTGGTCCGATGCCGGGCGGAGACGAGCCGTGGCGTTCCCGGCCGCTCCCGCACCACCCCGGCCGGGCCCTTCCGGTCGGTGGCCGCGTTCGCCACGCAGGGGGTCAGCTCGCTCGGGCTGAGCGTGGCCGGCATGGTCTTCGCCGACCGGTCGCACCTCGGCCTGCCCCGTTTCACGTACACCGTCTGCTCCGACGGGGGCGAGGATCTGCTCACCGACCTCTCCATGCACATGGAGGTCGAACACGGCCTGGAGGCCCTGAGCGGCGCCGATCTGATCATCGTGCTGCCCACCGAGGGCAGGCCGCTGACCCTGCGCCGGTCCGTCGTCGACGCGCTCAACGACGCCCACCGCCGGGGAGCGATCATCGCCGCCTACTCCACGGGAACGTTCCTGCTGGCCGAGACCGGGCTGCTCGACGGCCGCCGGGCCGTCACCGACCGGCGCCTGGCCGACCGGCTCGCGAAGAGCCGTCCCGGGGTCGTCGTGGACCCCGAGGCCCTGTACGCCGACGAGGGGTCCGTCGTGACCGGCGCCGGCGCGGCCGTGGGCATCGACGTCTTCCTGCACCTGCTGCACCGCGAACACGGCGTGGCCGTGTCCGACGCCGTGGCCAGGGAGGCGATGGCGGCACCGCGCCGCGAGAGCGGGCAGGTGCGCTACGCCCCCACCCCGGCCGACGGCACCGGGGTCCGGGCCGTGTCCGGCGGCGCTCCCCTGGCCGAGGTCCTGCTGTGGGCCAGGAGCCGGCTCCAGCAGCCGATGTCGATCGGCGATCTGGCCGGGCACGCGCTGATGAGCCCGCGCACCTTCGCCCGCCGCTTCCGGGAGGCCACCGGCACCACGCCCTACGCCTGGCTGCGCGAGCAGCGGCTCGACCGGGCCGAAGAGCTCCTGAAGACCACCGACCTGCCGATCCGCACGATCGCCGAGCAGGCGGGGTTCCGCTCCGAGGGCCTTTTCCGCGGCCACTTCACCAGACGGCACGGGGTCCCTCCCCGCGACTACCGGCGTGCCTTCGGCCACACCCCCTGAGACGGGGGACGCCCTCGCCGCGGCCCGCCGGCGAGGGCGTGAGGGTCAGGGCCGTCCGGGCGCTCGCGGGACGAGCAGCCTGCGGTTGAACGCCTCGGTGACGGCCGCGGCGCGGTCGTTCACGCCGAGCTTGGCGTAGATGTTCAGCAGGTGACTCTTGACCGTGGCCTCGGTGATGAACAGCCGGGCGGCCACCTCGCGGTTGGTGTTCCCGGCCGCCACGAGTTCGAGGACCTCCAGCTCCCGCCCGCTGAGCAGCTGCGGCGCGGGCGTCCTGACCCGGTTCATCAGCCGTGCCGCCACCGAGGGGGACAGCACGCTCTCACCCCTGGCGGCGGCGCGCGCGGCGCGCAGCAGGTCCTGCCGGGGGGAGTCCTTGAGCAGGTAGCCGGTCGCGCCCGCCTCGATGGCCGGGAGCACGTGGGTGTCGGTGTCGTAGGTCGTCAGGACCAGCACGCGCGCGCCGATCCCGAGCCTTGCGAGCTCGGTGATGGCGGTCAGCCCGTCCATGCCCGGCATGCGCAGGTCCATCAGGATCACGTCGGGCCGCAGCTCCCGGGCCAGCCGTACGGCCGTGGCGCCGTCCGCGGCCTCGCCCAGCACCTCGAACCCGGGCGCGGAGGCGAACATGCTGCTCAGCCCGTCCCTGACGATGGGATGGTCGTCCGCGATCAGCAGCCGGATCGGGGGCTCGGCCGGGTGGTCGGCCGCGTGGTCGGTCATGTGCGGCTCCCGGCCGGCAGAAAGGGGTCGGTCATGTGCGGCTCCCGGCCGGCAGAAAGGGGTCGGTCATGTGCGGCTCCCGGCCGGCAGGAAGGGGTCGGTCATGTATGGCTCCCGGCCGCCAGGAAGGGGAGGCGGGCCGAGATCCCGGTGCCGGCGCCGGGCTCGGACTCGATCCGCAGGCTCCCGGAGAGCCCTTCGATGCGCTGGCGCATGATGGTCAGGCCGAACCCGCCGTCGCGGGACGGCGGGTTCGGCCCGCGGTCCGCGGCCGTTCCGGCTTCGAGACCCACGAGGTCGAAACCCCTGCCGTCGTCACGTACGTCCAGCGCCACCTCGTGTTCCAGGTAGGACAGCGTCACCCCGGCCCTGGTCGCGTGCGCGTGCCTGGCCACGTTGGCCAGGGCCTCCTGTGCCGTGCGCAGCAGCGCGAACTCGGCCTCCGGCGCCATCGGCCGTACCGTGCCGGTCGTCGTCACCTGGACGGCGATCCCGTGCAGCTTCGACCACCGGTCGGCCACGTCGGCGAGCGCGTCGCTCAGGCGTGAGGTCTCCAGCGGCTCGGGCCGCAGCGCGTCGACCGAGCGCCGCGCCTCGGCCAGGCTCTCCCTGGCCAGGGTCTTGACGGCTCCGAAGGGCCGGCGCCACTGTTCCGGGACCTCGTGCATCTGCTCGGCCGCCTGGAGCTGCGCGATGATCCCGGTGAGCCCCTGGGCCAGGGTGTCGTGGATCTCGCGGGCCATCCGCTGGCGCTCGTCGAGTATCCCCGCCTCCCGGGCCTGGGCGAGCAGCTGGGCGTGCAGGCCGGCGTTCTCGGCGAGCGTCGCCTCCAGCAGCCGGTTCGTCCGGCTCAGCTCGGCGAGGGCCTGCTCGCGCCGCTCCTCCTCCCGCTCGGCGAGCCGGAGCACCCAGGCGGTGCCGCCCATGAGGACGACGTTGGCGACGACAATGGCCGCCGACAGCACCAGGCCGGACGCTGTCGCCCTGTCCACGCTGGAGGCCTGCGCGGCGCCGGCCACGACCGCCGTGGCGGCCACGCCCAGGAGCCGCCACGGCCAGCGCAGGACGGTGAAGGCGTAGATGTAGGGCACCGGGGTGAGCAGCCCGAAGGCGGGGTCGCGCACCACCAGGATCGCGGTGATCACCAGGATCCCGGTGAAGAACACCGCCATGAGCCGGGGCCGTTCCCACCGGTCGGGACGCAGGGTGAACATGCCGAGCATCCACGCCGCGGCCAGCCCGCACAGGCCGAGGTCGACGAGCGGTGAGTCACCCGCCCCGATCTCCCTGACCGTCTTGAGGACGGCGAGAGCGGCCAGCAGCGTGTAGGGCACCGCGGTGACGAGGAGGAACGGTGGCCGTGTCCCCGCCGGGCACCGGTCCTCCGGCCACCTCTGCCTGCTCACGATCTTCCTCCTTCGTGCCGAGTCTATTGCGGGGAAACCTGCGGATCTATTCCCAGCGGAACCAGCGGACCGCGACGAGCGCGCACCCGGCCGCGTAGGCCGCCAGCGTCAGGAGGGGGACGGCCGAGGGGAAGTGGCCCAGGTAGGCGTCCTGGAAGGCCTGCATGCCGGCGCCGAGCGGGGTGTAGTGGCTGATGGTCTGCAGCAGCGGCGGCATCTGCGTGATCGGCACCCAGAGCCCGGCGAAGAACATCATCGGGAAGAACAGCGCCGTGCCGGTCGCCGAGGCCGCGTTGCGTCCGGGCACCAGCGCGGTGACCAGCAGGCCGATGGCGAGCAGTGCGGCGGCCCCGAGCAGCCAGGCGACGGTGAAGCCGAGCAGGTGCCGCGGCAGTTGCACGCCGAAGCCGAACCCGGCCACCGCGAGGAACAGGAGCATCGCGACGAGCGCGATGGCGAAGTTGGCCACGAGCTGGGCGGCGAGCAGGCGGACCGGGCCGACCGGCGTGGTCCGCATGCGGCGCAGCACGCCGTTCTCCCGGTACCCCGCGAGCGTGGTCGGCAGGGCGGTCATGGCCAGGATGGCCAGGTTGAACAGGATCAGGACGGGGACGTAGAGGTCGAAGATCGTCAGTCCGCCGGCGGCCTCCTGGCGTTCCCGCAGGGCGGGAATGCTGCCGAGGATGATCAGCACGAGCAGCGGGCAGCCGACGCCCCAGATGGGGCCGACCTTGTCGCGGAGGCAGAGCCTGCTCTCGGCCTTGATGAGCTTCCACGTTATGGAACCGCGCTTGGCGGTGACGGGGGCCGTGGCGGTGGTCAGAGCTGACATGGGGGGTTTCCTCTCGGTGGTCTTCGTCAGGCGGGTTCGGTGGAGGTCGAGCCGGTGCGGTGCGGGCCGGTGCGGTCCGGGCCGGGTGGGGCGGTCCGGGTCGACCCGGGTCGGGTCAGGTCAGGTCGGTCCGGGTGGGGCGGTCCGGGGAGATCGGTCCGGGGAGGTCAGGCGGTGGTGTCGAGACGTCTGCCGGTCAGCTCGACGAACGCGTCCTCCAGGCTCGCCTGCTCGACGCGCAGCCGTTCGGCCACGATCTGGTTGCGGGCCAGCACGGCGGTGACGGCGTTGAGCGCGTTGTCGTTGCCGTTGACGACGACGAACTCCCCCCGGCGGGTGACGCGGGAGACCTCGGGCAGGTCCGCCAGCAGGCGCTCGTCCATCGGCCTGGAGGGACAGAACTGGATGCGCTGCTCGATGCGGGCCCGTTCGGTGAGGCCGGCCGGGGTGTCCACCGCGACGACGCGGCCCGCGTCGATCAGCGCCAGCCGGTCGCACAGACGCTCGGCCTCCTCCATGAAGTGGGTGACCAGCACGATCGTCACCCCGCGGGAGCGCACGCCCTCGATCAGGTCCCAGGTGTCGCGCCGCGCCTGCGGGTCGAGGCCGGTGGTGAGCTCGTCGAGGATCGCCACCCGGGGGTTGCCGACGAGGGCCAGCGCGATCGACAGCCGCTGCTTCTGGCCGCCGGACAGCTTGGCGTACCCGGTCTTCGCCTTGTCGGCCAGGCCGAGTCCGTGCATCAGCGCGCGCCAGTCGGCCGGCTCGGGATAGAAGGAGCTGTACAGCTCCAGGGTCTCGGCGACCTGAAGCCGGTCGGGGAGCTGACCTGCCTGCAGCTGGACGCCCAGACGCCGGGTCAGCTCGGCGCGGTCCCGGTGGGGGTCGAGCCCGAGCACCCTGATCTCGCCCCGGTCCGGCGTACGGAGGCCCTCGATGCACTCCACGGTCGTCGTCTTGCCGGCGCCGTTCGGGCCGAGGATCCCGAAGATCTCACCCTCCTGCACGGTGAGCGAGACGTCATCGACCGCGATCTTGTCGTCGTAGCGCTTGTGGAGGTTGCGTACCTCGATCACTGGCGGCATGCGGTGTCCTTCCGGGTTCGTCTCAGCGGGGGATCGACTGCCTTCAGCCTGCTGGAGCGGCCCCTTTTCCGGCACCGGCCAGGGGACGGGACCTGGCCGCCGAACGGTGGGGACGCCGAGTCAGCCGATCGGTTGACTCGGCGCCCGGACGGGGGAACGCGGGAGGGCGGGGGTGACGCGGCAGGGCGGGGGGCCGGCCGCTCCGCGAGGGCGTCGCGGGTGAGGGGCCTTCCCGGAGTCCGGACGGCGATCCGCCGATCGGACGGCCGCCCGAGGTTCGCGCGGGCACGGGCGGGAAATCCTCACGGAGGTGACGGCCGAACCGGCGAGGACCACCGGATGCCCGCCCCTCGGGATCCAGGCGTCCATTTATATTGACAGTCATCGAATCAATGGGACAGGCTGACGATATTTAGACATTCTTCTAAACAATCGGGAAGCCGCCGGAGCACGGCACGAGGAGCGTCAGATGTCCGAGGGACACCCCACCGCACCCCAGGAGGAGGCCCTGCGCCTGATCTCGGAGCACGAGCCGATCGGCTGCGCCGGTGACCTCGGGTGAGCTCCACCGCCGGAACCGCCTTCGTCCCTAGGAACGGCGGCCGATGGCGCCCGGCCCAGGGGTGGCGCATCGTCGCCGCCCTGGCCGTGACGCAGACCACCGGTTACGGCGTGCTGTACTACTCCTTCTCGGTCTTCCTCATTCCCATGGCGGCCGACCTGCACGCCGACGGTCCTCAGATCACGGCCGCGCTGACCGGCTCGATCCTGATCGCCGCGCTGTGCGCCCCGCTGGTCGGCCGCCTGCTCGACGCCCACGGCGGCCGGGGCCTGATGACCGCCGGGTCGGTCGTCGGCACGCTCGCCGTCCTGGCCTGGTCACGGGTCGAGACCCTGCCCCAGCTGTACGCGGTCTTCGCCGCGATCGGCGTCGCGTGCGCGATGGTGCTCTACGAGAGCGCGTTCGCCGTCATCGTCGGCTGGTCCGACGCCCCCGCCCGCGGTGACGACCCCGGTCCCGCTCACGACTCCCCCGCCGACGACCCCGACCGCGGTCACGGGCACGGCCCCGGCCCCGTCCGCGGTGACGGTCACGGCCGGGCCAACGCCCTGCTCGCGCTCACCGTCGTCGCCGGGTTCGCTTCCACGATCTTCCTTCCGCTGAGCGGGCGGCTGGTCGACGCCCACGGCTGGCGCACCGCCCTGGTGGTCCTGGCCGTCGTCTACGGGGCGGCGGCGATCCCGTTGCACGCGCTCGTCGTGCGCCGCCCCGCCCGCACCGGACGTCGGCCGGTCACGACCCGCGAGCGGGCCCGGGTCGTCAGGGCCGCCACCCGAGGGCGGCCGTTCCGGCTTCTGGTGATCGCCTTCACCGCCAACGGCGGCGCGGCGGCGGTGATGTCGGTCCTGCTCATCACCTACCTCGTCCACCTGGGCCACTCCCCCGTCCTGGCCGCCACCCTGGCCGGGCTGCTGGGGGTGCTGTCGGTTACCGGCCGCCTGCTCACCACCGGCCTGCAGCGCCGCCTGCCCGCCCTCATCGCCGCCGCGATCTTCACCCTGCAGGGCGTCGCCGCCGCGCTGCTCCCGCTGGCCGGGCGCACGGTACCGGGCGCCGTCGGCTGCGTGCTCGGCTTCGGGCTCGGCTTCGGCATCGCCTCCGTCACCCTGCCGCACCTGCTGCTGCAGCGGTACGGGACGAGCGCCTACGCCTCACTGTCGGGCCGCGTCGCCGCCTTCTCCGTCGCCGACAAGGCCCTGGCCCCGCTGGGCGCGATCACGCTGGCCCAGGCGGCCGGGTACACGTGGGTGATGGCGGCCGTCGCGGTGGCCTGCGCCGTCGCCGCGCTCGCACTGGTCGCCTACCACCGCGCATGAGCGGAGCCGCCCGGCCCGGGTCAGCGGGTGTCGAGGCCGGCGATCAGGTTCTCGACCCGGGCGCGGATCTCGTCGCGGATGGCGCGGACGGCGTCGATGTCCCGGCCGGAGGGGTCGTCGAGGCTCCAGTCCTCGTACCTCGTACCGGGGAAGTACGGGCAGGTGTCGCCGCAGCCCATGGTGATCACCACGTCGGAGTCCTGGACGGCCTCGACGGTGAGGACCTTGGGGTGTCCGGTGGTGATGTCGACGCCGACCTCGGCCATCGCGGCCACCGCGACCGGGTTGATCTGGTCGGCGGGCTCGGATCCGGCCGAGCGGACCTCGATCCGCTCCCCCGCCAGGTGGGTGAGCCAGCCGGCGGCCATCTGGGAGCGGCCGGCGTTGTGCACGCAGACGAACAGCACGCTGGGCTTGTCAGGCATGAAGCGATCCCTCAGAGGTGGTGGGGGTGGGGGTGAACAGGCGGCGTGCCCAGAGGCTGACGTAGACCAGGGCGACCAGGACGGGCACTTCGATGAGCGGGCCGACCACCCCGGCCAGGGCCTGGCCGGAGGTGACGCCGAAGACGCCGATCGCGACCGCGATGGCCAGCTCGAAGTTGTTGCCGGCCGCGGTGAAGGCCAGCGTGGTGGTGCGCTCGTACGTCAGGCCGATCGCCCGGCCTGCTAGGAACGAACCGCCCCACATGAGGGCGAAGTAGGCCAGCAGCGGCAGCGCGATCCGGGCCACGTCCCCGGGCCGGGAGGTGATGGTCTCCCCCTGCAGGGCGAACAGGACGACGATGGTGAACAGCAGGCCGTACAGGGCGACGGGTCCGATCCTGGGCAGGAAACGGGTCTCGTACCACTCACGGCCCCGGGCGCGTTCGCCCAGCCGGCGCGACAGGTAGCCCGCCGCCAGCGGGACGCCGAGGAAGATCAGCACGTATCGGGCGATGTCCCAGGCCGAGACCCGCAGTTCGGCGCCCTCGCCCAGGCCCAACCAGCCGGGCAGGACCTGAAGGTAGAACCAGCCCAGCGCGGCGAAGGCGACGACCTGGAAGATCGAGTTGATGGCGACCAGGACGGCCGCGGCCTCGCGGTCGCCGCAGGCCAGGTCGTTCCAGATCAGCACCATGGCGATGCAGCGGGCCAGGCCGACGATGATCAGGCCGGTGCGGTACTCGGGCAGGTCGGGCAGCAGCAGCCAGGCCAGCGCGAACATCAGCGCCGGGCCCAGCACCCAGTTGAGCACCAGTGAGGCGAACAGCAGGCGCCGGTCGCCGGTGACGGTGCCCAGGCGGTCGTAGCGGACCTTGGCCAGCACCGGGTACATCATCAAAAGCAGGCCCAGCGCGATCGGCAGCGAGATCCCACCGACCCTGACCGCCTCCAGCGCGGAGTTCAGGCCGGGCACCAGGCGGCCGAGCAGCAGCCCGGCGGCCATCGCCAGCCCGATCCACACCGGCAGGAACCGGTCCAGGGTGGACAGGGCAGCGACCACGCCGCCCTTCGCCGTGGGGACGGGGGCGGTGGTGCGAGGGGGTGAGGACATCGCGCTTCCTTCGTGGTCCGCGCTCAGGCCGAGGCGGGAACGTCGATTCGTGGTCCGCGCTCAGGCCGAGGCGGGAACGTCGATCAGGGCCGACAGGTCGGCCAGGGTCTCGGGGACCAGGCGGTAGTACACCCACGAGGCCCGGCGTTCGGAGACCAGCAGCCCGACCTCCTTGAGGACCTTCAGATGGTGGCTGATGGTCGGCTGCGACAGCTCGAAGGCGCCGGTCAGGTCGCACACGCACACCTCGCCGCCGGCGTGGCTGGCCACGATCGACACGATGCGCAGCCGTACCGGATCTCCCAGCGCCTTGAACACGCGCGCCACCGCGGCGCTCCGCTCGGCGCTGAGCGGCTCGCGCGTCAGCGGAGGGCTGCACCCCGACAGCTCCAGCGGCTCCATCGGACATCCTCCATATAGACGCTAATCGAAGTCGACCACTGTCTATATTGACACACGTCTATCAGGCCGAGATACGGCGGGGCCGTCCTTCGTTCCACGCCCACGCCACCGGCTTCACCGTGCGGGGGCGGGGTCCAGCGGGGCGTAGCGCAGGTGCGGGCGTCCGTCCGGCGACAGGCTCACCGTCGCGCGGACGCGGTAGACGCGTTCCATCCACCGTTCGGTCAGCACCTGCGCAGGAGGGCCGGAGGCGACCAGGCGCCCGGCCTCCATCAGGAGCAGGTGGTCGCAGTACTGGGCCGCGAGGTTCAGGTCGTGCAGCGAGGCGACGACGGTGGCCGGCGCGTCGGCCAGCATCCGCAGCAGGTCGAGCTGATGGTGGATGTCGAGGTGGTTGGTGGGCTCGTCCAGCAGGAGCTCGGTGGGGTCCTGGGCCAGGGCGCGGGCGATGGTGACGCGCCGGCGCTCCCCGCCGGACAGCGTCGACCACCGGCGCTCCCCCCAGCCCTCCAGGCCGCACCGGGCCAGGGCCTTCTCGGTCTCCAGCACGTCGCGCGGATCGTCGCGGCCCACCATGGCGAGTCCCCTCCGGTGCGGGACGCGGCCCAGCATCACGACGTCGGTCACGGTCATGTCGATGTCGGTGGACGTCTCCTGGGCGACCACGGCCAGCCGGCGGGCGACCTCGCGCCGCGGCAGCTCGCCGATGCGGTGCCCGTCCAGCAGGATCGTTCCCGTCCGCGGGCGGAGCAGGCCGGCCAGCAGCCGCAGCAGGGTCGACTTCCCGCTGCCGTTGGGTCCCAGCAGCCCGGTGAGACGGCCCCGGGGGATGGAGACCGTGATCCCGTCGATGATGGGCGCGCCGCCGGCGCTCCAGGTGACGTCGTGGGCGTCCAGGCTCATCTGGGGGTGCTCCTTCGGCGCATGAGGACCGCGAAGGCGGGCACACCGATCAGCGCGGTGAGCACGCCGACGGGGATCTCCCGCGGGGTGAACAGGACCCGCGCGGCGGTGTCGGCCCACAGCAGGAAGACCCCTCCGTACAGGGCGCAGGCCGGCAGCAGCAGGCGGTGGCGGGAGCCGGTCAGGAAGCGGACGGCGTGCGGTACGACCAGGCCCACGAACCCGATGGCCCCGCTCGCGGACACCAGTGCCGACGTGCCGAGAGCGGTGACGACCATCAGCGTGACCTGCGTCCTGACCGGGGAGACGCCCAGGGAGGCCGCGGTCTCGCGTCCGAAGGCGAAGGCGTCCAGGGCGGGCGCGGCGGCCCAGCAGACGGCCAGGGTGACACCGGCGGCGGCCGCGCACAGGGCGACACCGCTCCAGGACGCCGAGGCCAGCGAGCCCAGCAGCCAGAACGTCACGCTGCGGGTGCCGTGCGCGTCACCGGCCCAGATGACGATCAGGCTGGTCACCGCGCTGAACAGCTGTGACACCGCGACCCCGGCGAGCACGACGCGGACGGCGCTCGCCGACCCCGTACCGGCCAGCGCCAGGACGCAGCAGAAGGCCGCGACGCTTCCCGCGAAGGCTCCGGTGGTCAGGGTGGCGGCGGATCCGAGGCCGAGGATCAGGACCGCGACGGCCCCGGTGGAGGCGCCGGAGGAGATGCCCAGCAGGTAGGGGTCGGCCAGCGGATTGCGCGTCAGCGCCTGCAGGACCGCCCCGCACACGGCCAGGCCGCCACCGACCAGTACCGCCAGCAGGACGCGCGGCAGGCGCAGCTCCCAGACGATCGCGTCCTGCAGCGGGGGGAGCGGCACCACCGGCAGGCCCAGGTGCGCCGCGAAACTCCGCAGCACCTCCCCCACCGACAGGCCCGCCGCGCCGACGGCCACCGCGAACGCCACGGACAGCACGAGCACCGCCAGGCCGGCGCCGCCCAGCGAGATCGCGCCCGGCCACCGCCTGCCGGGGGTCGCGGCGCCGGGGGCCTCCGGATCGGCGGGTTTCGTGGTGCGCGGTGGTGCGTGGGAGGTCATCGCCGGGCGAAGACGACGTAGTCATCCAGATACTGCCAGACGGTGCCCACCTCGGTGAAACCGGCGTTCCGCAGGGCCGCGAGGTGGAACTCCAGGGACGCCGGGGGCTGCGGCGGGCGGTCGGCGAAACGCCGCTCGCGCTCGGGCATCAGGGAGGCGAGGTCCGGATGGCGGGCGGCCAGGTCCCACCACCGTTCCCAGGTCTCGGCGCCGCCGGTGAACGCCTCCCGCTGCACGGCGGCGTCGTGCTCGGCCGACAGCCGCCGCAGGGCCGGCCGGTCGTCACCGAACCGCAGGTGGTCGGCGTTGAGCAGCACGGCTCCGGGAGGCAGCAGCCGCGCCAGCTCGGTGTAGACGGCCAGCAGCTGCCCGGGAGACAGCCAGTGCAGTGCCGTGGAGCTGAGCACGGCGTCGAAGGTCCGCTCCTCCGGCAGGGCCGACGGCCAGTCCGCGCTCACCAGGTCGGTCTCGACCACGGTGGCGCGGTCGTCGTGCCGCGCGAGGACCGACCGGGCGATCCGCGCCAGGACCGGGTCGAAATCGGCGGCCACCGCACGCGCGCCCGGGAAGCGGCGCAGCACCAGGTCGGCGATCGAGCCCGGCCCGCAGGCCAGGTCGAGCACGGTGAGGTCGGCGGGACAGTGCAGGTCGAGCACGTCGAGCATCACCTGGAAGCGGTTCTGCCGGTGTGCCACGTACGCGGCCTGCTGCCGCTCCCACCGGGAGAACAGGTCGTCGAGGGTGGGCGCGGTGAGGGGAACGGTCATCGGGAACTCCTGGGAAGGCCGGGTGTGGACGGGCGTGGACGGGCGTGGATCGGGCGGGCGCCCTGCGGTGGGTCAGCCGTCGAGGTCCCGCAGTCCCCTGCCGACCTGCTCCACGGCGCTGACGCTCCTGATCGAGGGGTCCATGGACGAGCCGGGGACGACGATGAAGCGGTCGTTCCTGACGGCGGTGAGCTTGGAGGCGACGGGGTCGGAGCGCAGGAACGCCTTCTTGGCCTCGGCGCTGTCACCGTCGCCGCCGCGGGTGAGGTCGGCCAGCACGATCACGTCGGGGTCGCGTTCGGCGATCGTCTCCCAGTCGCCCTCCGCCCACTGCTGGGTGATGTCGGAGAACGCGTTCCCGGCGCCGAGGAACGTGCCGATGGTGTCGGGGAGCCCTCCGCGACCGGCGATGGCCGGGGTCTTGGTGCCGGAGTAGTACCACATCAGCTTCACCTTCCCGGCGGTGCCGGCCGCGGTCCTGGCGGTTTCGAGGCGCCGGCGCAGGTCGTCCACCACTTTCCGGCCGCGCTCCTCGACATCGAAGATCTTCGCGATGTCGCCGATCTCGGCGAAGACGGCGTCGAACGACACCGCGGCGGGGATCAGCGCGCGGTCCTCGCAGTCGTTGGAGGACAGGTAGGCCGGTACGCCGAGCGCGGCCAGGTCCTTGCGCGTACCGCCGGCGTCGGGGGCGTAGGCCGAGGCGCGCATCGAGTAGACGAAGTCGGGGGTGGCGGCCAGCAGGGCCTCGCGGCCCGGGTACTGGGCGGACAGGACGGGGACCTTGTCGTAGTCGCTCCTGAGCTCGTCGAGCACCGGGTCCGTCCGGTAGGCCGTACCGGCCATCCGGTCCGCGAGGCCCAGCGTGAGCATGATCTCCGTCGCGTTCTGCTCCATGGAGACCGCGCGGCGCGGCGGCGCGGTGACGCGGAGGGGCAGGCCGCAGCTGGTCAGCTCCGTGGCGGCGCGCGCGGCGCTCGTGCCGCTCGTGCCGCTCGCCGGGGCTCCGGTGGTGCCGGAGGACGCTCCCCCCGCGCTGCCGCAGGCGGTGAGAACCGCGACCAGGCACACGACCATCCCGATGGGAATGATTTTCATATCCGCGGACTATACAGGAGGAAAATGTACAGAAGCGACGAACCTGTACATACCTCTCTCGTCGGCCCGGACCTCGCAACGCGACCGCCCCACCGGCCGGGACCGCGCCCGGCCGGACACGCCCGGCCGCGCGCGGTCACGCCGTCACCGTGTCGTCACTGTGCCGTCACCGTGTCGTCACGGGGCCGGGACGCGGCTCATCTCGGGGTGATCAGGCCGCGCTGGTAGGCGCGGACGAGGGGGCGGGGGACCAGTAGTTGCCGTCCCTCGATGGTGATGGGGACCAGGTCGGGGGCGGTGGCCTTCCACTGGGAGCGGCGGTGGCGGGTGTTGCTGCGGGAGGTCTTGCGTTTGGGGACGGCCATGGTTCACCAGCTCGCCTTCGTGATGCCGGGCAGTTCGCCGCGGTGGGCCATCTCGCGGAAGCGGATGCGTGACAGGCCGAACTTGGTCAGGTGGCCGCGGGGGCGGCCGTCGACGGTGTCGCGGTTGCGCACCCGGGTGGCGGAGGCGTCGCGTGGCTGGCGGGCCAGGGCCCGTACGGCCTGCTCGCGCTGTTGGGGGGTGCCGGTGCGGATGAGTTCCTTGAGCTCGGTGCGGCGTGCGGCGTGGCGGGCCACGACGGTCTTGCGGCGCTCGTTGGCGGCGATCTTGCTCTTCTTGGCCATCAGACCTTTCCTCCCCGGGCGCGGATGCGGGCCACGGCGGCCTCGATGCCGATCTTGTCGATGGTCTTGACCGCCCTGGCGCTGAGGGTGAGCCGTACGAAGCGGTTCTCGGTGGGCAGCCAGTAGCGGTGGTGCTGGATGTTGGGGTTCCAGCGGCGGCGGGTGCGCCGGTGGGAGTGGGAGACGTTGTTGCCGAAGACCGGTGCGGTGCCGGTCAGCTGGCAGTGGGCCGACATCAGTTCCTCCCGTAGCGCTGTTTGAAGCGCTCGACGCGGCCGGCGGTGTCCAGCACGCGGCTGCGGCCGGTGTAGAAGGGGTGGCTGGCCGAGGAGACGTCGACGTCGACGACGGGGTAGGTGTTGCCGTCCTCCCATTCGATGGTCTTGGTGCTGGTCATGGTGGATCGGGTCAGGAACGCGACGTTCGCGCCGGGGTCGCGGAAGACCACGGGGTGGTAGTCGGGGTGCAGGCCCTTCTTCACGGGGTCATCGCTCCTCTCGGAAGAGCACGTGCCTGCGCAGGGTCGGGTCGTACTTGCGCAGGGTGAGGCGGTCGGGGTCGTTGCGCCGGTTCTTGCGGGTCACGTAGGTGTAGCCGGTGCCCTCGATGGATCTGAGTTTGATCACGGGGCGGAGCTCGTTTCTGGCCATGGCGTTCCTCTCTGGCGGCTGAGACATGCAATGATAACGGGAACGATTTTCATTTCGCACATCGGAGCCCGGTGCCGCGAGACCGGGCACGAGACCGTGCCCACCCTCGGAAGGAGACCCGTGTCCACCCCCGTCGTCCTCGTCGCCGGCCTGCACGCGCCCGCCCGCACCGCCACCGTCGACCGGCTGCTGCACGACCATCCCGGCGCCGTCGCCGTCCACCACGACCTGCGCTCGGTGGCCGGCGGCCGCGTCGAGCGCCTCGTCCGCGACCGCTCCGGCGTCCTGGACCTGTCCGACGTCCGCCTCGCGCACGGCTGCGTCACCTGCACCGTCCGCGAGGACCTGCTCCCCGAGCTCGTCCGGCGCGCCCCGGCCGCCTCCCTGCTGGTCGTGGACCTGTGGGACTCGGTCGAGCCCCGGCCGGTGGCCGAGGCCATCGACTGCGACGAGGCCCGCGACATCCTGCGCCTGACCGCCGTGCTCACCGCGCTGGACGCCGAGCACATGCCGGTCGACATCACCCGCGGCGACCGCCTGGCCGAGACCGGCCAGATCGCCGCCCACGGCGACGAACGCCACCTCGCCGAGGTACTGGCCCGCCAGATCGAGTACGCCACCGGCCTGGTCCTGCACGGCGGCGACACCGAGGACCCCGAGGACGACGAGCTGACCCGCGCCGTGCTCGGCCACCTCGCGCCCGTCACCCCGGTCTTCGACGTCGGCGCACCTCCCGCCGTGACCGGCGCCGCCCTGTGCACCGTCACGCTGGCCGAGCGCGTCGACCCGGCCACCGCCCAGCTGCCCGTCGACGCCCGTACCGACGAGATCACCACCGTGGTCTGGCACCGGCTGCGCCCGCTGCACCCCGAGCGCCTGTTCGACGCCGTCGACGAGCTGGTCACCGAGTCGGTCCGCTCCCGCGGCCGGTTCTGGCTGGCCACCCGCCACGAGCGCCTGCTGGCGTGGGACGCGGTGGCCGGTGTCGTCTCGGTCGAGGACGCCGGGCCGTGGCTGGCCGCCCTTCCCGAGGCCGCCTGGGAGATGGTCTCCCCCGCCCGCCGCAGCGCCGCCGCACTGGACTGGAACGACATCACCGGCGACCGGGTGCAGCACCTGGTCTTCACCGGCCCCGACCTCGACCGCGAGCGCCTGCACGCCCTGCTCGACTCCTGCCTGCTCACCCAGGAGGAGATCCTGGCCGGCTCCGACGTCTGGGCCGGCTACGACGACCCGTTCGCCCACCTCCTCGACCTGAAGGAGATCGCATGAAGACCCACCGCACGCCCCGTAAGAAGAGCAACCCGCTGCGCGGGGCGACCTACGTCGACTACAAGGACACCGACCTGCTGCGCAGGTTCATCTCCGACCGCGGCAAGATCCGCAGCCGCCGCGTCACCGGCGTCACCGTCCAGCAGCAACGACAACTCGCCCGGGCCGTCAAGAACGCCCGGGAGATGGCCCTGCTGCCCTACGCCACCCGCCCCCGCGGCTGACACCGCCCTCCGCTCCCCGCCACCGGCCGCGCGCGAGGGCGGACCCGGCGCACCTTCCCGAGGCTCCACCGCCCGGCGGCCGGTCACGGACTCGCGCTCCCGGCGGCCTTGCCGGAGACAGTCGACACCTGTTATCTATTTAACAGGTGTCGCCATGGGAGGGCCGCGATGAGCGTTCGATATCGACCCCGCACGATCGGCTTTCACGGCGTCGAGCCGGTCGGCGGCGGGTGGGCGGTGAAGATGTACGGCATCGCCGCGCACGCCGAGGCCCCGCGTACCGCCCTGCTGACCGCCACCGCGAAGATCGCGGCCTCGGCGCTGCCGCGGCGGGCGCACGGCGGCGGACGGCACGGCGTCGGCTTCGCCATCGCGCACGACGCGGCCGACCTCTGCTTCGCGCTGATCGACTGGTGGTCCGGCGACAACGAGCTGCATCAGCGACTGTTCTCGTCACCGCTGGATCGGCCCTCGGAGCTGCGCCCCCATCCGGGCCGGGCCATCGGGTGCGTCTGGGAGCTGGAGGCCACCGACTTCGAGCGGCGGGCCTGGCTGCGACACGTGCTGGCCAACCCGGAGGGACCGGATCTGGACGCCTACATGGCGGGCCACTTCGAAGGAAGGATCTGAGCGATGGGGATGACACCGGAGAGGCTGGCCGGATTCGGCGCGGCGTGGAGGAGGAAGGACCTCGACCTGCTCATGGACTTCATGACGGACGACTGCGTCTTCGTGGCCTCCGTCGGTGCCGAGCCCGGAACCACCTTCCGCGGGCGGGAGGAGGTACGGCGCGGCTTCGCGCTGATGCTCGCCTACGACGAGGGATACGAGTCACGGGGCGGCGAGGCGTTCGTCGCCGGTGACCGCGGCGCCTCGAAGTGGTCCTACACGCGTACGGACGAGGACGGACGGGTGCACGAGGTGCACGGCTGCGACCTCTTCGAGTTCGACGGTGGCCGCATCCGGGTGAAGGACGCCTACCGCAGGGTGCGCGGGGACATCGGCGATGCTGCCACCGGCCACTCCTGAGGAGGTCACCGGCCTGCCCGACGCCGTCGCGCTGATCCACCGTTTCACCAACACCGACGACCGGCGCACCTTCGTCGTCCACGGCCGGCGCCTCGAGGCGAACGACCGCCTGGCCACACCCGCCGACCTGGAATGCTGGTTGCGCGAGCACGACCTGCCGGATCCGGGCGGTGCGGCCGACCACACCCACCTCGCCCGTGCCCGCGACCTGCGCGCGGCCCTTCGCCGGGCCCTCGGCGAGCGGGGCGAGGTCCTGCTCGACCTCCCGGTGCGGGTCAGGCTGACCGCGCGCGGCGCCGAGCCGGTGGCCCTCGGCGACCCGGTGACCGTCGCGCTCGGCCGGATCGTCGCGGCGGCGGTCACCGCCACGGCGGACGGCACCTGGCGGCGGCTCGGCATCTGCCCGGCCCCCGACTGCCAGTGGGTCTTCTACGACCGGTCCCGTCCCGGCCGGGCCCGGTGGTGCTCACCGCACCTGTGCGGCAACCGCATGAAGACGCAGGCCTACCGCCGCCGGACCCCGGAGGAGACCTGACCCGGGCCCGCCCGCGGCGCTCATGATCGGGTCGTGGAGTCCCAGGCCGGTGGGCTGCATTCGGTCAGGTAAAAAATCCAGTTGTGACACGGGTGCATTGACCCTGTCACAACATCAGCGCATACTTTTCCTCATGGAGCCACAGAAGTCCACAAAAGCGGTCAGCAGTGCTGCCCACTGAGCGGCACGCGCGGATCGGTGAGGCGCTCCGGGCCTCCCGGGTCGTCAGCACGGACGATCTCGCGCGCGAGCTGGGCGTGTCGGCGGAGACGATCCGCCGCGACCTCGTGCTGCTCGAACGCCGGGGCATGCTGGCGCGCGTCCACGGAGGGGCGACGATCGCGCTCGGGCAGGCCGCGGGCGAGGAGGCTCCGTTCGCCGAGCGCACCGGGACCGCCGCGGAGGCCAAGAGCCGCATCGGGCGTGCCGCGGCGGGGCTGGCGCGTCCCGGCCAGACGGTCGTGATCGACGTGGGGACCACCGCCGTGCAGGTCGCCCGGGCCCTGCCGCTGGACTTCTCCGGGATCGTCGCCACGTGCTCCCTGCTGGTCGCCGCGGAGCTGTCCGAGCGGCCGGGCGTCGAGGTCCTGGTCTGCGGGGGCAGGCTCAGGGCCGGGGATCTCGCGCTCTCGAACTCGCTCGCCCAGGCGTTCTTCGCCGACCTGAACCCGGACGTCGCCTTCCTCGGCTCCGGCGGCGTCGACGCGGTGGCCGGGCTGACCGACTACTACCTGGACGAGATCGCGACGCGGAGGATCATCCTCAGGAACGCGACGCGCTCGTACGTGCTCGCCGATTCGAGCAAGTTCGGGCTGGTCGCCCGGCACCGGGTCGCCGGCCTGGGGGAGGTCGCCGGGCTCGTCACCGAGGCCGAACCGCCGTCCGCCGTCCGGGACGCCGTCACCCGCGAGGGAGGGGTGATCGTCCTGCCGTGACCGCCCCCCGTCGACCATGAAGCTCTCCGGCAGCGATCAAGCGAGCCGGGCGGCGCGGCAACGCCACCCGGCTCGGATCACCACACCGATGCGCCATCTGACAGGAAACACAGGAGCTGGTAATCCATGACCCATTATTCACCCCCCGCCGGGGGAGATCGCGAAACCGGCGGGAACGTCGAGGAGTTCGGCTACCGGCAGGCGATGCAGCGCGGCACCGGGCGTTTCGCCTCGTTCGCGGTGGCGTTCGCCTTCGTCTCGATCGCCACCGGCATCTTCACCACGTACGGCGCGGTGCTGAACAGCTCGGGGCCGGCCGGTATCTGGACCTGGCCGATCGTGATCATCGGGCAGCTCGCCGTCGCGTTCATCTTCGGCTCGCTGGCCGCGCGCATCCCGGTGACCGGGTACTCCTACCAGTGGATGTCCCGGCTGGCGAACCCCGTCCTCGGCTGGATCATCGGCTGGATCTCGTTCACGTTCCTGGCGATCGTGGTCGTGGCCGTGGACTACACGATCGCCTCCACCGTCATGCCCGTGCTCCTGGGGTACGAGGGAACGCCGCTGAACGCCTGGGTGATCACCAGCGTGGTCATCCTGTCCCAGGCCGTCCTGGTGGCCTTCTCCACGAAGTGGACCGAGCGGGTCAACAACTTCGCCGTGACGGCCGAGCTCATCGGCATGATCGCCCTCGTCCTGCTGCTGCTGGGCGTCGGCTTCGTCGCCAAGGAGGTCGACTTCGCGAACCTGTTCAGTACCGGTGCCGTCCCCTCCGAGAACTACCTCGGCTTCGGCACGCTCACCTCGGCCGGGCCGTGGATGCTGGGGTTCCTGCTCGGCGCGTTCACGATCGTCGGCTTCGAGTCGGCGGCCAACCTCGCCGAGGAGACCAAGGACCCCGCCCGCGTCGTCCCCCGCGCCATGTGGCAGGCGGTGCTCGCCTCCGGGGTGCTCGGCTTCCTGTTCCTGGTCGCGGTCACCCTGCTCGCCGGTGACCCGGTCGAGCTGGCGAAGTCCGGGACGCCGGTGGCGGACGTGATCAGCCGGGTGCTCGGCCCCGTCGTGGGCACGGCCCTGCTCGTGCTCGTGGTGATCGCGATCTTCGCCTGCGGGATGGTGATCCTGATGACCGGGGTGCGCCTGGTCTGGGCGATGTCCCGCGACCGGCGGTTCCCCGGCTGGCAGGCCCTGAGCCAGGTCTCGCCGCGCTTCGGCACGCCGCTGAAGGCCACCGTGTTCATGTTCGTCGTCGGCGAGCTGATCCTGGCGGTCTTCTCCACCCGGACCGACGCCCTCTTCGGGCTGTTCGCCGCCGCCACCCTGCTGCCGGCGATCATCTACACCGGGACCGTCGTCATGTACGTGGTCAAGCGCAGGACGCTGCCGCCGAGCAAGGGCTTCGACCTGGGACGGTGGGAGATCCCGGTGATCGTCGTCGCCCTGGTCTGGCTCGTGTTCGAGCTGCTGCTGTTCCGTGACGCCTCGTTCGTGGAACCGTGGATCTACGTCCTCATCATGCTCGCCCTGGGGGCCGCGTACCTGGCCTACCTGCTCGCCACCAAGGGCGTCAGGGGCCTGGCGATGCCGGACATGCACTCCATCGACGCGGCGCTGACCGCCGACACGACCGGCACCGCGACCGGGACCGGCACCGCGACCGCGAACGGGACCGGGGGCGTCCGGGACGGGCGCGCAGAGGGGAGACACCAGCGGTGACCACCGTACTGGCGATAGACCAGGGCACCTCCGCCACCAAGGCGATCGTCGTCGACGCCGGCGGCGAGGTGCTGGGCCTCGCCGAGCTGCCGGTCCGCCCCGCCTACCTGCCGGGGGGCGGGGTCGAGCAGGACCCGCGGGAACTGCTCGGCTCGGTCCTCGACGCCGGCCGCCAGGCCGTCGCGCGGGCCGGGGTGCCGGTCGACGCCGTCACGCTGGCCAACCAGGGCGAGACCGTGCTGGCCTGGGACCCGGCGACGGGCACCCCCCTGTCCCCCGCCGTCGTCTGGCAGGACCGCAGGTCGGAGGGCATCTGCGCGGAGCTGGGCGGGTCCGCGGAGCACGTGGCCGCCACCACGGGCCTGGTCCTCGACCCGTACTTCTCCGCGCCGAAGATGGCCTGGCTGCGCCGGAACGTGACCCGGGAGGGGGTGGTGACCACCTCCGACTCCTGGATCCTCCACCACCTGACCGGGGAGTTCGTCACCGACGTCGCCACGGCGAGCCGGTCGCTGGTCACCCGGCTCGACGACGGCGAGTGGGACTCCGGGCTGCTGGAGCTGTTCGGCCTCGGCACCGAGCGCCTGCCGCGGATCGTCTCCTCCGACGAGGTGGCCGGCCACACCTCCGCGTTCGGCGGGCACGTCCCCGTCGCCGGGCTGGTGGTCGACCAGCAGGCGGCGTTGCTCGCCGAGAACTGCCTGCGGGCCGGCGAGGCCAAGTGCACCTTCGGCACCGGCGCGTTCCTGCTGGCCAACACGGGCGCCTCGGCCGCGCGCTCCACCGCCGGGCTGGCCGCCTCGATCGCCTGGCGGGTCCGGGGCGAGACCTCGTACTGCTTCGACGGCCAGGTCTACACGGCCGCCTCGGCCGTGCGGTGGCTGCAGGACCTCGGCTTCGTCACCGCCGCCGCGGACCTGGACACGGTCGCGGCCGGCGACGCCGAGGGGGTGCTGTGCGTCCCGGCGCTGGCGGGCCTGGCCGCCCCGTGGTGGCGTCCCGACGCCAGGGCCTCCTTCTCCGGGATGACCCTCTCCACCGGCCCGGGACATCTCGTGCTGGCCGTCCTGCAGGGGATCGCGGCCCAGGTCGCCGAGCTGGGCGACCTGGTCGCCGCCGACCTCGGACGGCCGCTGACCCGGCTGCGGGTGGACGGCGGGCTCACCCGGAGCCGGGTCCTCATGCAGGCGGTCGCCGACCTGATGCGGATCCGGATCGACGTCTACCCCTCCCAGCACGCCACCCCGATGGGCGCGGTGGCACTGGCCCGCACCGCGCTCGACCCGTCGCTCTCCCTGCGGGACGCGGTGAACGCGTGGGAGCCCAGCACGACCTACGAACCCCGATGGTCCGCGGACCGGGCGGCGGATTTCCGCTCCCGCTGGAGGGACGCCGTCGCCACCGCCCTGACCCAGGAGGCAAGCCAGTGAACGACACCACGGGCAAGATCACAGGTACGCCCACCGCCACGGACACCACCGTGTTCGACGTGGTGGTGATCGGCGCCGGCATCGTCGGCTCGGCCGTCGCCAGGAAGCTGGCGTCCTACGAGCTGAGCGTCGCGCTGCTGGACGCGCGGGACGACGTCGGTGACGGCACGAGCAAGGCGAACACCGCCATCCTGCACACCGGCTTCGACGCCACGCCCGGCACGCTCGAGTCCCGGCTGGTCCGCGAGGGGTACCACCTGCTGTCGGACTACGCGGAGCGGACCGGCATCCCCGTGGAGCGCACCGGGGCCGTGCTGGTGGCCTGGACCGACGAGGAGCTCGGCGCGCTGCCGGGCCTGCGGGAGAAGGCGGAGCGGAACGGCTACGACAGGACGGAGATCATCGACTCCGCCGAGGTGTACCGGCAGCTCCCCCACCTCGGCGAGGGGGTCCTGGGGGGCCTCACCGTCCCCGACGAGTCCATCGTCTGCACCTGGACCACCAACCTCGCCCTGGCCACGGACGCCGTCGGCCGCGGGGTGACGCTGCTGCTGAACCGGGCGGTCCGCTCGGCCGAGGACCTCGGCGGCACGACCGTGCTGCGCACCTCCGGCGGGGACGTGAGCACCCGCTGGGTCGTCAACGCGGCCGGGCTCGGCGCCGACGTCGTCGACCGGCTGTTCGGCCACGACCGCTTCACCGTCACGCCGCGGCGCGGCGAGCTGGTCGTGTACGACAAGCTCGCCCGGCCGCTGGTCAGCAAGATCATCCTTCCGGTGCCCAGCTCCCGGGGCAAGGGCGTGCTGATCAGCCCCACCGTCTACGGCAACGTGCTGCTCGGCCCCACCGCCGAGGACCTCACCGACCGCACCGACACCGGGACCTCGGAGAAGGGGCTGGAGTTCCTGATGGCCAAGGGCGAGAAGCTGATGCCCGACCTGTTGCGGGAGGAGGTCACCGCGACCTACGCCGGGCTGCGCGCGGCGAGCGACCACCCGGACTACCTCATCGAGGCCGACTCCGAGCGGCGCTACGTCCTGGTCGGCGGGATCCGCTCGACCGGCCTGACCGCCGGGATCGCCATCGCCGAGTACGTCGCCGACCTGGCCCGCGACGCCGGGCTGGCGCTCGTGCCCCGCGAGGACCTGCCGGAGCCGCCCCGCATGCCCAACCTCGGGGAGGCGTACCCGCGCCCGTACCAGGACGCCGCCCGGATCGCCGCCGACCCCGCGTACGGCAAGGTGGTCTGCTTCTGCGAGCGGGTGACCGCGGGCGAGATCCGCGACGCCTTCCGCTCCCCGATCCCGCCGACCGGCCTGGAGGGGCTTCGCCGCCGCACCCGGGCGATGAACGGGCGCTGCCAGGGGTTCTACTGCGGCGCCGAGATCGGCGGGCTGCTGGAACGCCGGGGCGAGATCCGCGACGGCGGGGACGAGAGTACCGGCGGACACCCCCGCGTACCGCTGGAGGCCCGGCGATGACGTCCACCGACCTGACCGGCGTCACCGTCCTGACCCCCTCCGTCGTCATCGTCGGCGGCGGACCGGCCGGGCTGAGCGCCGCCCGCGAGCTCGCGCCGAGGGTCGACGGCGACGTGCTCGTCCTGGACCGGGAGAACACGGCCGGGGGCATCCCCCGCCACAGTGACCACCCCGGCTACGGGATCAGGGACATGCGGCGCTTCATGAGCGGGCCCGCCTACGCCAGGAGGCTCGTGCGGGAGGCCGAGGCCGCCGGGGCGACGATCCTGACGGAGGCCACCGTGACGAACTGGGCCGGTGACCGCACGATCGAGGCCACCACCCCGCAGGGCCGCATCCGGGTCGAGGCGCGGGCCGTCGTCCTGGCCACCGGCGCCCGCGAGCGCCCGCGCCCGGCCCGCCTCATCCCCGGGGACCGCGCCCACGGCGTCTACACCACCGGCCACCTGCAGAACCTCGTCCACCTGCGGCACGGCAGGGTCGGCCGCAGGGCCGTCGTCGTCGGGGCGGAGCTCGTCAGCTGGTCGGCCGCGCTGACGCTGCGCGAGGCCGGTTGCCGGACCGTCCTGATGACCACCGAGTACCCGCGGGCCGACTCCTACGCCCTGTTCAGCGTCCCCGGCAGGATCCTGTTCCGGACCCGGGTCGCCACCCGCACCCGCGTGACGAGGGTCATCGGCCGGCCGGAGCTCGAAGCGGTCGAGATCGAGAACATCGACACCGGCGCGAGACGGGTCGTCGCGTGCGACACGCTCGTCCTCACCGGCGGCTGGATCCCCGACCACGAGCTGGTGCGCGCCGCGGGGATCACCCTGGACCCCGGCACGAACGGACCCCTGGTCGACGGCGCCATGCGGACCGAACGGCCCGGGGTGTTCGCCGCGGGCAACCTGCTCCACCCGGTCGACACGGCCGACATCGCGGCGATCGACGGTGCCCACGTGGCCCGCTCGGTCGTCGCCTGGCTGGACGGCGTGACCCCACCGGCCGAGCAGGTGCGGCTCCTCGCCGACGCGCCCTTCCGCTGGGTGTCGCCGGAGGTCTTCCGCCCCCGGGACCCCGCCCCCGCCCGCGACCGGCTCCTGCTGTGGAGCGACCGCTACATCCCCTTCCCCCGGATCGTCCTGCGGCAGGGGGGAAGGGTCGTCGCCCGCAGGCGGGTGTGGTGGCCCGCGGCCCCCGGCCGGGTGTTCCGCGTCCCGGCGGGCATCCTGTCCGCGGTCGACCCCGACGACGGTCCCGTGCACATCGGCGTGGACTCCTGACGCCCACGGTATTTATGCCGCCTTGAACGTTCGCCGGGCCCTTCTGGCACGACACCCGTTTAGCGTGATCACCAGGGGCGGGGAGGTGGGCGTGCGACGGTACTGGTCGCTGCGGAGTCGGATGGCCGTGTGGTGCGGTGCCGTGATGGCGCTGGTGTCCGGGGGCTTCTGCGCGCTCACCCTGACGAACGCCCATCACCACGTCACCGAGGACCGGAGAGGCCGGATCCTGGCGACGCAGCTGGGGGTGGCCCCCCTCATCCCGGCCGACCGGCGGCTGCCGGCCGTGCTCCCCGGCGCGGGGATGCCGATCCTGCAGGTGGTGGATCCCCGGGGACGGGTCGTCTCGGCGAGCAGGGAGCTGGCCGGCAGGGCGCGCATCGCCTCCTTCCTGCCGCCGGAGGACAGCAGGTACGCGGACCGGACCGTCTGCGACGCGCCGGGCCTGGCCGGGACGTGCATGATCCTGGTGGCCCTGCGGGTGCCCGAGGCCGGGGGGGAATGGATCGTCTACGGCGCCGACCACGCCGTCCCCTGGTACACCGACCTCAGGCTGCTGGCCGCCCTGCTGGCCGGTTCGGCCCTCCTGACCGGGCTCAGCGCGTTCGGCGCCTACCGCGCCGTCGCGAGCTCCCTCGACCCGGTGGAGGCGATCTGCGCGGAACTGGCCGAGATCACCGCGACCGACCTGGGCCGCCGGGTCCCCGTTCCCGCGTCCCCCGACGAGATCCAGAAGCTGGCGCGGACCGTGAACCAGACCCTGGACCGGCTGGAGGCCGCCGTGGAGCGGGAGCGGCGCTTCGCCGCCGACGCCTCGCACGACCTGCGCAGCCCCATCACCGCCATGCGCGTCCAGGTGGAGGAGGCGCTGCTGCACCCGCGGGAGACCGACTGGCCCGCGGTCTCGGCGGCCCTGCTCGCCGATCTCCACCGGCTGCAGGCCATCGTCACCGACCTGCTCACGCTCGCCCGCCTCGACGCGGACCTCGGTGGTGCCGACGGCACCGGGGACGGCACGGACCTGGGCGAGCTGGTCGCCTCCGAGCTCACCCACCGCGGCCACCGGACGCGGATCACGGCGGACCTCGCGCCCGGCCTGACGGTCACCGGGGACCGGCTCCAGCTCACCCGGCTGCTCGGCAACCTGCTGGACAACGCCGAGCGGCACGCCGCCCACGCGGTGACGGTCTCGGTCCGCGGCGAGGGCTCCGACGCCCTGCTGGAGGTGAGCGACGACGGCCCCGGGATCCCCGCCGACCAGCGGGAGGTCGTGTTCCAGCGCTTCACCCGGCTGGACTCGGCCCGCAGCAAGGACGAGGGCGGCACGGGACTGGGCCTGGCGATCGCCAGGGGGATCGCCGAGCAGCACGGCGGGACGCTGACCGTCGAGGACTCCGAGCGGGGCGCGCGGTTCGTGGCGAGGCTCCCCCTCCGCGCCGCCGAGGAGGCGGGGCGGCGTCCCCTTCCGTGAGCCGAGGGGGTCAACAGGTGCGCGGGACCACCAGGCCGGACTCGTAGGCGAGGACCACGAGCTGGGCGCGGTCACGGGCGTGCAGCTTGGTCATGGCCCGGTTGACGTGGGTCTTCGCGGTCAGCGAGCTGATCACCATGCGGTCGGCGATCTGGTCGTTGGACAGGCCCTGGGCGACCAGGGCGACGGCCTCGCGTTCGCGGTTGGTCAGCTCCTTCAGCCCGGTGCCGGTGCCGGTGTGGAGCGGCCGGCTGACGTACCGGTCGATCAGCCTGCGGGTGATCGACGGTGCGAGCAGCGCGTCGCCGCGCGCGGCGACGCGCACGGCGTGCAGGAAGTCCTCCGGCAGGATGTCCTTGACGAGGAACCCGGCCGCGCCGGCGCGCAGCGCGTCGAAGACGTGCTCGTCCAGGCCGTAGTTGGTCAGGATGACGACGTGCACCCCGGCCAGGGCCGGGTCCGCGGCGATGCGCCGGGTCGCCTCGATGCCGTCGACGACCGGCATCGAGATGTCGATGAGCGCGATGTCGGGCAGGTACCGCCCGGCCAGCTCCACGCCCTCCCCGCCGTCGGCGGCCTCGGCCACCACCTCGATGTCGTCCTCGAGGTCGAGGAGCGCGCGGAACCCGCTGCGGATGAGCGCCTGGTCGTCGACCAGCAGGACGCGGATCACGACGTCCGGCCCACGGGAAGCTCGGCGTGGACGGTGAAGCCGCCCTCGCTGCGCGGTGCCGCGCGCAGCCGTCCGCCCAGGGCGGTGACCCGTTCGCGCATCCCGAGCAGCCCGACGCCGGGCACCGGCACGCTGCCGGCCGCGGCCTCGCCGTCGTCGTCGACCCGTACGACCAGGGTGTCGGGACGGTAGTCGATGCGGACCGACGCCGTGGCCGCGGCGGCGTGACGGGCGACGTTGGTCAGCGACTCCTGGACGATCCGGTAGACGGTGCGGTCCACCGCGGCCGGTACGTCGTGCCGCTGTCCCTCGATCGTCAGCTTCGCGTCCAGGCCGGTCGTCCGGGCCCGTTCCACCAGCTCGGCGACGTGGTCGAGGCCGCGCGGCGGGGTCGTGTCGTCGTCGCGCAGCGCCTCCAGGGTCGCCCGCAGCTCCCGGGCCGCCTCGCGACCGGCCTCCCGGATCGCCAGCAGGGCCTCGGGCACCTGTTCCCCCCGCTTGCGGGCCACGTGGACGGCGACCTCGGCCTGCACCTTGATGATCGAGATCTGGTGGGTGAGGGAGTCGTGCAGCTCCCGCGCGATGTGCAGCCGCTCCTCGTCGGCGCGGCGCCGCGCGGTCTCCTCCCGGGTGCGCTCGGCCTCGTCCGCCCGCCGCTCGGCCTGGCGCAGCGCCTCCCCCGCGGCCCCGGCCGCGATCAGCCAGGCCAGCTCCAGGGCGCCCCGGGCCTGGGCGAACGCCTCACCGGTGTCGTGCAGGCCCGAGGCCATGGCCGCGAGGGGCAGAACGGCCAGCATGGCCACGCTCGCCGCCACCGTGACGGCGCGGTGTCCCGCCCGCACGGCCGCGTACACCGCGAACAGGTACGCGACCGCGGGCACGTCGAAACCGGCCGCCTGGTACCCCGCCGCGCACAGCCCGGTGACGGCCAGGACGGCGACCGGCGCCCGGCGGCGCGCGGCCAGCGCCAGGCCCCCGACCGTCAGCAGCGCGTGGCCGAGCAGGTCCGGGTGGGTTCCGGGGTGCCGTGCGGACAGCCCGGTGAACAGCAGCGTCGCCGCCACGCCGACGGCGACCACCCAGTCCGTGACGCCCGCCCGGAGACCGGGCCGTCCTGTGCTCATGGGCGCACCCTAACCGGATGTGCGCCCGGGCGACTCCCGCGCACGGACGAGGGCCCGCCTACCGCGGCCGTGGTAGGCGCCCGGATCCTGCGGCGCCCGCGGTGGCCGGGGTCCGCCGCCGGTGGCAGCGCGAGGTGTCCGCGCCCGGGGGACGACCCGGGGCCGGTCCGGTGGACATGATCGGACGACGTCCATCCGCAGGGAGAAGGAGTACCCATGCCCGTCCGTCATCTGCTCGCCGCCGCCGTCGCGGCCGTCCTGCTCGCGGGTGTCGCTCTCGCCGCACCGGCGGCCGCGCACGCCCTGGTCCAGCCGGAGCCCGTCGGGTCGTACACCCTGACCGCCGGGCGGGCCTGGTCCATGGTGGGAGGGGTACTGGGGCTGGCCGGCGCGGTCGTCGGCGGGCTGGCCCTGGCCCGCTCCACCGGCCGGATCGGCAACGGCGACGGCAGGAGGGGGGCGATCGTGGCCCTGGTGGCCGGGGCGGCCGGCGTGGTCGTCGGCGGGCTGGTCGTGGCCGCCGCCGAAGGGGGTCCCGGGACCGGCTACGGGATCGTCGGGGGCTACATATCGCTGGTGGTCGGGCTGGTCGCCACGGCCCTGGGCGGGCTGGTCCTGGCCCGCTCCCGCCGCTCGTCCGCGTCCTCCGGCCGCGGCGCCTGACCGCGCCGCCCGGTCCCGCCCCTGCTCCCGCGTCGCCGGCACGATCGCGTCGCCGACACGGTCACGCCGCGGGCGGGACGGGCCGGGAGCGGGGCGGGCCGTGCTCAGTCGTCGAGCAGCCGCCACGCGGTGAGGGCGAGCCTGGCCCGCACCAGCCCGGTGGGCTCGGTGAGGTCGAGGCCCAGCTCCCTCCCGAGCTGCTCGACGCGGCGGGCGACGCTGCTGTGGTGCAGGTGGAGAAGGTCGGCGGCCCGGCGCAGGGAGCCGGTCTCGCAGTAGGCCTCCAGGGTCTCCAGGTCCTCCGGGTTCGCGGCCGTCCGGGCGATCGCGGCCACGTCGGCGTTGCCCCGCGCGGCCTCCCGGGGCACCTGCGCGAGCAGGGCCATCGCGCCCAGGTCGTCGTAGGGGACGACCGGTCTGCGCGGGGTGGTGAAGCGCAGGGCGGTGCGGGCCTCCCGCCACGACCGGTCGGGGCTCTCGGCGGCGCCGATGCCCGCGCGTACGCCCTCGGGGAAGCGGGCCGGGTCCACGGTGGTGGCCAGCAGGACGCCCGTGCCGGCGATCGACGCCGCCTTCACCAGGCGGGCCGGGCAGACCAGGCCGCCGATCCGGTCGAGCGGGAGCGGCGACCGTACGGCGACGACGCGGACCGGCAGATCGGCGGCGAATCCCAGCAGCCGCAACGCGCGGGCCCTGGCGGCCTCGTCCCCCCCGGAGCTGATCACCAGCTCGATCAGGGCGGGATCGGCCATGGTGGTACGGGCCGGGCCGTACCGCTCGACGACCGCCGCCGAGGCGATGGCGAGCCGGTCCAGCAGCAGGTCGTCGAGCGGGTTGGGCGGGCCGGGGCGTTCCAGCCACACCGTGCCGATCTCCTCCTCGTCGAGCGTGACCGGCGCCGCGCTGGACGCGGGGGACGCCGGGGCGGGGGCCTGCCCGCCGTCGGACGAGGCGCGGATCACCCGTCCCGTGCCGTGGAGCCGGATCCCGGCCACGCACTCGGCCAGCACCGCCGAGGCGCGGGCCAGCGCGGGCAGGTCCACCCGCCTGCGCATCAGGGTGTCGTAGAACATGATCACCCGGATCGCTCCCCCGGCCTGCGAGTCCAGGTGCGACAGCCGTACGGCCAGTGCCTCCATGCCAGGAGCATAGGACCGCGCGGGCGGCGGGGTGAGCGCCGATCGGCGCGCGAGCGGGGCGGGATGCCCGACGGATGGCGGGTGCCCCGGGGGGTGACGGCCGTGAGGATGGTCGGCATGGATCCCGAACTCGATGCCTTCGTCCCGCTGTTCCCTTCGACCGACCTGTCCGACCCGGTCTCGGCCCGCGCGAACTTCGCCGGGCTCGCCACCGCGATGCCCGTACCGGACACCTCGAACATGGAGATCGAGGACCGCACGGTACCCGCGGACCCGGACGTGGCCGTGCGGATCTACCGCCCGCACCCGGCGCAGGGCGCGATCGTCTGGATGCACGGCGGCGGGTTCGTCATGGGCGACCTGGACACCGAGCACCCGTGGGCCACACGGCTGGCGGAGGCCTCCGGCGCGGTGGTGATCTCGGTGGACTACCGCCTGGCCCCCGAGAACCCGTTCCCGGCCGCCCTCGACGACGTCCACGCCGTGCTGACCTGGACGGCCCGGCACGCGGCCGAGCTCGGCGTCGACCCCGAGCGGATCGCGGTCGGGGGCCACAGCGCCGGTGCGGGCCTCGCGGCCGCGGTGGCGTTGCGGGCGCGGGACCTGCAGGGGCCGCCGATCTGTTTCCAGCTGCTCAACCAGCCCGGTCTCGACGACCGCCAGCAGACGTGGTCGGCGCGCAACTTCACCGACACGCCCTGGATGAACAGGAACAAGACCACCCAGCTGTGGGGGCACTACCTGGGCTCCACCCCCGCCTCGCCGTACGCCGCCCCGGCGCGGGCGACCGACCTGTCCGGCCTGCCGCCCGCCTACGTCGCCTCCGCGGAGTTCTGCCCGAACCGCGACGAGGACATCGACTACGCGCTGCGCATGCTGCAGGCGGGCGTGTCGGTCGAGCTGCACCAGTGGCCCGGCACCTTCCACGGGTCGCAGGCGATCCTGTCCGCCGAGGTGTCGCAGCGGCAGATCGCCGAGCTCGGCGCCGCCCTGCGCCGGGCCCTGGCGAGGTGACGGCGAGATCGACGAGGACGGGAGAGACATGACCACCACCGACCTCGCCGAGGCGAGGGAGCGGCCCGCACCACCACCGGACGCCGGCCCCGAGGCGGGACGGGACGCCGCGGGGCTGCTGCGCCCCCACCTGCGGGGCTTCGCCACCGTCGTGGTCCTTCAGGTCGTCGGCGCCCTCGCGGGCCTGGCGCCGCTGCTGGCCGTCGTCGAGCTGGGCCGCGTCCTGCTGTCGCCCGGCCCCGTCGACCACGGTCATGTCCGGACGGTCGTCGTCGCGGGCGCGGCCGGCCTGTTCGTCCGGCTGCTGTTCACGGCCGCCTCTTCCGGGCTCGGGCACCTCCTCGACGGCCGGGTGCAGCTGGCGCTCCGCCGAAGGCTGGCGGCGCGGCTGGGGCGCGTGCCGATCGGCTGGTTCTCCCGGCGCCGGACCGGCGAGCTGGCGAAGGTGGTGGGCGAGGACGTCGGCGCCGTGCACCCGTTCATCGCCCACGCCCCCGGCGAGCTCGTCTCCGCGTTCGTGGTGCCGCTGGTGTCGCTGGTCTACCTGTTCACCGTCGACGTGCGGCTGACACTGATCACGCTGGTCCCGGTGGTGACGGCGGTGGCGCTGGTCCCCCTGCTGATGCTCCCCGCCCGGCAGCGCGAGCAGGAGGAGTTCGACGCGGCCATGGGACGGATCGCCGGCTCCGTGATCGAGTTCGTGCAGGGCATCGCGGTGGTCAAGGCGTTCGGCGGGTCCGAGCGCGCCCACCGCAGGTTCCTGGTGGCCACCGACGACTTCGTGGCCGTCTTCTCCCGGTGGGTGCGCGGCATGTCCCTGGTCGCCGCGGGAATGCAGCTGGCCCTGTCGCCGCCGTTCGTGCTGCTGGTCGTGCTGACCGGCGGCGCGGTCCTGATCACCTCCGGCGGCCTGGCCCCGGCCGGCCTGCTGCCCTTCCTGTTGCTCGGGCCGGCCCTGACCGCTCCGGTGGCGGCCCTGGGGCACGGCTTCGACGACCTGCAGGCCGCCCGGCGCGCGGTCGGGCGGATCAGGGAGGTGCTCGAAGTGGCACCGCTTCCCGAACCCGGGCGTCCGGCCGTGCCACGGGGACACCGGGTGGAGCTGCGCGGCGTCCGGTTCGGCTACCAGGACGGCCACGAGGTGCTGCGCGGCGTCGACCTGGTGCTCGAACCGGGCACGGTCACCGCGATCGTGGGACCGTCGGGAAGCGGGAAGTCCACGCTGGTCCGGCTGCTGCCGCGCTTCTTCGACCCGACCGGCGGCTCGGTCGTCCTGGGCGGTGCCGACCTGCGCGAGATCGACGAGCGGGAGCTGTACCGGACGGTCTCCTTCGTCTTCCAGGACGTCCGCCTGCTGCGCGCGTCGGTCGCGGACAACATCGCGCTGGCGGTGCCGCACGCCGGCCGCGAGGACGTGATCCGCGCCGCCCGGCTGGCGAACGTCCACGACCGGATCCTGGAGCTGCCGCGCGGGTACGAGACGGTGATCGGCGAGGAGGCCCGGCTGTCGGGCGGCGAGGCGCAGCGCGTCGCGCTCGCCCGCGCCCTGCTCGCCGACGCGCCCGTCCTGGTGCTCGACGAGGCGACCGCCTTCGCCGACCCGCGGACCGAGCAGGCGGTGCGCCGGGCCCTGACGACGCTGGGCGGCGACCGGACGGTCCTGGTCATCGCCCACCGCCTGGAGACGGTCGCCGGCGCCGATGTCGTGGCGGTGCTGGAGAACGGGACGATCGTCGAGCAGGGCAGGCCCGCCGAACTGCTGGAACGGGACGGAAGGTTCGCCGCGTTCTGGCGGTCGCATCAGGCGGCGGTCGGCGACGAGGCCGAGGCCCACGCCGGCGCACCGCGAGGAGGCGGGTCCCGATGATCCGAATGCTGCTCCGCGTGCTGGGGCGGGAGTACGCCCGCGCGATGCGCCGCACCATCGTCCTGATGACGGTGACCGCGGTCGTCGAGGGCCTGTCGTACGCCTTGCTGGTCCCGGTGCTGCGGGCGCTGCTCGGGGACCGTCCCGGCGACGCCCGGCCGTGGCTGGTCGCGTTCGGGGCGGCGGTCGCGCTCTACGCGGTGCTGCGCTACGTCAGCGACGTGTCCGGGATGCGGGTCGGGACCACGATGTTGCGCGGCATGTACCACCGGCTCGGCGAGCACCTGGCCCGGCTGCCCATCGGCTGGTACGGCGCCGACCGGGTCGGCGAGGTCTCCGTCATGGCCGGCCGCGGGCTCCTGCAGGCGATGGGCGTGGCGGCGCACCTGCTGGGACCGTTCGTCTCCGCCCTGGTGACCCCGCTGACGATCGTCGCGGTGATGCTCGCCTACGACCGGCGGCTGGGGCTGGCCGCGCTGGCCGCCGTACCCGTCGTGGCGGTGATCCAGGTCTGGACGGCGCGCTCGACGGCCGCCGCCGACGCCGAGCGCCACGAGCGCGACACGGAGGCCGCCGGGCGGGTCGTCGAGTTCCTCCAGGCCCAGCCGGTGCTGCGCGCCGGCGGCCGGACCGGCGAGCGCTTCGCGCTGCTCGACGACTCACTGCGGGACGTCCGGCGCGCGTCGCGCCGTACCGTGCTGGCGGTGCTGCCCGGCGCGGTGGGCCTGACGCTCACGGTGCAGGCGGTCTTCACCGCGCTGCTGGCCCTGGGCGCCTACCTCGCGCTCGGCGGGAGCATCGGCGCGGCCGAGCTCCTGACGATCCTGGTGCTCGCCGCCCGCTGCGCCGACCCGCTGCTGTCGCTGTCGGACATCGGCGGCAGGCTCCGCGCCGCGCGGTCGGAGCTGGACAGGCTGGACGCGGTGCTGAGCACCGAGCCGCTGCCGGAGGCCCGCGAGCCGATCCGGCCGGCACGCCACGACCTGGAGTTCGCGTCCGTCGTCTTCCGGCACGGCGACCGCACGGTGATCGACGACGTGTCGCTGTCCGTGCCCGAGGGGCGGCGGCTCGCCGTCGTCGGGCCGTCGGGCAGCGGCAAGACCACGTTGCTGCAGCTGATCGCGCGGTTCCACGACGCGGACGCGGGCGCGGTGCGCATGGGAGGCGTGGACGTACGCGTGATCGACCCGCGGGTGCTGATGGCGCGGATCGCCATCGTCTTCCAGGACGTCTACCTCTTCGACGGCACGATCGAGGAGAACGTCCGCCTGGGCCGTCCCGGCGCCGGTGAGGCCGAGGTCCGGGCGGCGGCGACCGCGGCACGGCTGGACGAGGTGATCGAGCGGCTGCCCGGCGGATGGGCGGCGAACGTCGGCGAGGGCGGCGCGCTGCTGTCGGGAGGTGAGCGCCAGCGCGTCTCGATCGCGCGGGCGCTGCTGAAGGACGCGCCCGTCGTGCTGCTGGACGAGGTGACCTCGGCCCTGGACCCGGTGAACGAGGCGGCCGTCCACGCGGGGATCGAGCGCCTGATGGCGGGCCGGACGGTGGTGATGGTGGCGCATCGGATGCGGACCGTACGGCGCGCCGATCACGTCGTCTTCCTGGACGGCGGCCGGATCGTGGAGGAGGGCGGCCACGACGAGCTGCTGCGCCGCGGCGGCCGTTACGCCGACTTCTGGGACATCTCCATGACACCGGCGGGCGGATGAGCCGGCACGCCGCGGGCGGGGGCGCCGTGGGCGAGGGCGGGGACACCGTCTCCGGCCCTCCCCCGCGGTCGCGGGGCCGGAGGTCGTGAGGGCCCCGGCGGGCGGAACGCGCGCGTCCAGGCCTGATCAGCGTGCCCGGTCCGTCGTGGTCCCGCCCGGTTCGGCGACGAGGCCGGGCCTGCGGCCGTGGGGGTCGCCCGAGCGCCTGGTGTCCACGTTGGCGGTCATGGCCGCGAGGATGCCGGGCAGCTCCGCCACCGTCCCGGCGGGCAGGCCGGTCACGGTCTCCTCGGCCAGGACGCACCACATCCGCTTGACCTGCCCGGCCAGCGCCCTGCCGCTGTCGGTGAGCTCGACGATGCTGGCGCGCCTGTCGGTGGGGGCGGGCCTGCGGCGGATGTGACCGGACGCCTCCAGCTTGCGGGTCATGAGCGTGACGCTGGGCGGCTCGCAGCCGAGCGCCTCGCTGAGCTGGGCCTGGATCATCGCGCCGTTGCGGTCGAGTTCGAGCAGGAGCGCCTCCTGGCCGGGGTGCAGGCCCAGCGGGGCCAGCATCGTCGCGGCCCTGGCCCGGTGGCGCAGGCTCAGCAGGCGGACGGCCTGGTTGATGGCGTCTGCGTGCTCGAAGTCCATGGGCTCTCCTTGACGGAATTAGTTACGTGCATAATATTATGCGCGTAACTAATTCTACAGGACCCGTCAGGAGTCTGATATGACCAAGAAGAAGATGTCATGACCGGTACCGCGACCCGGCGGGCCGGAGCCCACGCGGGCCCCGCGTGGCTGGTCCTGTCGCTGGTGTGCGCCTGCCAGTTCATGGTGATCCTGGACGCGTCCATCATGAACGTCGCCCTGCCCTCGGTCCGCCGGGACCTCGGCTTCACCTCCACCGGCCTGGCCTGGGTGGTGAACGGCTACCTGCTCACCTTCGCCGGCTTCATGCTGCTCGGCGGCCGCGCCGCCGACCTGTTCGGCCATCGGCGGATGCTGGTCGCGGGGCTGGCCGTGTTCTCCGCGGCGAGCCTGGCCGGTGGCCTGGCGAGCACGCCGGAGGTCCTGGTGGCGGCCCGTCTCGCCCAGGGCGTGGGGGCCGCGATGCTGGCCCCGTCGACCCTGGCCGTGATCAACACCGGTTTCACCGGGGAGGGCGCGCGCGCCCGGGCGTTCGGCGCGTGGTCCGCCTCGGGAGGCGTGGGCGGGATGGCCGGCGCGATCGCGGGCGGGGCCATCACGACCGGCCTGTCGTGGCGGTGGGTCTTCCTGATCAACGTGCCGATCGGCGCGGTGCTGATCGCGGTGGCCGTGGCGTCGCTGGCCGGCGCGCGGGCCGGCCGGCGCGAACCGCTCGACCTCGCCGGCGCGGTCACCGGGACGGCCGGGCTGGCCGCGCTGATCTACGGGGTCATGCAGGGCGCCGACCACGGCTGGGCGTCCCCGCCGGTCGTCGTGCCGACCGTGGCGGGCCTGCTCCTGCTCGCCGTCTTCGTCGTGGTGGAGGCGCGTTTCGCCGCCCGGCCGATGATGCCCCCGCGGCTGTTCGCGATCCGCCGGGTGGCCGTCGGCAACGGCATGCTGCTGCTGTTCGGGGGGATCGCCATGGCGATGTGGTACTTCACGTCGCTGTTCATGCAGAACGTCCTCGGCTACACCGCGCTCCAGGCCGGCCTCGGCCAGACGCCCGCGGCGGTGGCGTTCGTGGTGATCGCGCGGTCGGCGTCCTCGCTGCTGCCGAGGACCGGCGCGCGTCCCCTGGTGGCGGCCGGCTGCGCCTGCTTCGTGGCGGGTTTCGGCTGGCTCGCCCAGGCCCACGTCGGCACCGGATACGTCACGGGCGTGCTCGGGCCCACGCTGCTCGTCGCGGCCGGTATCGGGCTGACCTTCCCCACCCTCATGGCCGTGGCGACCTCGGGCGTTCCCGAGGGCGACGCCGGGATCGCCGGCGGCCTGGCCAACACCTCCGCCCAGGTGGGCGGGGCGGTGGGCCTGGCGGTGCTCGCCACGGCCGCCGGTGCCAGGGCCGCGATGGAGGCCGACGGGAGTTCCCCGGCCGCCCTGGCCGCCGGTTACGACCTGGTCTTCCTCCTGGCCGCCGGGTTCGGCCTGGCCGTCGCGCTGGCCGGCCTGCTGCTGCCCCGGGACCGCCGCCCCTGACCACGACGGCCCGCGGCGACCTGCGGCGACCTGCGGCGCGGCGTACGGGAGCCTCACCGGGGTGCCGGTGCGGGGGTCAGGGCCCCGTCGTGAAGGTGATCTGGCCCGGCAGGGCGCTCAGGAGGATCAGGACCCCCGCTATCCCGACCATCCAGCGCACAGTCGAGCGCGACCCGGAGGAGAGCCTGTCGCGCCACCGTTCGAACCGTTCACGCATCCGTTCGCCCAGGACGGCCCACACGAGCAGGAGCAGGAGGCCCGGGAGCACCATGATGGTCACGTACGCGCCGAGGAGCGGTGCCCACTGGGCGGCGGACAGGCCGGCCGAGGTCATGATGCCGATCGCGGCGAAGTACGGCACGGCGGTGGCGAACTCGAACAGCCAGGTCCCCAGCCCCAGCAGCAGCATCGCGCGCACGGTGAAGGACCGCTCCTGCCGGGCGGCCGCGCGTTCGGGGTCCTCGTCGGAGACGAAGTAGCTTCCCACGATGAGCGCCACACCGAAGGCGCCCTGCACCCAGGCCCACACGGTGTCGTCGACGAGCGGCACGACGGCGCCCAGGCCGAGCATGAGCAGGACGCCCAGGACGCCCAGGACGAAGTACGCGACCGCCACCGACGCCAGGTACACGCCGAGCAGCGCGACCAGGCGGCGTGGCCTGGACAGGAGCAGGTAGAGCGTGACCCCGATCACGGTGGGGCTGAGCGTGTCGAGCACGGCGAGCCCGAGCACCGCCCCGATCGTCTCGATCGACGAACTCGTCTCCTCACGAGAGCCGGAAAGCCGTGACGACACGCCCGTGTCGACGAAGGTCCTGTACGCGCGCCGGGCACCCGGCGTCACGGCTCCGGTGATCCGGCGGGATCCGCCGCCGGGACGTCGAGGAGGGACAGGAACGCCGCGGCCGCGGGAGAGGGGGGATGGCGGCTCCAGATGAGGTGCTCCATGCGGGCGGGGGCGTCGCGCACCCGCAGGACGGGCAGGTCCGGGAGTTCGGGGACGAAGGCCGCGGGCAGCATCCCGATGCCCAGTCCCTGACGGATCAGGCGGGCCATGAAGTCCATGTTCGTCACCTCGAAGGCGACCTCGCGCAGGACCCCGGCCGCCGCGAACGCCTCGTCCGTCTGGATCCGCGCGGCGGTGCCCGGGGGGAAGTCGACGAACGGCTCGTCCGACAGCTCGCGCAGGTCCACGCGTGCCCTGCCCGCAAGCGGGTGGCCGGGCGCCACGGCGGCCACGAGCTCGCCGCGCGCCAGCTCGTGGCCGCTGACGCCCCTGGGCCGTACGCCCACCGGCAGCCCCAGGAACGCGGCGTCCAGGGTGCCCTGCCGCACCCCCTCGATCAGCTCCTCGCTGGCGCCCGAACGGAGGCTGATCCGCACCTGCCGGTGCAGCAGGTGGAAGCGCTTCAGCGCGGTCGGGAGATCGACCGCCGCGACGGTGGGGATGGCGCCGACGGCGAGCCGTCCCCGGATCTCCCCGGTGGCGGCCGCCACCTCGGCGCGGGCCCGTTCGGCGGCCTCGAGGGCCTGGCGGGCCGCGGGCAGGAACGCCGCGCCGGCGGGGGTCAGCCGGACGCGGCGGCTGGTGCGCTCGAACAGCTTGGCGCCCAGCTCGCGTTCCAGGCGGGCGATCTGGTGGCTCAGCGCGGACTGGACGACCAGGCACCGCTCGGCGGCGCGCGTGAAGTTGCTCGTCTCCGCGACGGCGACGACGTAGCGCATCTGCTGAAGCTCCATGGATCAATCGTGACGCGCGATCGGTCCGATGACAAACATGCGTTGGACTCATCGATCTTCCCTGGCCCAGGCTGGGGGCATGACGGCGACGACATCTCGTACCGGAAGCGGCCTGTCGCGCGGGCTGCTCCTGCTCATGTCGGTGGCGACCGGGTCTGCGGTCGCCGGGAACTACTTCGCGCAGCCGCTGCTCGACCTGATCGGCCGGGAGCTGGGGATCGGCCCCTCCCGGGCGGCGCTGGTGGTGACGGCCGCCCAGGGCGGGTACGCGCTGGGGCTGATCCTGCTCGTGCCGCTCGGTGACCTGATGGAGCGACGGCGGCTGGCGGTGTCGCTCTACGCGGCGACCGCGGTGTTCCTGCTGGTGTCGGCCACCGCCGCCGACGGCACGGTGCTCCTGGCCTCCACCGCCCTGACCGCGCTGACCTCGGTGGGGGCGCAGGTGGTGGTGCCGTTCGCGGCGACGCTGGCGGCCCCGGCCGAGCGCGGCCGGGTGGTCGGCACGGTGATGACCGGGCTGATGCTCGGCCTGCTGCTGGCGCGTACCGCCTCCGGCGCGTTGTCTGAGCTGGGCGGGTGGCGGACGGTCTACTGGGTGCACGCGGCCCTGATGGCGCTGATGGCCGTGCTGCTGCGGGTCTTCCTGCCCCGGCTCGGCGGGGACGGCGGGCGCCTGTCCTACCCGGCGCTGCTGCGCTCGACGGTCGCGATGTTCCGGTACGAGCCGCTGCTGCGCTGGCGGGCGGGGATCGGCGCACTGAGCCTCGCCTCGTTCAGCGTGCTGTGGACGGCGCTGACCTTCCTGCTGGCGGGCCCGCCCTACGGCTGGCCGGAGTCGGCCATCGGCCTGGTCGGCCTGGTCGGCGTCGTGGGCGCGCTGACCGCCACGGTGGCGGGGCGGCTGGCCGACCGCGGGCACGTCCAGACCGTGACCGGCGCCGGGACGGTCCTGCTGCTGGCGTCGTGGCCGGCGATCGCCGCGGGGGCGCACGGGCTGGTCTGGCTGCTCGCCGGCGTGCTCGTGCTGGACCTGGCGCACCAGGCGGTGCTCAACAGCAGCCAGAACGTCCTCTACGCGCTGCGGCCCGAGGCCCGCAACCGGATCAACTCGGCCTTCATGACCTGCCTGTTCCTCGGCGGCGCGGCGGGTTCCGCGCTGACGTCGCTGGCCTGGGTCAGCGGCGGCTGGACCGGCGTGTGCGTCCTGGGCGCCGTCCTGTCGGCCGGGACCGTCGTGCTCTGGGTCCTGGAGCGCGTCACCGGCCGCCGGTGCTCCTCCCGTTCCCCGCGCTCCCCCCGCCCCTCCGATTCCCCCGATTCCTCCGATTCCTGAAGGAGAACGAGCGTGTCACGTACCGTACTGATCACCGGGGCCACCGGGACCGTGTCCACCGCGCTGACGAACGCGCTGCGGGGGACCGGCGTGAAGCTCCGCGCCCTCGTCCGCGACCGGCCCGGGGCGGACGGCCCGGGCGGGCAGGACCCCAGGGTCGCCGGGCTCGCCGGGCTCGCCGAGGTCGCCGAGGTCGTCGCCGGTGACCTCGACGACGCCCGGTCGCTGCCGCCCGCCTTCGAGGGCGTGCAGGACCTGTGGCTGCTCACCCCGAACGGCCCGCGCGCCCCGGAGAACAACATGAACGCCCTCTGGGCCGCGCGCCAGGCCGGGGTGGAGCGGGGGGGGGGGGGGGGGGGGGGGGGGGGGGGGGGGGAGGGGGGGAAGAGGGAGGGGGGGGGGGGGGGGGGGTGGGGGGGGGGGGGGGAGGGGGGGGGGGGGGGGGGGGGGGGGGGGGGGGGGGGGGGCGT
>NZ_JBVJIA010000020.1:0-17113 GCF_055586505.1 Streptosporangium sp. NPDC050148 | reverse complement strand
AAACTCCCCCCCCCCCTGAAAAAAAAAGTCGACCCTCCTTTTGGCCCTCCCTCGATGCTGGGGTGACTCTCTCCTCCCCCTTCTCCCCCCCCCCCCCCCCCCCCCCCCCGCCCAACCGCAGCGGCAGGCTGCACGCGCTGTCGGACGGGGAGACCGAACGGTGCGGCATGCGCTGGACCGTCCTGCGCCCGCACTGGTTCATGCAGAACCTGCTGAACGAGGCGGGTGACATCTCCGCCACCGGTACGTTCTCGCTGAACATGTCCTCGGCGCGGATCGGCATGATCGACGTCCGCGACATCGCCGAGTGCGCCGCCCGCGTGCTGCTCGACGACCCCGACCGCCACCACGGCCGGACCTACACCCTCACCGGCCCGCGCTCGCTGACCTTCGACGAGGTCGCCGCCCGGCTGGGGTCCGCCCTGGGCAGGTACGTCACGTACCGGCCGGTCGACGACGAGACCAGGCGCGGGACACTGCTGGGGTACGGGGTCCCCGTGTGGATCGTCGACATGCTGGAGGAGTACGCGCGGGCGTACGACTCCGGCTGGGGCGACCTGACCACCGGCACGGTCGCCGACCTCCTCGGCCGTCCCCCGCGTGACGTCGCCGACTTCGCCCGCGACCACGCCGCGGCGTTCACCCCGGCCGGCGCCCTCTGATCCCGCGTGCCGCGTCCCGGCCGGCCTGCCGGGACCCGGCACCTTCCGGGACCCGGCACCGGCCGGGACGCGACACCGTCGGGGCGCGGGCGTCGGTCAGGACGCGGGCACCGACCGGGGCGCGGGCGTCGGCAGGGGCGCCGGCGTCGGCAGGGGCGCGGGCGCCGGCCGGGGTCAGCCCGGTGAGGGGGCCTGGGCGGCGCGGCGGACGGGCATCCAGGTGGGCACGGGGGCACCGGTCAGGAAGTCGCCGGCCAGCCGGGTGCACAGCTCGGGCTTCTCGTGCAGCAGGACGTGGGACGTCCCCGGGACGACGGCGAGCTGCGCGTCGGGCAGACCCCGGTACAGCTCCAGGGTGTGCTCCAGCGTCACGATGTCGTCGTCGGCGGCCATGACCAGCACCGGGCACGTCACGGCACGAAGCTCGGCCGCCGCCAGGGCGGGCTCCTCGTTCACCGCCCGCACGATCTTGGCCACCACGACCGGGAGATGGCCGGCGCCGTCGGGCGACACCTCCGCGTAGGCCGCGACCACGGGCGGGGGCATCTCGCCCTCGGCGGAGGGCCGGACGAGCATCGCCTCCATGTCGAAGGCGCAGCTGACCAGGACGAGCCGGTCGACCAGGTCCGGGCGGCGCAGGGCCACCCACAGCGCCACGGCCGCACCGGCGCTGTAGCCGGCCAGTCGTACCGGCCCGCCGACGACCTCGTCCAGGAACGCGATCGTGTCCTGCGCCATCACCTCGACCGTGATCGGCCCCGGCACGTCGGCCGTGTGGCCGTGGCCGCGGCGTTCGGGCAGCAGCAGCCGGAACCGGTCCGCCAGCGCGCCGAGGTTGCCGTCGAAGTCCCTGCTGTCGGAGAAGCCACCGTGCAGCAGCACCAGCGGCTCCCCTTCGCCGCGCTCGTCGTACCACATGCGCACACCGTTCACATCCGCGTAGTCCGCCATCGTGGCGCCGTCCCCTCGTTCCGCTCCCGGTGACCGTCACCGGGTACGCGGGTAGTACGAAGCGGAGCCCGAGAACTCATCGCCCGCGCGGGAAAATCTTCAGGACGTCCGCCCCGCCCCCGGTTCCAGGACGTCCGGCAGGCCGAACAGCGGGAAGAGCCGCCCGGCGTCGAGGTAGGTCGTCACCTCGGTGACCAGCCCGTGCGAGAGCGTGAGGACCATCAGCGCGAACGGCTCCGGCCGGCCGCCCGGCCCGTCCGGCCGGTACTGCGCGAACGCGGGCGAGCCGTTGGCCGTGGTCGCCAGCAGGCGCGCGCCCGCGCAGGGCCGCCCGGCCGCCAGCAGCACCTCACGGATCGCGGCCCTGCCCCGCAGCCACCACGCGAACGGCGGCATGGACATCACGGCGTCCTCGTGCAGCAGCGCCACCATGGCCTCGACGTCGTACCGCTCGAAGGCGTCGCAGTACCGGGCCAGGAGCCGCCGCTGCGCCGGGTCCATCGGCCGGTAGGGCTCGCCCGGGTCGGCACGGACGGCCCTCAGCGTCGTTCGGGCGCGCTGCAGCGCGCTGGTGACGGACGCCACCGTGCACTCCAGCAGCCCGGCGACCTCGTCGGCCTTCCAGCACAACACGTCACGCAGGATCAGCACCGCCCGCTGGCGGGGCGGCAGGTGCTGCAGCGCGGCGACGAACGCCAGGCGGACCGTGTCGCGCTGCGCGGCCAGCTCCGCCGGGTCACCTCCGACGGGCAGCACGCGGCCGTCCGGGACCGGCTGGACGAAGGCGCTCTCCGGCAGCGGCGCGCCGAGGCCGGGACCGGCCTGCGCCGACGGGCCGAGGTCGATCGCCGACGCCCGGCGCCGCGCGCCCCGCAGCATGTCGAGGCAGACGTTGGTGGCGATGGCGTGGAGCCAGGACCGTAGCGGCGCGCGGCCCTCGTCGAACCGGTCGAGGCTCGCCCAGGCGCGCACCAGGGTCTCCTGCACGGCGTCCTCCGCCTCGAACGGCGAGCCGAGCATCCGGTAGCAGTGACCGGCCAGGGCGATCCGGTGCGGCTCCAGCAGGTCCGCGCCGCGCGGCGAGGACGGGCCCGCACCGTCGGGCGCGGCCCGGGGGTCCTTGGGGCGCGACGGCGCGGTCGTCCCGCCGTCGGCCCTCGCATGACCGGTCACGCACGCGAGGGTACCGCCTCCTCAGCCGGTGAGCCGCGCGCTCCCCCGGGTCCCGCCCGGCAGCCGGTACGGCTCGCCGCAGAAGTAGCGGTTCAGCGCGTCGAGGACGGACAGCAGCATCGGCACGACCCCGGGGTCGTTGCGCTGCACGTTGACCGACACCGTCATCCGGCGCGTCCCGGTGGCGTCGGCGAAGCCGAAGGTCTGGTAGCCGGGGATCGAACCGGTCGCGCCCCACATCGGGCCGCAGGTGAGCGCCACCGACTCCAGCCCGAGGCCGTACTCGGGGAAGATCGGCGCCTGCGGCGTGGCGACGCCGGTGCGCATCCGCGCCAGCAGCTCCGGGCCGACGAGCCGGCCGCCGAAGAGCGCCCGGTGGAAGCGGTTGACGTCGCGGGCGTCCGACACCACGCCGTAGGCCGCCCAGGCGAAGGAGGGGTTCAGCCGGGTGACGGGCCTGAGCGCGCCGGGCGCGGCGGGGTCGGCGCCCCGGGGCAGGTGGTAGCCGGTGGCGTGCGGGCCGCGGATGACGTCCGAGGTGACGGGCAGGTACGAGCGGGTCATCCCGGCCGGGCGGAAGATCCTCCGGTCGAGCTCCGCGCTCAGGTCGCGGCCCGTCACCTTCTCCACCAGCAGCCCGAGCAGGATGTAGCCGGTGTTGGAGTAGGCGAAGCGGCCCCGCTCGGGGCGTGGCAGCCGCTCGGCCTCGGCGACGAGCCGCCCGGGGGTGTAGGTGCGCTCGCCGTACCGCTCGGGATCGGCGAACTCGGGGGCGGCGACGTAGTCGGCCAGGCCGCCCGTGTGGTTCAGCAGCTCCCGCACGGTGATCCGGTCGCCGTCGGCGACGTGGCCGGGCAGCCGCTCGCCGATCGGTTCCTCCAGCCTCACCCTCCCCTCCTGGACGAGCTGCAGGACGGCCGCCGACACCATGGTCTTGGTGAGGCTGGCGACGCGGAAGCGCGCCTGGCGCGGCACCGGCCCTCCCGTCCGCAGGTCGGCGGTCCCGGCCGTGCCGATCCAGGTGCCGCGGTCGTCGTCGATCCTGGCCAGCACGCCGGGCGCGCCGGCGGCCACGACGGCGTCCAGTGCCCGGCGTACCCCGGCGGGATCCTCGTACCGGGCGTGCGCGACGGCGGGATCCTCGTGACGGGTGTGCGCGACGGCCGGTGAGGCCGACAGGAGTCCCGCGACGACGAGGGCCGCGGCCGCGATGTGACGGCCGTTCGCTGACGGCATGCGCGTCTTCCTTCCGATGGAGGGGTGGGTCGGTCTCCATCCTGGAAGCGCCGGTGGCCGCCCTCCTCCCCCATGGTGACGATCTTCGTCTGCGACGGTGGTCGCACCCGCGTACGACCGTGGGGGCGGGGTGCGCGGGAGGTGGGCCGCGCGTGCCCGCGGGCCGGCGAGAGGGCGGGGCGAGGGCTTCGAATCGCGCGCCGCCCATTGACGCGGGCCCGCCGCCGGGCTACTAATACGCCTACGCCCGCTTCACCACTCCCTGCGAACGCCGTGAGATGTTAACGTTAACAACGCGTGGAGGCCGTCGAATGCGCACCCGCCGAAGAGGCCTGGCCGCCCTGCTCGCCGCCTTCCTGGCCCTGGTCCTCGCCCCGCCACCGGCTCGCGCCTCCCTCACCGTGACCTCGCCGTGACCTCACCGCCGGCCTGACGAGACAAGGACGAATCGAATGCCCCCCACCCCCGTGCGCCGCACACTGGTGACCGCGCTGGTCACGCTGCTCGCCGTGATCGGCGGCCTGCTCCTGCCGGTGACGGCCCACGCCTCCCCGGCCGTCCAGTACACCAACCCGCTGGCCGCCCAGCGCGCCGACCCGCACATCTTCCGCCACACCGACGGCTACTACTACTTCACCGCCACCGTTCCCGAGTACGACCGCATCGTGCTGCGCCGCGCCACCACCGTCCAGGGCCTGTCCACCGCGCCGGAGACGGTCATCTGGCGCAGGCACACCAGCGGCGAGATGGGCGCCCACATCTGGGCGCCGGAGATCCACTTCATCAACGGCAAGTGGTACGTCTACTTCGCCGCCGGCCGCGCCGACGACGTCTGGCGGATCCGGATGTACGTCCTGGAGAGCAGCGCCGCCAACCCGCTGACCGGCTCCTGGACCGAACGCGGCCGCATCACCACCCCCTGGGACACCTTCGCGCTGGACGCCTCGACGTTCGTCACGAACGGGGTCCGCTACCTCGTCTGGGCCCAGCAGGAGCCGGGCATCTCCACCAACTCCAACCTGTACATCGCCCGCATGGGCGCCAACCCGTGGACGATCACCGGCCCCACCACCCGGCTGACCGTGCCCACCCTGGCCTGGGAGACGCGCGGGTACAAGGTGGCCGAGGGGCCCGCGGTGATCCAGCGCAACGGCCGGCTCTTCCTCACCTACTCGGCCAGCGCCACCGACGCCAACTACTGCCTGGGCATGCTGACCGCCTCGGCCTCGGCCGACCCGCTCAACGCCTCGTCCTGGACCAAGAGCCCCAACCCGGTCTTCGCCAGCAACGCCTCCACCGGCCAGTACGGCCCCGGCCACAACTCCTTCACCGTCTCCGAGGACGGCCAGAGCGACATCCTCGTCTACCACGACCGCAACTACCGCGACATCACCGGTGACCCGCTCAACGACCCCAACCGCCGTACCCGCGTCCAGAAGGTCCACTGGCGGGCCGACGGCACCCCCGACTTCGGCATCCCCGTCCCCGACGGCGTGACTCCGGTGCGGCTGATGTCCCACGACGTCCCGGGCTCCGCGGTACGCCACTGGGAGTACCGGGCCCGCCTGGAGGCGAACGTCTCCCCGCTGGCCGACTCCCAGTTCAGGCTCGTCACCGGCCTGTCCGGGTCGGGCACCGTGTCCCTGGAGTCCACCAACTTCCCCGGCTACTACCTGCGCCACCGCGACCACGCGGCCTGGGTGGAGAAGAGCGACGGCACCGCCCTGTTCAGGGCCGACGCGAGCTTCACCCGCCGCACCGGGCTCGCAGGTTCCGGCACGGTGTCGCTGGAGTCGGCCAACTTCCCCGGCTACTTCCTGCGTCACCGCGCCGGCCAGGTGTGGGTCGAGCAGAACGACGGCACCGCCACCTTCCGGGGCAACGCGAGCTTCGTCCTGGAGTAGAACGCGCACGGGGCGTCCCCCGCGTCGGCCGGATCGGGACGCCCCGGCGCGTACCGGAACGCCGTCCGGTCTTCCCCGCATGGGAGCGCGGTCCGGTTCTCACCGGCCGTGGGAAGGCCGGACGGCATCGCACCCTCCACGAGGACTACCTCCTCGTGGAGGGTGCTCTGCGCTACCGGGCGGGACCCTGCCGGGCCGGCATCACGGCTCCTGTCAGGAGATGCTCCACTGCTGGGCGTTGTTGCCGCTGCAGGTCCACTGCCGCACCTCGGAGCCTGCGGCCGTTCCCCAGTTGTAGTTGTCCAGGCACAGGCCGCTGTGCCGGTTGGTCAGGGTGGAATGACCACCTCCCACCGAGGTGACGCGCCACTGCTGGACGGCCAGGCCGTTGCACGTCCACTGCTGGACCGGCGCCCCGGCCGCGGTGCCCCAGTCACGATTGTCCAGGCACAGGCCGCTGTGGCGGTTGACGATCGTGGAGTACCCGTCGGCGGCCGGGATGATCTGCCAGTCCTGGAGCGCCTGTCCGGTGCAGGTCCACTGGCGCACCTCGGCGCCGGGGGTGGTCACCCCGTTGTAGTCGTCCAGGCAGAGGTTGCTGTGGCGGTTGCGGATGCGCGCGTAGGCAGGGGCGACCTCACCGGAGGGGCCGGGCAGGACCGTGGAGGTCGAGACCGGCACACCGAGGTCAGGGGTGCCGTCGGCGTTCCACGAGATCTTCTGCACCCGGGTGGTGCGGGTGGTGCCGCAGCCCTGGCTGGAGGAGGAGTTGGCGTGGTAGGCGATCCAGGTCTCGGTGCCGTCGGGTGAGGTGAAGAACGAGTGGTGGCCGGGGCCGTAGACGCCCGCCGCGTCGTTGCGCTGGAAGAGGGGGTCGGCGAACTTGGTCCAGGATGCGGCCGCCAGTGGGTCGCCGCCCCGGTACTCCAGCATGCCGATCTTGTAGTTGGGGCCGTTGCAGTGGCTGGCCGAGTAGGTCAGGAAGGTGCGGCCGCCGCGCTGCAGCGCGAAGGTGCCCTCGTTGACGGCGCCGTTCTGGCGCTCCCAGGCCAGGGTGGGGGCCGAGATCCGCCGCCCGTACGCGCTCGCCGTCCAGGGGTTCGACATCGGCGCGATGAACAGCGACTGCAGGTTGTCCTCGGGCGCGAACGCCGAGAAGGTCATGTAGAGGTTGCCGTTGAGCTTGAGCAGGCTGGCGTCGATCGCCCAGCCGTTGTTCGGCATCAGGTTGACGATGCCGCGGACGGTGTAGGGGCCCATCGGGTCGGATCCGGCGCTCTCGGCGACGTGGGTGCGCCGGGGCAGGCTGCCCTGCTCCACCGAGTAGTACAGGTACCAGCGGTCGCCGACCATCTCCAGGTGCGGGGCCCACATCGTGTTGCCGCCGGTCCGCACGACGACCTGCTCGGGAGCGCTGCGCAGACCCGCGATCGTGGACGAGCGGCGCATCACGACGTCGGCCGACCAGGTGGTCGCGACGTAGTAATAGAACCCGTTGTGGAAGACCAGCGTCGGATCGGCGCTGTTCGGCACGCCGACGACGGGGTTGGTGAACGAAGGGCCGGGCGCCGCCGCGGCGCGAGCGGGGCCGACGGCGGTCGCGGCTGCGGTGGCGGTGCCGGTCACGGTGGCGGTCACGGCTGCGGCCGGGCCTGCGGCCACCAGCGACTGGCACAACGTGAGCAACGCCACGACGGCCGCCGCGAACGCGGCACCGGGGCGACGGCGCACGGGCCGTGGGGAGGGACGTACGAGCCTGGTCATGGGGGGTACCTCTCGGTGGACGATCGGCCGGAAAGACGCGACGGATTTTGTTAGCGCTAACACACAAATGCGGCGCAGGGTGGGAGTGAATGCAGGCGATAGACGTGTTAGCGTTAACAAAGAGCGGCCCATGAAAAGGACCGTTCGTCGCGTGTAACGCAGTCTTAACCCGCGTGGGCGGAAGGTGTCAACATCGTCCGGCCAGGATCCGTCCCGTCCGGACGGGCGGGCGGGCGCGACGGGGCCTCCGTCGCGCCGGTCTTGAGGCCTCTTCCCTGCGGGAACGGGGTCCACCGGAGCCGAGCGCGCTCGGCGGTCCTGTTAGCGTTGTCGCATGGGGAGTGAGCGTCTTTGAGGGCGAAGTCGAACGATGACCGGCCGTCCTCCAGACCTGCGGTGCTGGAGGACGTCGCCGCGCTCGCCGGAGTGTCGGCGATGACCGTGTCGCGAGCGCTGAACGCGCCCGAGCGGGTGCAGGTCGAGACCCGGGCGCGCGTGCTGGCCGCGGTGCGGGAGCTGGGCTACCGTCCCAACGCCGCAGCCCGCCAGCTCGTCACGGGCCGGTCCGGAGTGCTGGGGGTGGTCAGCATCGACACCCCCCTGTACGGTCCGGTCTCGACCCTCTACAGCATCGAACGCGCCGCCAGGCTCAACGACTACTCCGTGAGCATCGCCAGCCTGAGCACGCTCAACCGGCGCTCGATCGAGGAGAGCCTCCGCCAGCTGCAGTCCCAGCTGGTGGACGGCGTCATCATCGTCGCGCCGCACGAGTCGGCGGCCGACGGCCTGCGCCACCTGCGGTCGAAGATCCCCGTGGTCGCGGTCGACGCCGGCGCGGGCCTTCCCGTTCCCGTCGTCATGGTCGACCAGAGGGCGGGAGCCGCGCGGGCGACCAAGCACCTGCTCGACCTCGGCCACGAGACGGTGTGGCACCTTGCGGGCCCGGCCGACTGGATCGACGCCAACGGCCGGGTCGAGGGCTGGCGCGAGACGCTGGAGGCCGGGCGGCATCCGGTCCCCGAGGTGCTGCGCGGGGACTGGAGCTCGCGATCCGGTTACCAGCTCGGCCGTCACCTTGCACGGGACCCCGAGGTGACGGCCATCTTCGCGGGCAACGACCAGATGGCGCTGGGCGTGCTGCGGGCCCTGCGCGAGGCCGGGCGGCGCGTTCCCGAGGACGTCAGCGTGGTGGGCTTCGACGACATTCCGGAGTCCGCCTACTTCTGGCCCCCGCTCACGACGGTACGGCAGGATTTCGAGGAGGTCGGCAGGCACGCCTTCCACGTGCTGCTCGACCGGCTGGCGGGCAGGCCGAGCCAGATCCGCCGGCTGGTGGAGCCCGAGCTCATCGTCAGGGAGAGCACCGCGACCGCGCCGCGCTGACGCCGGCCGGTCCCGGGCCGGCACGGCCGGTCACGCACCGCACCGGCCGTCCGGCCTCGCATCGGCCACTCGCCCCCTCCGTCCCCACCGTCCGGTTCGGCCGTTCAGCCGTTCGGCCGGGCCGCCGTCAGGGCTGGAACAGCGCGGCGGGCGCGTCGCGCACATGGGCGGCCAGCGGTCCTGCGACGTGTTCGGCGTCGCGGGTGACGCCGCGCAGGGTGTTGGAGGCGAACGAGCGCTGGAACTCCAGCCCGACGTACACCAGGCCCGGATGGGTGGTGGAGATCCCCCCGGCGTGCCGGGGCGCGCCTTCGGAGTCCAGGGCGCCCAGGGGACGCAGGTAGCCCAGGGCGGGCCGGTACCCGGTGGCGAAGACGACCGCGTCGGCGCGCTCGCGCGTACCGTCGGCCCAGACGACGCCCTCGGGGGTGAAGGCGGTGAACATGGGACGGCGCCGCATCCTCCCCGAGCCGAGCGCCTCCCGGTAGCGGCCCTGGTCCAGCACCAGGGTGGGCCCGCCCATCGCGGCCAGCCATTCGGGTGGCAGGTCGTCGAACCCGGTCGCGGCCAGCCAGTGGTGGATGTCGTGGCCGCGTACGCGCTGGTCGAGGAACGCCACCGGGGCGCGGGTGGCCAGGGTGACCGTGGCGACCCCCGCCAGCTCGTGGCCGACCTGGACGGCGGAGTTGCCGGCGCCCACCACGATGACGCGCAATCCGGCGTACGGGGCGGGGTCGCGGTAGTCGGCCACGTGCGTCAGGTGTCCGGTGAAGTCCTCCTGGCCGGGAAGCCGGGGCAGGTACGGGTTGGCGAAGGAGCCGCTGGCGGCCACCACGCCCCGGGTGCGCAGCGGCCGCCCGTCGCCGGTGCGCACGACGAAGCCCCCGCTTCCGTCGCGCTCCACCGCCTCGACCGGGGTGTTGACGCGGATGTCGGCCCCGTCGGCCCGCAACCGGTCGGCGTGGTGGAGCAGGTACTCCACCACCTCGTCACGATGCGGATATCGGTCGCCGTCACCCCCGTGGGGGAACGGCAGGGCGCCCAGGGCGCTGTGGCGGGCGGGTGAGAACAGGGTGAGGCTGTCGTAGTAGGACGGCCAGGAACCGGCCGTCCGCTCGCCGGCCTCCAGGACGACGGGGGTCAGGCCGGCGTCCAGCAGGGCGCGGGCGGCGGCCAGCCCGGACTGGCCGCCGCCGATGACGACGACGTCGAAGGCATCGGTGACGCCGGGGGGATCGGTGCTCATGACACCGCATCATATCTTCGAATCCAGAAATGACAATATGACGTGACGGGGTGATGCTATGACCATGAGCACCGACGGGATCGAGTTGAGCGATGCGGCACGCGCCTTTCTCAAGGCGATGGCCAGCGAGACCCGCCAGCAGATCCTGGCGCTGTTCGCCGGCGGGGCGGAGCTGACCGTGTCCGAGGTGGCCGAGCGCCTCTCGCTGGCCCAGTCGGCCACCTCCACCCACCTGGCCACCCTGCGCGACGGCGGCGTGCTGGCCTCCCGCCGGGAGTGGAAGACCGTCTACTACCGGGCGGACGCGGGACGGATCGGCCGGGCCCTGAGCGACCTGCAGGCGAGCCTGCGGGCGTGCTGCCCTCCGGGCGACCGCTCACCGGACGCCCCCTGCGGATGAACCTCGCGACCGGCGACGGGGACGAGGCCGCGACGACCGGCCCGGCGGGAGAGGCCCGTCGGGCCCGGCACCTCACAATTTAGGTATGCGTCTATATTGACAACCCTCAAATCAGTGGGCACCCTGGTCCTACTTAGACAATCTTCTAAACAGTAGGGGCCGGGGCTCACCGTCCCCGGCGCCCCTGACGGTCAGCGCACGACGCACAGGAGACGACCATGAGTGATGGATGTTGCGGCCCGGCGGCCGTCGAGATCGAGCCGTTCACGTCCGCGAGCTCCACGGGGAACGGCGCTGAGCGCTCCGAGCCGCCCGTGGTGGTGATCGGCGCGGGCCCGGTGGGCCTGGCCGCGGCCGCCCACCTGGCCGAACGCGGCGTGGACTTCCTCGTGCTGGAGGCCGGCCAGCACGCCGGCGCCTCGATCGCCCGGTGGGGACACGTGCGCACCTTCAGCCCGTGGCGCTACAACGTCGACGCCGCCGCCCGCCGCCTGCTCGCCGCCGAGGGGTGGAAGGAACCGGATCCCGGGTGGCTGCCCACCGGCGCCGAACTGATCGACGACTACCTCACCCCGCTGGCCGGGCACCCCGCGATCGCGCCGTACCTGCGGTTCGGAACCAGGGTGAGCGCGATCAGCCGCCTGAGCCACGACCGCGTCCGCTCCGCGGGCCGACAGGACGAACCCTTCGTGATCCGCCTGGGCGACGGCGACGAGCTCTGCGCCCGCGCGGTCATCGACGCCTCGGGCACCTGGAACACCCCCAACGTGCTGGGCGCCAACGGCCTTCCCGCCCACGGCGAGGCCGACGCCGCGCGGTTCGTCGACCACGCCCTGCCCGACGTGCTGGGCGCCGACCGCGCCACCTACGAGGGCCGCCACACCCTCGTGATCGGCGCCGGGCACTCGGCCGCCACCACCCTGCTGGCCCTGGCGCGGCTGGAGGACACCCCCGTCACCTGGGCCATCCGCGCGGGCGGGGCGGAGCGCACCTACGGTGGCGGCGCGGCCGACGCCCTGCCCGAGCGCGGCGCCCTCGGCACCCGCCTGCGCGCCCTGGTCGAGGAGGGGCGCATCACCCTGCTGACCGGTTTCTTCACGCACACCGTCACGGCCGGGGACGCGGGCGTGACGGTGACCGGCCGCTCCCCCGGCGGCGGCGAGCGGAGCGTCACCGCCGACCGGATCGTGGCCGCCACCGGCTACCGCCCCGACCACTCCATCGCGAGCGAGCTGCGCCTGGACCTCGACCCCGTCCTCGGCTCCACCCGCGCGCTGGCCCCGCTGATCGACCCCAACCACCACTCCTGCGGCACCGTCCCCGCCCACGGCGAGGCCGAACTGGCCCACCCCGAGGCCGGCTACTACGCCGTCGGCGTCAAGAGCTACGGCCGCGCCCCCACCTTCCTGATGGCCACCGGGTACGAGCAGGTCCGCTCGGTGGTCGCCGCCCTGGCCGGGGATCTCGACGCCGCCCGCGAGGTGCGCCTGGAACTGCCCGAGACCGGCGTGTGCTCCTCCGGCCTGGCCGAGGCGCAGGAGGTGAGGGTGGGCCTGGCCACCGGCATCGGCGGCGGACTGCTCGCCACTCCCCTGCCGCAGGTCACCGCAGGGACCGGTGGCGGCTGCTGCGGCTGAGCCCCGGCGGGTCGTCGCCGCGCCGCCGGTCACGTACGGCGCGGCGACGGCGGCCGTCACGGCCGTGCGCCGACCGGCGCGTTCATCCCGGCCGCCCGGCATCGCCTATGATTTAGACACGTATCTAACCGTGGAGCCGCCGACATGAACGCCACCACCGCCTGCTGCGCGCCGATCGTCCGCGAGCCCATCTCACCGGCCGACGCGGCCGAACTGGCGGCGGCGCTCAAGGCGGTCGCCGACCCCGTCCGGCTTCGGCTGCTGTCGATGATCGGCTCCCACCCCGGTGGCGAGGCCTGCGTGTGCGACCTGACCGGTGCCTTCGACCTCAGCGCCCCCACCATCTCCCACCACCTCAAGACCCTGCGGGTGGCCGGACTGATCGACAGCGAGCGGCGCGGCACCTGGATCTACTACCGGATCGTCCCCTCGGCGGTGGCCCGGCTGAGCGCCCTGTTCACCCCGCTGGCCGAGCCCGCGAACGTCTGATCCGGCCCCCGGCCGCTCGAACGTGTGCCCGGGGAAGGCGCGCGGCCGGTTCCCGCGACGGCCGTGCGCGCGGGAACCGGCGCGCACGGCCGCTCACCGGGCGGGACGCGGAGCCCGGATCAGCATGAGGTGAGGTGCCACGCGGGCTCCCAGTCGACGTCCAGCCACCTGTTGTCGACCGGATGGTTCGGAAGCACGACCTGCCAGTTCGAGTTCATCCGGTACGTTATGGCGCCACCGGTCTGGTTGTTACGGATCCAGCCACGCCCGTGCCAGTCGTACAGCGAGTAGTCACCGCACAGGTAGAGGTCCCAGATCTTCCAGGTGTTGATCCTGGAGTCCTGGTAGTCGAGCACCGCGACGCAGACGCGTCCGGAGCGGCAGCCCGGCAGGTAGCCGGGTGCACTGAGGCCACGGGCCCCCGTCGCGTAGTGCGGTGCCGGGACGGCTTTGCCGTTTCCCGCCATCGTCGGGTTCGGGTCGAAGGCGGCGGCACCGAGGTCGGCCGCCGGGTTCGGCTCGAGGGCGGGGGCGCCGAGATCGTCGGCCGCCGCCGGGCCCGCGAGCAGCGCCGCGCCGACCAGTAACGACGTGGTCGTCGCGATGAGCTTCCTGAGCATGGGCACGTACTCCGTTCCGATCGTGGATGTGGATGCGGACTGGTACCGCCCCAGTTCAACCGGCGGCCCGCGGTATCGGCCATGATCGGCGCGATCCTGTCCGTGAACTTGGCATCCGTGTCCGTCGGGCTGGTCTCGCGAGGATTCCCGGGCGCTGCGGATCACGCCGGACGCGTCCCGGGTGACGACGGCCGACGGGGAGACGGAAGGCCCCCGCGATCACCGATCGCGGGGGCCTTCGGCACGACCGGCCCGTCCCGGGCTTCCATTAACCCCCTGGGGGTATGTTAGAGTCGCATCACGAGATACCCCACTGGGGTACATGCGAGAGGAGATCCCATGTGCACGGCATGCGCGTGCGACACCGCGGGCACCGGATCCACGCGGGTGGAGACCGGCGGTGAGAGCGTCTACCGGGTCGAAGGGATGACCTGCGGCCACTGCGTCTCGGCGGTCTCCACCGAGATCGGCGAGGTCGGCGGCGTGACCGGCGTCCGGGTCGACCTGGCCACCGGAGCCGTCACCGTCGGCGGAGGCGGGTTCTCCGACGAGGAGATCCGCGCGGCCGTGGACCGGGCGGGATACGCGCTCGCCGGACCCCTCTCGGCCGGCGCCTCCTAGGACGGCCGGCCCGGGCGGAGGAACGGCGGGCGCGCACCGGCGGGCGCGCCCGCCCGCGGGACCGCTCCCGGAGCACCGCGCCGGGCCGCGCCGGCGACCTCGGCCTCGTCGGGAATACCATACGGGGGTATCCTGTTATGGAAGGCGACGACGAAGGGCGGGGACATGCACGGCTACACCCACAACAAGCAGGACCACCTGCGGCGGCTGCGCCGCGTCGAGGGTCAGGTCCGCGGCCTGCAGCGGATGGTCGAGGAGGACAAGTACTGCATCGACGTCCTCACCCAGGTGTCGGCGGCGAACCGGGCCCTGCAGTCCTTCGCGCTGTCCCTGCTGGAGGAGCACCTGGCGCACTGCGTGGCCGAGGCCACCGCCAAGGGCGGCGCCGAGGCCGAGGCGAAGGTCAAGGAGGCCACCGACGCCATCGCCCGCCTTGTCCGTTCCTGATCGACGAGACCGACGAACAAAGGAGTGATCGTCATGACCACCACCACCTACACCGTCAAGGGTATGACCTGCGGCCACTGCGTCTCCTCCGTCAAGGAGGAGATCGGCGGGCTGCCCGGCGTCACCGGCGTCGAGGTGGACCTGGCCGGCGGCCTGGTGACCGTACGGAGCGAGGACCCGATCGACGCGGCGCGCATCACGGCCGCGGTCGAGGAGGCGGGATACGAAGTGGTGACCTCATGAACACACCGGCCAGACTGGGCGTCTACGCCCTCGGACTCGCCGTGATCTTCGGTGGGGCGCTGGGGGCCGGCAGCGCGGTGGGCTCGACCGGTCCCGCCCCCGTGGCGGACGCCCGCCCGGCCGCCTCCGCGGACCCGGGGGACGGTCACGGGACCCACGCGGAACCGGCCCCCGGTGCGACGGCGGGCGCGACGGCGAGCGGCGAGCCCGTCCCCGGAGGCCTCCAGGTCTCCCAGGACGGTTACACCCTGCTCCCGGAGACCACCGTGGTCGAGCCGGGCGAGGCGAGGGACTTCCGGTTCCGCGTGATCGGCCCCGACGGGAGGCCGGTCACCGGCTACCGTACGGAGCATGGCAAGAAGCTGCACTTCATCGTGGTCTCCCGCGACCTGGACGACTTCCGGCACCTGCACCCCGAGCTGAGCGGTGACGGTGTGTGGTCGGTGAGGCTGGACCTGCCCGGGGCCGGCGCCTACCGGGCGTTCGCCGACTTCGTCCCCGAGGGGGGCGGGGCGATGACCCTGGGCACCGACCTGCAGGCCCCCGGCGACCACGCCCCCGGGGCGCCGCCAGCGGTGAGCCGTACGTCCACGGTCGACGGCTACACCGTCACCCTGGAGGGGGCCCTGACCCCCGGAGCCTCCAGCAGGCTCACCCTCAAGGTCACCAGGGACGGCCGTCCCGTCACCGACCTGCAGCCCTACCTGGGCGCCTACGGGCACCTGGTCGCCCTGCGCGCCGGGGACCTGGCCTACCTGCACGTCCACCCCGACGGGGAACCGGGCGACGGCAGGACCGCCCCCGGCCCGGAGATCACCTTCCACGCCGAGGTGCCCAGCCGCGGCGACTACCGTCTGTTCCTGGACTTCCAGCACGAGGGAACCGTGCGCACCGCCGACTTCACCCTCCGCGCCGGCGAGCTCCCGGCCCCGGCACCGACGCCCACCTCGGAGCAGAAGCAGAAGCAGAAGCCGGAGCCGACGCCGTCCGCCTCGGACTCGCACGGCGACCACGACCACTGACCCTCGGCATGACGAGCGAAAGGAGCAGGTGATGTCCTCCCTCACCGACGACGGACCACAGGGCACGGTCGAACTCTCGATCGGCGGCATGACCTGCGCGTCCTGCGCCAACCGGATCGAGCGCAGGCTCAACAAGCTCGACGGCGTCACCGCGACCGTCAACTACGCCACCGAGAAGGCCAAGGTCACCTTCCCCGAGGACGTCGCCCCCGCGGACCTCGTCGCCGAGGTGGAGAAGGCCGGCTACACCGCCGTACTCCCCGCCGAGCCGAAGGACGACGCCGCGCGGGACGAGGCGGCGGGCGGGCCGGACGACGCCCTCGGGGCGCTGCGCCGGCGGCTGATCACCTCCGTGGTGCTCGCGGTGCCGGTGATCGCGATGGCGATGATCCCGGCGCTGCAGTTCACCAACTGGCAGTGGCTCTCGCTGACCCTGGCCGCACCCGTGGTGGTCTACGGGGGCGCGCCCTTCCACCGGGCCGCCTGGACGAACCTGCGTCACGGCGCCGCGACCATGGACACCCTGGTCTCGCTCGGCACGATCGCCGCGCTCGGCTGGTCGCTGTGGGCGCTGTTCCTCGGCACCGCGGGCACCCCCGGCATGACCCACCCGTTCGCGTTCACCATCGAGCGCTCCGACGGCTCGGGCAACATCTACCTGGAGGCCGCCGCCGGGGTGACCGCGTTCATCCTGGCCGGACGCTACTTCGAGGCCCGCTCCAAGCGCCGTGCCGGCGCCGCCCTGCGGGCGCTGATGGAGCTGGGGGCCAAGGACGTCGCCGTCCTGCGCGACGGCGTCGAGACCCGCGTCCCCTCCGGGGAGCTCACGATCGGTGACCGGTTCGTGGTCCGGCCCGGTGAGAAGATCGCCACCGACGGCGTGGTCGAGGAGGGCACCTCCGCCGTCGACGCCTCGATGCTCACCGGCGAGTCGGTCCCGGTGGAGGTGGGCGTCGGGGACGCGGTGACCGGCGCGACCGTCAACGCCGGGGGCCGCCTGCTCGTCCGCGCCACCCGCGTCGGGTCCGACACCCGGCTCGCCCGGATGGCCAGGCTGGTCGAGGACGCCCAGAACGGCAAGGCCCAGGTCCAGCGGCTCGCCGACCGCATCTCCGGGATCTTCGTGCCGGTCGTGATCGCGCTGGCCGTCGGCACGCTCGGCTACTGGCTGGGCACCGGCGACGGGGCCGGGGCGGCCTTCACCGCCGCGGTGGCCGTACTGATCATCGCCTGCCCGTGCGCCCTGGGCCTGGCCACGCCGACCGCCCTGATGGTCGGCACCGGGCGCGGCGCCCAGCTCGGCATCCTGATCAAG
>NZ_JBVJIA010000019.1:19969-166257 GCF_055586505.1 Streptosporangium sp. NPDC050148 | reverse complement strand
TGGTTCTCACCCTCTAAACACACACCCTCCCCCCCCCCCCCCCCCCCCCCCCCCCCCCTCCCCCCCCCCCTCCCCCCCCCCCCCGGGACCGCTGTCACCGTTCGGGTTCAGGCTCCGGGCCGGGCCGCTCCCGCGAAGGAGGACCGGTAGTGCCCCTTCAGCTTCACGATCCGGACGGACTTGCCGCTGCTCGGCGAGTGGACCATCCTGCCCTTGCCGACGTACATGCCGACGTGGCCCTTTCCGCTGAAGAACAGCAGGTCACCGGGGAGCAGCTTGCTCCAAGGGACCTTCTTCTTGAGCGACCTGTACTGGCTGTGCGTGATCCTGGGAAGGGACACGCCGGCCGTGCGCCAGGCGTAGCGGACGAGCCCCGAGCAGTCGAAGGCTCCGGGACCGGAGGCTCCCCACCGGTACGGATCGCCGATCTGCTTCTTGGCCGCCGCGACGGCCTTGCCGGCCCGAACCTTCTGCAGTGCCGCCCTGCTCATCGTGGCCTTGGCCTTGGCCTTGGACTTCGTGGCGGTCCTGGCCTTGGTCCTGGCCTTGACCGTGCCCTTCGTCGTGGCCCGCCCGGTCTCCGTGCTCTCGGTCTGCTCGGAGACGCCGGTCGCGCTGCTGACCAGGATCTCAGGGGGATTGTCCGTCATCGCCTGCGCCGCCGTGGGTCCCAGGGTGACCGCTCCGGCTGAGGCGGTCAACGTGAGGGCGACGCCGCCTAGAGAAAGGCGGAAAAAGCGTGACAAACGGGGGTTGTACGGGGTGGTAGACAGGATTTCTCCTTGGTGCTTCCACTGATGCCTACCGGGTTAGCTGACGGATTCGGGCTTGGAAGATGCCCTACAGCACAAATGTGCCGATTCACCCCTGGCCACGGTGTGTCGGGCCTTTTGGGTCCCCGGTTCCATGCCTCCTGGCTGCACGGATTCGGCGGGCCGCCACGATGACGTCCGCCCCTTGCGGGGGCGCGGCGGCCGGCTGGATTTCTATGGACGAAGACGGCCCGGAGACCGTCGTTCACCGCGGCGGCATGGCTTGCACGTCGCGCAGCCAGAAGTTACTCCGATCGCCACGTTTCGGCAAAGGGTTCCCAGAAACGGAGGATCGAGAGGGCTTCTTGATCCTCCCGTTACCGCTGCGTGATGCCTATTTATGCGATCGAGATATGACTCTCGTCACATCGCCCTCCAAGCCCTGTGAATCGCGAGTTTTGTTATCTTCGTCACATCGTTCCGGCCCTCGCGGTGAGCGCGGGGGACGCCGTGGCCCGGGTCGCCGCGAGCGGCGTTCCCGGGCCCGCGGGCGACGGTTCAGCTCAGCCGCCGCTCGAGGTGGAACGTCACCTCGGCCCCGGCCTCGTGCTTGCCGATCAGCCTGCACAGCTCCGCCCGCAACGGCAGCCAGTGCGGGCCGGCGCCCGAGGGCATCAGCGTGGCGGCGAACGGGTGACCGTCGACCGTCCCGGTGACCTTCACGGCCCGCCTCGTGCCGAGGAGCTCGGCCGAGCCCGGCACGGTCACGAAGGTGGCGAAGGCGCCGTCCTTCTCGATGGGGGCGGTGAAGGTGTGGTCGAGCGGCTGCGAGGTCGCGGAGGTGGGCATCGTCGTCTCCCTGGTCCTGTGTCGCGGCACGCCTCCGGGGGCCGGAGGAGGCCGATGGTCCGTCCGGAGAGAGGACTCCCGCGAGGGCGCGGAATCGTCGCCCGCGCGCGAGACGTCTTCACGGACCCCCACGGGCGCCGGTGGGCGGCCCGTCCGGGGGGCGAGCGGCCCAGACGGACCGGAGCCCCCTCGGGAGAGGGCGCCCCGGGCACACGGGCCCTCAGGAGCGGACGGCCCTCAGGAGCACGACGGGGTCCTCAGGGGCACACGAACCGCCCTGAGGGACGGACGGGCCCTCAAAAGCGACGGGCCCCCAGAGCGACGGGCCCCCAGAGCGACGGACCCCCAGAGCGACGGACCCCCAGAGCGACGGGCCCTCAGGGGCGGACGGCCCCGACGAGGCGGCGGCCGTAGGCCGACAGCGGGACGACCTTGACCACGTCGCCGGTCTGCGGGGCGTGCACGATCTTGCCGTCGCCCGCGTACATGCTGACGTGCCCCAGGCCCTCGCTGAAGATGAGGTCCCCCGGCTGCAGGTCGTTCAGCGAGACCTTGCGGCTCGCGCCCCAGCTCCACTGCTGCCAGGTCGTCCGGGGGATGCTGACCCCGCCGGTGCGCCAGGAGGCCTGCACCAGGCCCGAGCAGTCCCAGCCGCCGGGGCCGGTGCCGCCGTACTGGTAGGGCTTGCCCACCTGGGCGAAGGCGAACTGCAGGGCGGCACGGGCGTTGCCCGAGGCGGCGCCGGTGTACTGGATCCCGGCGCTGTCGGGGTCGCCCTGGCGGAAGGCGCCGAGCTCGCGCAGGAGCTTGGTCTGGACCTTGACCATCCTGTCAGCCTTGGCCTTCTCCTCGGCGAGCTCGTCGCGGGTCTCGTCGGCCTCGGCCAGCACCTCCTTGGCCTTGTCCCGGTTGGTCCGCAGCTCCTTGGTGGCCTGGTCGAAGGCGCTGAGGGAGCGGGCCCGGGAGGCGGCCATCTGGTCGGCGGCGGCCAGGCCGCTGAGCAGCGCGGCGGGGTCGGGCTGGACGACCATGCTCTCCCAGCCGGTGATCGCACCGGACTGGTAGCTGCTGACGGCCATCGAGACGAGCTCCTCGCGCAACCCGGCGACCCGCTCGCTCTGGCGGGCCAGGTCGCCGTTGAGCGTCCGGTACTTCTTCCTGGCCCGCTTCCACTTCTCGGCGGCCTGGTTGTACTTCTCCACGACCTGGTCGGCCTGCTCGTTCAGCTTGGCCAGCTTCTTCCTGGCCTGGGCGAGGGTGGGCTTGGGCTCCGCGACCGCTCCGCTCACCGGCACCATCAGCAGTGCGAGGGCGAGACCGGCCGCCACCGGTATCCGACTCAGTCCAACCGGCATGCCCGCCACGGCCACGTCAACGCCTCCCAGATACACAGACCTGCGGCGAATAGTACAGAAGAAGTAATGATTGGCTCACCTTTTCGTCGGGTTTGCCCCAAACAGGTGGCCGTTCCTTCCGCCGCAGGTCATGTCCGCCGGACGGCGGCCCGCCGCTACCGGCAGATGGCGACGGAGCAGACCTTGGCGGTCATCCTCCTGGCGTCGCGCAGCTGGACGGCCCAGTCGCTCGCGACGGGCCTGGAGTACTCCCCGGCCCACTGGTAGATCAGGACCGCGCTGCCCTTCCTGACCAGCACGCTCCGGTCGCCGCCCACCCCGGCCTTGCCGCGGTAGTACACCTGGCCGGAGACCCTCAGCGCCTCGTCGCCGATCCCGGCCTGCCGCGCGTGGGCGTAGCGGTAGGTGGAGCCGGACCGGGTGTCGGACCGGCACGCGACCAGGGCCGCGCGGACCTGGGAGACCGCCCTGGCCGCGTCGGCCGGTGAGCGGTACAGCACGACCTGCTCGACCTTCATGAAGTCCGGCACCGCGGTGTAGGTCACCGTCCGCGCGGCCAGGCGGCCGGTCCGGGCCGGCGTGCTCCGGTCGCAGGGGTTCACCGCCAGCGGGGTCTTCACCGAGCCGCTGACCTTCCAGGTCGTCTCGGGGTCGTCGTCCTTCTTGGCGGCCTCCTTCTCGTACAGCAGGAAGCCCTTGGGGATCGTGGCCGTCCCGGTGGACGCGGTGCCGCCGGTGGGGACGGTGGGGACGGTGGCCGCGCCGGCGGGTGCGGCGGTGGCCGCGCCGGCGGCCAGGACGGTGAGGGCGAGCGCTATGATCTTCTTCATCGGGTAATCCTCCTGGATCATTCGATGCGCGAACCACCCGAAAGGTTCACGCACGACCCAGGCGGCGCAGCAGGAGGACCGCGGGCACCGGGCGGGCCCCCATCCTGCGCACCGAGTCGGCCACCTCCCGGTCGGAGGAGACCACCGCGACGGCCCGTCCCGCGGGCTCGGCGCGGACCAGCTGGCGGATCAGGTCGTCGGCGATCTGCCCGGGGGCGCTGAACATCACGCGCACCCCGCGCGGCGCCGACACCGGGACCGGACCGTTCAGCTCCGCGCCGTCGAAGACGCAGGTCAGCTCGGTACGGGTCTGCGCGTAGAGCGCCCCCAGGCCGGTGAGCAGGCGGCTGCGCTGGTCGGCGAGGGTGAAGGTGCCGTAACCGGACTTGGTCACGTTGTAGCCGTCCACGATGAGGTGGATCTGCGGCAGCGCGAGCAGCTGGTCGAGCAGGGCGGGGTCGTCGTCGGCCAGCGCCCGAGCCGGGACCGCCTGGACGCCCTGGCTTCCCGGGGCCACCGCGGCCACCGAGTCGGCGGGGCGGTGGATGCCCGAGGGCAGCGCCAGCTCCCTGCGCAGCCCGGCCGCGGCGTCCTGGAGGGCGTCCAGCAGCATGCGCACCTTGGTGTCCTCCACGCTGCGGCCCTCGCGGGCGGCCCTGCGGGTGGCCTCCAGCTGGCGCTCGGCGTCGGCCAGGCGCTCGCGCAGGCGGCGCAGCTCGCCCTCGGTCGCGCTTCCGGCCGAGACCGCGGTCGCCTTGACCTCGGCCGCGGCCTCCTCGGCCGCGACGGCGCGCGCCTCGGCGGCCCTGGCCCGCTCCCGGGCGTCGTGCAGCCGGTGGCGCAGGTCGGACACCTCCGAGCGGGAGGACCGCAGCTGCTCGCGCAATCGCTCGGCCTCGTCCTTGGCCGCGGCCTTCTGCGCGGCGAGCTGCTCGCGCAGCCGGGTGACCGTCTGCTCCTGCGCCGACCCCTCGGCGGCCACGGCCGACCGCTCCAGGTCCTCCCGGGCCGTCTCCACCATCTCCGCCCAGCCCGGCGGCCGGGTCAGGTAGGCGGCGGCGGCCACCATCACCGGCTCGGCGGCCGGCGGGACGGTGCCCTCGGCCAGGCTGGCGACCAGCTCGGGCCAGCCGGCGGTCAGGGTCTCGGCGACCAGCTCGCGGAACTTCTTGTCGGTCTCCAGCTGCGCAGCGATGGGCGTGCCGCCGAGCTTGGCGCGCTTGCGCGGGTCGAACCTGGCGATCCCCTTCAGGGGCGCGGGGACCGAGGCGGCGGGCATCGACCCGAGGATCTGGGAGGCCAGCTCCACGACGTGTGAACGGACCTGCTCGGGTAACGGACGAGACAGGCCCTCTCCGGCTGAACTCATCACGGCCCCTACTCGGATCGGCATTCACGTCAAGGGTACGGCTAGCGCACCCTGACCCCGACCTGACCGAAGACGACCGGCGCCCGGCCCGCCGGTGAACCCTTTATGGACAAGCGATTGCTCATAGGTTACGACTGTGCGGATCACTTTGTGACCTACGCCACGGGAGAGCGATGGAAGAGCGGCGCGAACGGGCCGAGGGGATGCGGACCTCCACCCGTGACCTTGCCGAGGTACGCGAGCGGTTGCGCTCCTGGCTCACCGGCAGGGTCGGGGCACCCGTCACGATCCCCAGGGTCGACCATCCGTCGGGGAACGGGCTGTCCAGCGAGACCCTGATCTTCGACGCGCGATGGACCTCCGGCGGCGAGGGCCGCGAGGTCGGCGGGGTCGGCGGGGTCCACGAGGTGCGCTGCGTGGCCAGGATGGCGCCGGCGAGCGAGGCGGTGCCGGTCTTCCCCGACTACGACCTGGGCAGGCAGTTCGAGGTCATGCGGCTGGCCAGGGAACGCGCGGGCGTGCCCGCCCCGGCGACCCTGTGGTACGAGCCCGACCCCGGCCCGCTGGGCACCCCGTTCTTCGTGATGGAGCGCCTGGAGGGGGACGTGCCGCCGGACCTGCCGCCGTACACCTTCGCGGGCTGGCTGCCGGAGGCCTCCCCGGCCGACCGCGACCGGCTGCAGCGGCACAGCGTGGAGATCCTGGCCAGGCTGCACGGCACCGCGCTCACCGCCGGGGAGACGGCGGCGCTGGAGCCCGCCGGGACGGGCGGGTCGGCGCTGCGCAGGCACGTCGACGAGCAGCGCGCCTACTACGCGTGGGCGCACGGCGCGAGGCCGGTCCCGCTGCTGGAGCGGGCGTTTCGCTGGCTGGAGGAGCACTGGCCGGACGATCCCGGCCCCGACGTGCTGAGCTGGGGGGACGCCCGCATCGGGAACGTGATGTACCGGGACTTCACCCCGGTGGGGGTGCTGGACTGGGAGATGGCCACGATCGCCCCCCGGGAGCTGGACCTCGCCTGGATGATCTTCCTGCACCGGTTCTTCCAGGACGTCGCCGAGTCCATGGGCCTGCCGGGCCTGCCGGACTTCATGCGCTCCGAGGACGTGTGCCGCACCTACCGGGAGCTGACCGGGTACACCCCCCGGGACATGGGGTTCTACGAGACCTACGCCGCGCTGCGGCACGGGGTCATCATGGCCCGCGTCTGGCAGCGCCGCGTCCACTTCGGCGAGCTGCCCGTGCCCGGCGACCCCGACGACCTGGTGCTGCACCGGCACCGGCTGGAGCGGATGATCGCGGGGGATCGCCGCAGCTGAGCGGCGCCCGCCCGCGGGGGCCCCCGAGGGGGAGGCGGCGCGCTAAATGTCGGTCGGGGCTTCTAGGGTCGGGGATCGTGGACTACGCCGTACAGGGAACGCTCGACGAGCTGGGCACGCCGCTCAGCGAGGTCACCTTCGTCGTTTTCGACCTGGAGACCACCGGCGTCTCGGCGGCCGAGCACGCCGTCACCGAGATCGGGGCGGTCAAGGTCAGGGGCGGCGAGGTGCTCGGCGAGTTCGGCACCCTCGTCGACCCCGGCTCGCCGATCCCGCCGTTCATCTCGGTGCTGACCGGCATCACCGACGGCATGGTGGTGGCGGCGCCCAGGATCGAGGCGGTGCTCCCTTCGTTCCTGGAGTTCGCCGCGGGCTCCACCCTGGTGGCGCACAACGCCGGGTTCGACATGGGCTTCCTCAAGGCGGCCTGCGCCGCCCACGACTACCCCCCGCCCGGCCATCCGGTGGTCGACACCGTGGACCTGGCGCGGCGGCTGCTGACCCGCGACGAGGCGCCCAACGCCAAGCTCGCCACCCTGGCGAAGATGTTCAGCCGCACCGAGCCCTGCCACCGGGCCCTCGCCGACGCGCGGGCCACCGCCGACGTGCTGCACGCGCTGCTGGAGCGGGCCGGCTCGTTCGGGGTGCACACGCTGGAGGAGCTCAAGGGGTTCGTCCGCGCGCCCACGCCCGAGCAGCGCCGCAAGCGCCACCTGGCCGACTCCGTGCCCTCCGGCCCCGGCGTGTACGTGTTCGAGGACGAGGGCGGCGACCCGCTCTACGTCGGCAAGAGCGTCGATCTGCGCAACCGCGTGCGCAGCTACTTCACCGCGGGCGAGACCCGGCCCCGCATCCGCGAGATGGTCGGCATCGCCGCGCGGGTCAGGTCCATCTCCTGCGCGACCCCGCTGGAGGCGGAGGTCAGGGAGCTGCGGCTGATCGGCTCGGCCAAGCCCCGCTACAACCGCAGGTCGCGCTTCCCGGAGAAGATGTTCTGGCTGAAGCTGACCGACGAGCCGTTCCCCCGACTGTCGGTGGTCCGCGAGATCAAGGACGACGACGCCTCCTACCTGGGCCCGTTCTCCAGCACCCGCGCCGCCGAGGACGCCCGCGCGGCGCTGCACGAGACGATCCCGCTGCGCCAGTGCACCGAGCGGATCACCCTGCGCTCGCGGCGGTCGGCCTGCGCGCTCGCCGAGATCGGCCGGTGCGGGGCGCCGTGCGAGGGCCGCCAGAGCCCCGAGGAGTACGCCGTGCACGTGGTCGCGGCCCGCCGGGCGCTGGAGCTGGACGCGGCCCCGGTCTTCTCGGCCATCGAGGCCCGGATGGAGCGCCTGGCGCTCGACCAGCGCTACGAGGAGGCCGCGGCCGACCGCGACCGGCTGGCCGCCTACGTACGCACCTCGGCCCGGATGCAGCGGCTGCGGTCGCTGACCGCGATCCCCCAGCTGGTCGCCGCCGCCCCGCTCCCCGGCGGCCGGTGGGAGATCCACGTGGTGCGCTACGGCCGCCTCGCCTCGGCCGGGGTGATGCCCTCCGGGGCCCATCCCACCCCGTTCGTCGACGCGCTGACGGCCACCGCGGAGACCGTGTCCCCGGGGGCCGGGCCGGTCCACGCGGCCAGCGCCGAGGAGACCGAGTGCGTGCTGCGCTGGCTGGAGTCACCCGGGATCCGGCTGGTGCAGGTGGAGGGCACCTGGAGCCTTCCCGTCTCGGGCGCCGGGAGGCTCAAGGCGCGCATCGACCGCGCCTACCAGGGGGGCGAGCCGCGCCGGGCGCGCGAGGGCCGCCCGCTGCGCTGAGCGCCGCGCGGGACGGCACTGGTAGCTTCTGAGGCGGCAGGCAGCACTCAACGAGGAGGAAGCTCGTGGTCACCGCGATCGTGCACATCAACGCCGAGGTGGACCGGATCCCCGAGGTCGCCCAGACGATCGCCGAGATCGACGGGGTGAGCGAGGTCTACTCGATAACCGGCGAGTACGACCTGATGGCCATGGTCCGGGTGAGCGCCTACGAGGAGATCGCCGAGGTGATCCCCGGGCGGATCAACAAGGTGGCCGGGGTGCTGCACACCGAGACGCACATCGCCTTCCGGGCCTACTCCCGGCACGACCTCGACGCCGCCTTCTCGATCGGCCTGGGCGAGTCCGACTAGCCCCCGCGCCCGCTCCCCCGGCTCGCCGGTGCGGCCGGGGTTCACCTCACCGGCGGTGGGCAGCCTGGCCCGTACCTCGAAGCCCCCGCCGCGCAGCACGCCGGCCTCCAGCGTCCCGCCGAACAGGACGGCGCGCTCGCGCATGCCGAGCAGGCCGGCCCCGGCGGCCCCCGGCGGGCCGGAGCGCCCGTCGTCGCGGACGGACACCTCCAACAGGCCCGGCCGCCAGCGCAGCGTGACGCGGGCCGAATCCGCCCCGGCGTGCCGCAGGGTGTTGGCGAGCGCCTCCTGGACGATGCGGTAGGCCACCAGCTCCAGGGCGAGCCCGACCTCGGCGGGGCGGCCGTCCTCGACCACCTCCACCCGCAGTCCCCTCGCCCTGATCCCGGCGAGCAGGTCGCCCAGGTCCGAAAGCCTGGGCTGGGGCGTCCTGCCGGTGGAGGGACCGTCGAGGTCCAGCAGGGACAGGGCACGCTGGAGCTCGACCAGCGCCTGGCGGCCGGACTCCTCGGCCACCCTGAGGGTCTCCCTGGCCCGTTCGGGATCCTTGCTCATGATCATCCGCCCGGCGCCCACGCCGAGCGTCATCATGCTGATCCCCTGCGCGACGATGTCGTGCAGCTCCCGGGCGATGCGCGCCCGGCGCTCGGCGAACCGGGCGCGGGCCAGCTCCCGCCGCCGGTCGGCGTCCCCGGCCTCCCAGGATCTCAGCCTGAGCAGCAGCAGCCTGCGCTCGCGCACCAGGACCGCGACGGCCAGGCAGAGACCCGGCGTCGCGCACGCCAGCAGGAGGGGGAGCATCTGCCCGATCAGGGAGTCGGCACGCCACATGGACGCAATCTAGAGCGCTCCCGGCGAGGGTCACATCCCCTCGTGGGCGGATCTGCGGTCCGTCCACGAGGGGAGGGCCGACGTCAGGAGCGCGGCCGGCTGACCTCGATCCAGCGCTCCAGGGTGGCGGCGGCGGCACCGGAGTCGACGGCCCGCACGGCGCGCTCGTACCCGGCGGCCATCGCGGCGTTCAGGTCCCCGGTGTCCCCGGTGTCCCGGGCGTCCGCGCCGGCGCCGTCGAGGGCGACCAGCGCGGCGGCGGCGTTCAGCAGCACGGCGTCGCGGACCGGGCCGGTGCGGCCGGCGAGGAGGTCGTGGACGGCCTGGGCGTTGAAGGCCACGTCCCCGCCGCGCAGCGCGTCCGGCTCTGCCCTGGGGATGTCCAGGACGGCCGGGTCGAACACGGTCCGCTCGGCCTGGCCGGCGCGTACCACCCAGACCGTGGAGGTCGTGGAGATGGTCAGCTCGTCCAGCCCGTCGTCGCCCCTGAAGACGAGCGCGGAGACGCCGCGCTCGGCGAACACGCCGGCCACCACGGGGAGCATGCGCTCGTCGAAGATGCCGACCGCCTGGGCGGCGGGCCTGGCCGGGTTGGTCATCGGGCCCAGGAAGTTGAAGACCGTGGGGATGCCCAGCTCCTTGCGGGGCGGGCCCGCGAAGCGCAGCGCCGGGTGGTAGACGGGCGCGAAGCAGAAGGCGATCCCGGCCTCCACCGCGACCCTGGCGGTCTCGGCCGGGGGCAGGTCGAGCATGATCCCCAGGTGCTCCAGGACGTCGGCGGCGCCGCAGGAGGAGGAGGCGGCCCGGTTGCCGTGCTTGACGACCCTGGCCCCGGCGGCGGCGGCCACGATCGCGGCCATGGTCGAGACGTTGACGGTGTGCGCCCGGTCTCCCCCGGTGCCGACGACGTCGACGACGGGGCCCTCGACCGACAGCGGCACGGCCCGCTCCAGCATGATGCGCGCCAGGCCGGCCACCTCGGCGACCGTCTCGCCCTTGGCCCGCAGCGCCACGGCGAAGCCGGCGATCTGGGCGGGGGTGGCCGAGCCGGACATGATCTGGTCCATCGCCCAGGCGGTCTCGTCGGCCGTCAGGTGCTCACCCGCGAGCAGGGCGGACAACAGCGCGGGCCAGGTGGTACGCGCGTCCATGAAGGTCTCCAGGGGGGTCTTCGCCGGGGTTCTCTACCGGGCGGGCAGGCGGGTGGACAGGCGGCGGCGCATCAGGTCGGCGACGGTCTCGGCGAGCACGACCGGGTCGATCGGGTGCCCCAGCACGGCCTCGGCGCGCGACCACTCGGCCAGCCAGCGGTCGGCGCTGCGGGCGATCAGCAGGCAGATCGGCGGGCAGTCGTGCACCTCGTCCTTGGCCTGGCGGGCCACGCCCATGCCCCCGGCCGGCTTGGCCTCGGCGTCGAGCACGGCGACGTCGATCTCACCGGAGTCGAAGTACTGGACGACCTTGGCGTGGGTGGCGCACTCCACGATCTCCACGAAGGGCACGTCGGCGGCGGGGCGGCGGCCGACGGCCTGGCGGACTCTCTCGCGGGTGCTCGCGTCGTCGCTGTAGACGAGGATCCTCATCGTCGTGTCGTCGGTGCTCACGGTCGCGCTCACTGTCCCTCGTCCGTCGATGTATGGTCACCTGGGATGCTACCGGTCTGCCGCCCCCGGCTCCCAGACCGGAGCCATTGCCGGGTGAATTGCCCTGTACGTCCACTTCGAGAGGGCGTATGCGCTCCCTATCGGGGGGGCGTGCGGCGACCCGAGCAGGAGAGCCGCAATAATGCTGCCCGTGGCGACAGCATCCGCAATCTCAACGACGACGACAGCACATTCGTCCCGCCGGCCCGATCTGGTCAGCGTGGGGACGATCGTCTGGCTGTCCTCCGAGCTCATGTTCTTCGCGGCGCTGTTCGCGATGTACTTCACCATCCGGTCGGTGACCATCGGCCAGGGGCAACCCTGGCCCGAGGCTCACCTGAACGTCCCGTTCTCCCTGGCCAACACGGTCATCCTGGTCCTGTCGAGTGTGACCTGCCAGCTGGGCGTGTGGGCTGCCGAGAAGGGCCAGGTCGCCAAGCTGCGCTTCTGGTACATCGTCAGCTTCCTGATGGGCGCCGTCTTCGTCGCCGGCCAGCTGTACGAGTACAGCGAGCTGGTCCACGAGGGGCACACGCTGTCGCACTCCGCGTACGACTCGGTGTTCTATCTGACCACGGGCTTCCACGGCCTGCACGTGACCGGTGGGCTGATCGCGTTCCTGCTCATGCTGGGACGCACGTACGCCGCGAAGCGCTTCACCCGTGAGCAGGCGACCAGCGCGATCGTCGTGTCCTACTACTGGCACTTCGTGGACGTGGTCTGGATCGGCCTTTTCGTGACCATCTACGGAATTCAATAAGGAATCGGGGATCTCTGTGAATAGGATCACCGCTGGGCGGCGGCATCCCCTCGCGAGATACGCCGTCCTGCTCCTGGCCCTGGGGCTGATCGGCGGGTTCTACACCGTCGCCCTGGCGGCCTCCACCCCCCGGCAGGCCGACGCGGCGATCGCGTCCGGCAGGGCCGACGACGTGGCCGAGGGCAAGAAGCTCTTCGAGCGCAGCTGCTCCAGCTGTCACGGACGCAACGCCGAGGGCACCGGCCAGGGGCCGACCCTGGTCGGCGTCGGCTCGGCCTCCGTCGACTTCCAGGTCGGCAGCGGGCGCATGCCCCTGGCCAACCCGTCGTCGCAGGCCCCGCGCAAGCCCGTGGCCCCCTGGGTCACCCGGGACACGCTGCGCCAGCTCGGCGCCTACATCCAGTCCCTGGGCGGTGGCCCGGTCACGCCGGACGACGACATGGTCGACGCCAGCAAGGGCGACGCGGTCAAGGGCGGTGAACTGTTCCGGGCGAACTGCATCCAGTGCCACAACTTCGTCGGCGCGGGCGGCGCCCTGACCCAGGGCAAGTACGCCCCGCCGCTGCACCAGGCCACCGAGCGGCAGATCTACGAGGCCATGGTCACCGGCCCGCAGGCGATGCCGGTGTTCAACGACAGCATCATCACCCCCGAGCAGAAGCGGGACATGATCGCCTACATCGTGGGCGTGCGCAACGAGCCCGACCCGGGCGGCGCCGGTCTCGGCCGCATCGGCCCGGTCACCGAGGGTCTGGTGGCCTGGATCGTCGGTCTGAGCCTGCTCTCCCTGGCCGCCATCTGGATCACCGCGAAGAGGCGACAGGCCAAATGACTGAGAACAACCACGGCACAGAACAGCCCGAGGAGCGCGCGCCCAAGCGCGTCATCGGCACCCCCTCGCCCGCGGCGAGCACCTCGATGCTCGGCACCGGACAGGCCGCCCGGCCCGCGGACGTCCAGGTCCCCGGGGTCGTCCCGCAGGACGAGGCGACCGCGAAGAAGGGCGAGCGTTACGCCGCCCTCTGCTTCGCCGTCGCCTTCCTGGCCGGGATCGCCTTCGTCGCGTCGTACGTGATCTTCCAGGTGGGCGACGTCGCGAAGACGCAGACCTCCAACTTCGCGCTGGGCGGCACGCTCACCCTGGCGCTGCTCGCGCTGGCCGCGGGCATGGTGACCTGGGTCCGCATGGTGATGCCGAAGTACAGCCTGGTCCAGGAACGCCACCCGATGGCCTCCGACCCCGCGACCAGGGCCTACGTCGGCGAGACCTTCATGCAGGGCGCGGCCGAGAGCGGGATCACCAAGCGCCCGCTGCTGCGGCGCACCCTGCTGGCCGCAGCCGCCCCGCTGGGCCTGGCCCCGCTGGTGCTGCTGCGCGACCTCGGCCCGACCTACAACGACTTCCCCGAGAAGCTGCGGCACACCGTCTGGGGAGAGAAGACCAAGGACGGCAAGCCCCGCAAGCTGCTCGTCGAGGGAAGCGGCTCGCCCATCCGGGCGGCCGACTTCAACTCCCCCGGCGGTATCCTGTCGGTGGTCCCCGAGGGCTACGAGCACGACCTGAACGCGCTGGCCAAGGCCACGCTGATCCTGATCAAGTTCCGTCCCGAGGAGCTCAGGTCCGGGACGAACCTGAACTGGACGCACGACGGGATCGTGGCCTACTCCAAGATCTGCACGCACGTCGGCTGCCCCGCGGCCCTGTACGAGCAGACCACCCACCACATCCTGTGCCCGTGCCACCAGTCGACCTTCGACGCCGCCGACGGCGCCAAGGTCATCTTCGGCCCGGCCGCCCGCCCTCTGCCCCAGCTGCCCATCGCCGTGGATAATGAGGGGTACCTCGTTGCTACGGCGGACTTCGCCGTCCCTGTCGGTCCCAGTTTCTGGGAGCGTGGCGACGCCGAGGCCGAGGCCCGTGAGAACGGAGCCAAACAAAAATGAGTGTCGAAAGCGTTCCCAAGCCCATCGCGGGCGCGGGTAACTTCGTCGACGACCGCCTCGGGGCGGGGAACTTCCTCCGGCGCAACCTTCGGAAGATCTTTCCCGACCACTGGTCGTTCCTCCTCGGTGAGATCGCTCTCTACTCCTTCATCATCCTCCTGCTGACCGGCACGTTCCTGACCCTGTTCTTCAAGCCGAGCATGGCCCACGTGGAGTACGCCGGCTCCTACGACGCGCTCCGCGGCGTCATGATGTCCGAGGCGTACGCGTCGTCGCTGTCGATCAGCTTCGACGTGCGCGGCGGACTGCTGATGCGCCAGATGCACCACTGGGCGGCGCTGCTGTTCATCGGCGGCATGATGATCCACGCGCTGCGGGTGTTCTTCACCGGCGCCTACCGCAAGCCCCGCGAGCTCAACTGGCTGATCGGCGTGCTGCTGCTGACGCTGGCGCTGGCCGAGGGCCTCACCGGCTACTCCCTGCCCGACGACCTGCTCTCCGGCGCGGGCCTGCGGATCACCGAGGGCGTGGCGATCTCGCTGCCGCTGGTCGGCACCTGGATCACCTTCTTCCTCTTCGGCGGCGAGTACCCGGGCGAGGACGTCATCTCCCGGTTCTACTCCCTGCACATCCTGCTGATCCCGGGCATCCTGCTGGCGCTGATCAGCGCCCACATGATCCTGATGTGGGTGCAGAAGCACACCCAGATGTCGGGCAAGGGCCGCACGAACGAGAACGTGGTGGGCTCCCCCTTCTACCCGGCCTTCATGATCAAGGCCGGCGCCTACTTCATGTTCACGTTCGGGGTCATCGCGCTGCTGGGCACCTTCGCCCAGATCAACCCGATCTGGCTGTTCGGTCCCTACACCCCGGCCGACATCTCGGCCGGTTCGCAGCCCGACTTCTACATGGGCTTCCTGGAGGGCTCGCTCCGCCTGATGCCCGCCTGGGAGATCAACCTCTTCGGTCAGGCCGGGGGAACGCTCGCGATGAGCGTGCTGATCCCCGCCCTGGTGCCGATGGGCATCATCATGACGGGCCTGGCGCTCTACCCGTTCATCGAACAGTGGGTCACCGGCGACCGGCGCGAGCACCACATCGCCGAGCGTCCCCGCAACAACCCGCACCGCACCTCGATCGGCATGGCCGCGGTCACCTTCTACGGTGTCCTGTGGCTGCTCGGCGCCAACGACGAGATCTCCGCGTTCTTCCAGGTCTCGCTGAACTGGACGACATACGTCGGACGCTTCCTGATCATCGCCGGGCCGGTGGTGGCGTACATCATCACCTACCGGGTCTGCCTGGGCCTGCAGCGCAGCGACGCGGAGATCCTCAGCCACGGCGTGGAGTCCGGCGTGATCAAGCGGCTCCCCCACGGCGAGTACGTCGAGGTGCACGTCCCGCCGCACGAGGCCATCGCGGCCCACATGCGCCGGGAGACCGTCCCGGTCATCACCGACGGGAACACCGGCCGCGACGGCATCCCGTCCAAGGGGATGCGCGGCCCGCTGGGCAGGCTCCGCGTCAAGATGAGCCAGGCCTACGGCGGCGAGAAGATCCCGCTGGAGGCAGGGCACGGAGACGGCCACGGCGACGACCACGGTCACGACGAGCACGCCGCGGTCGGCAAGGGCGAGGACAGGTCCCTGACCCGCTGACCGCACCACCTCGAGAGCCTCAGGGCCTCCGGGAGCACTGACGGGAGACCCCCAGGGGCTCTCAGGGGCACCCAGGGGCTCTCAGGGGCCACGGCCGCACGTGAGGGGGCCCGGACACCGACACGGTGTCCGGGCCCCCTTCTCGTGCGCCTGGGGCCCGCCGCGGGCCTCGCACGCTCTCGTACGGACCTCGCACGGGCCTCGCGGATCGCAGGGGTCAGACGTCGTCGGTGGTGAAGTGCTTGAGGCTGCTCCACTTCAGCCACTGGCGCCAGCTCTCCTGCCAGTGCCCCCAGCCGTTGGTGGGCTCCAGGACGCGGGGCGAGCCGGTGATGATGATCGGGTCCCCGATCAGCGTGTTGTCCAGGAACCACTTGGCGTTGGACGGGCTGACGTTGACGCAGCCGTGGCTGACGTTGGAGTACCCCTGGGAGCCGACCGACCAGGGCGCGCTGTGGATGTACTCGCCGCTGTTGGAGATGCGCACGGTGTCGTAGACGGTCAGCCGGTAGTACCCGGGCGAGCCCGGCCCGATCCCCGGCGAGGTCATGACGGTCACGTTCTCCCGGGACATGGCCAGGTGCACGCCGCTGGTCGTGTGGTACTTCCACACGCCCCCCTTGCCGGCGCTCATCGGGATCTCCCGGACGACCCTGCCGTCGCGCCGCACGGTGAGGTGGTGGGACAGCACGCTGCCCCGGGTGATCTGCGAGCGGCCGATCCTGAAGTCGACGGTGCGGCCGGCCGCGCCGTACAGGCCGGCGCCGCCGCGCACCCCGGCGAGGCGGGCCTGCACGCGGACCCTGGTGCCGGCCGGCCAGAACCTCTTGGGGCGGAAGTGCACGTTGCGGTCGTCGAACCAGTGCCACGCGCCCAGCACGGGCCGGGAGGTCTTCACCGACAGGTGGCGCTCGATCGAGACCCGGTCGGAGACGTCCCGGTCGAAGGTGATCATGATCGGCATGCCGACGCCGACGGTCAGGCCGGTGTCGTCCTTGTTCGGGGTGATGTTCTGGATCGCGAACGTCTCCCGCGCCTTCACGGTCGAGAACGAGGAGGTGGTCCGGGTGGCGGTGCCCGCCGGGTTGACGGCCGTCGCCTGGACCTCGTAGGAGGCCCCTGGAGCCGCCGTGCCGCGGCTGCGCCACTGGGTACCGTCGGCGCTCAGAACGCCCGCCAGCGGCTTCTTGGAGCCCTTCACGGCCCTGACGGCGACCTGGGTCAGCGTGCCGCCCTGGGCTGCGACCACGATCGGCGCGTCGGTGGGCACGCCGGTCGCCCCGTTCAGGGGCGCCACGGTGACCAGGGCCGCCGCCGCGGCGGGCGAGGAGGCCGGTGCGGATCCGCCCGGCGTGGCGGTGCTCGTCGAGCAGGAGGCGGTCACCAGGGCGAGGGCCAGCAGTCCGGCCCCGGCCCCCCGGCTCGAACCGCGGATAGCGTGCCCCACATGAACTCCCCTGTCCGGATCGAACCACTGATTCAGTTATTACCCGGAGTAGGCGGTCCGCCACGGAAGACATCCACCGCGAGCACCCAATAAACGACAAAAAGCGGGCCACGGAGGATTTCCGTGGCCCGCCTCGTGGCGCGGGTGCCGGGACGTCAGTGCGAGAAGTTGCCCCGGTAGTACTCGAAGACGAACCCGATGGTGGCCATCAGGACCGCGAAGACGCCGATCAGGAACAGCCACCAGCCGATGACCAGGCCGACCGCGGTGAGCGCGACCGCCAGGCAGACGAACAGCGGCCACCAGCTGTGCGGGCTGAAGAAGCCGAGCTCTCCGGCGCCGTCGGCGATCTCGCCCTGCTTGTCGTCCTCGGGCTGCTCGCCGATGCGGCGGGCCGTGTACATCAGGTAGTAGCCGATCATGAACGCGAAGCCCACCGAGATGGCCATCGCGGTCGTGCCGACCGGCTCCTTGGACCAGTACCAGTAGACGACGTCCACGGCGGCGAAGAACACGCCGCAGAGGATGAACAGCCAGCCCTGGACCTTCATCGGGCCTCCTCCTTCTCCAGCTCACCGGGGGTCTGGGCGTACGGGCGCTTGAGGTCGAACGCGGGACGCTCGGACCTGATACGGGGCAGGGAGGTGAAGTTGTGCCGGGGCGGCGGGCAGGAGGTCGCCCACTCCAGGGAGTTGCCGTACCCCCACGGGTCGTCCACCGTGACCCGCGGCGCGGTCTTGGCGGTCTTCCACACGTTGTACATGAACGGCAGCGTGGAGGCGCCCAGCAGGAACGCGCCCACCGACGAGACCATGTTCAGGTCGGTGAAGCCGTCGATCGGGCTGTAGTCGGCGTAGCGGCGCGGGAAGCCCTGCGCGCCCAGCCAGTGCTGGACCAGGAAGGTGGTGTGGAAGCCGATGAACAGCGTCCAGAAGTGGACCTTGCCCAGCCGGTCGTTCAGCATCGTGCCGGTGAACTTGGGCCACCAGAAGTAGAACCCGGCGAACATGGCGAACACCACGGTGCCGAAGACCACGTAGTGGAAGTGGGCGACCACGAAGTAGGAGTCGGCCACCTGGAAGTCCAGCGGCGGGGAGGCCAGGATGACGCCGGTCAGGCCGCCGAACAGGAACGTCACCAGGAAGCCGATCGCGAACAGCATCGGCGACTCGAACGACAGGTGGCCGCGCCACATGGTGCCGATCCAGTTGAAGAACTTCACCCCGGTGGGCACCGCGATGAGGAACGTCATGAACGAGAAGAACGGCAGCAGCACCTGGCCGGTGGCGAACATGTGGTGCGCCCACACCGTGATCGACAGGCCCGCGATGGCGATGGTGGCGCCGACCAGGCTGATGTAGCCGAACAGCGGCTTACGGCTGAAGACCGGGATGACCTCGGTGATGATGCCGAAGAACGGCAGCGCGATGATGTAGACCTCGGGGTGGCCGAAGAACCAGAACAGGTGCTGCCACAGCAGCGCGCCGCCGCTCTGGGGGTGGAAGATCTGCGTGCCGAGCTTGCGGTCGGCCTCCAGCGCCAGCAGCGCGGCGGCCAGCACCGGAAAGGCCATCAGCACCAGGATCGAGGTGAGCAGGATGTTCCAGGTGAACATCGGCATCCGGAACATGGTCATTCCGGGCGCGCGCATGCAGATGATCGTGGTGATGAAGTTCACCGAGCCGAGGATCGTGCCCAGACCGCTGATGGTCAGTCCGACGATCCACAGGTCGGCGCCGATGCCGGGAGAGAAGATCGCGTCCGACAGCGGGGCGTAGGCGGTCCAGCCGAAGCTGGCCGCGCCGCCCGGGGTGATGAACCCCGCCAGCGCGATCGTGCTGCCGAAGGCGAAGAGCCAGTAGCTGACCATGTTCAGCCGCGGGAAGGCGACGTCGGGGGCGCCGATCTGCAGCGGCATCAGCTCGTTGGCGAACCCCGCGAACAGCGGGGTCGCGAACATCAGCAGCATGATCGTGCCGTGCATGGTGAACAGCTGGTTGAACTGCTCGTTGCTGATCATCTGGAGACCCGGCTGCGCCAGCTCCGCCCTCATGACCAGCGCCATCACGCCGCCGATCAGGAAGAAGACGAACGACGTGATCAGGTAGAGGTGTCCGATGATCTTGTGATCGGTGGACGACGCCCACTTGGTGATCACCAGGCCCTTGCGGGTCGGCGTCGCCGGGGAGAGGACGAGGGGATTGTTGACTGCTGTCACTGGGCACCGGCCTGGCTAGCGATGTACTGGTCGAACTCGGCCGCGGGCACGAGCTTCACCGAGAAGAGCATCCGGCTGTGGTCCACACCGCACAGCTCGGCGCAGCGCCCGGCGTAGACGCCGGGCTTGTCCAGCGTCCGCACCTCGAACCTGTTGTCCACGCCCGGGATCACGTCCAGCTTGAAGTGGAACGCCGGGATCCAGAAGGAGTGGATGACGTCGGGCGAGCTGAGCAGGAACTTCACGCTCTTGCCGACCGGCAGCACGAGCTGCGGGCCCTTCATGTAGTTCTCCGCCGGCATGCCGGCCACCTGGACGGTCTTGCCGCCCGACTCGGTGGTGAAGCGCCAGCTCCACTGGAAGCCCTCCACCCTGACCGTGACGTCAGACTTGGGGGACATGGTGGTGATGTAGTTCTGGTCCCTGGCGGTGAAGAAGAAGAACACGCCGACCATGATGATCGGGATCACCGTGTAGAGGATCTCGATCGGCAGGTTGTACCGCACCTGGGGGGGCAGTTCGTCGGCGGAGTTCTTCCTCTTGCGGTGGAAGGCGACGGACCACAGGATCAGCCCCCACACGACCACGCCGGTGCCGAGGGCCGCGATCCACGAGCCGTTCCACAGGCTCTGGACGGCGTTGGACTGCTCGGTGATGCCCTCGGGCAGGCCGGCTCGGGACCAGTCTTCGGCACTGCACGCCGTCAGGGAAACCAGCGGCAGCGCCAGAGCGGCGGCGCGTGGCACCCGGCGGCGGGCCAACGGACGCCGTGCAGAACGGCGGGTCGGACTCACGGATCGCCTACCCCACAGATGAAGCCCAGGAGTCGCTCCTGGGAGATCGTTTGTTCACGTTCAGGTTTTCGTAGTCAGCAGCTTCACGCTGGGGGACACATTAGCGCGACCATGGGCCGCCCTCCCGCCCAGCCCCCGCCCGCACCGCGCGTGGTGCGACGATTGGGGGCGTGGCGTACTTCGACGCGGCCTCCACGGAGCCGCTGCACCCCCAGGCCCGCGAGGCCCTGATCGCGGCCCTGGACGTCGGCTGGGCCGATCCCGCGAGACTGTACGGTTCGGCCCGCCGGGCCAGAATGTTACTGGAACAGGCCAGGACCGAGGTGGCCGAGGCCCTGGGCGCCAGGCCGGACGAGGTCTCGTTCACCTCCTCGGGGACCCAGGCGGTGCACCTGGGCGTGCTCGGCACCCTGCACGGGCGGCGCCGGGCCGGGAGGCGCCTGGTGACCTCGGCGGTGGAGCACTCCAGCGTGCTGCACGCCGCGGGCATCCACGAGCGCGACGGCGGGGCGGTCGAGACGGTCGGCGTCGGCATCACCGGCGCGGTCGAGGCGGGCGCGTTCGCCGAGGCGGCCGCTGCCGAGGGCACGGCGCTGGCCTGCCTGCAGAGCGCCAACCACGAGGTCGGCACCCTGCAGCCGGTGGCCGAGGTCGCCGAGGCGTGCGCCGGGGCGGGGGTGCCGCTGCTGGTGGACGCGGCCCAGACCGCGGGCCGGATGCCGCTGCCCGGCGGGTGGTCGGTGCTGGCCGCGAGCGCCCACAAGTGGGGCGGCCCGGCCGGGGTGGGGATCCTGGTGGTCCGCAAGGGCACCCGCTGGCGCAGCCCGCTGCCCGACGACGACCGCGAGCGCCGCAGGGTCCCGGGGTTCGAGAACGTCCCGGCGATCGTCGCGGCGGCGGCGGCGCTGCGCGCCACCGTGGCCGAGTCGGCCATCGAGTCGGCCAGGATCGCCGCGCTCGTGGACCGGATCAGGACCGAGGTCGCCCGGACGGTCCCGGACGTCGAGGTGATCGGCGACCCGGTGGCGCGGGCACCGCACATCGTCACGTTCTCGTGTCTCTACGTGGAGGGTGAGGCACTGCTGACCGAACTCGACAGGGCCGGATTCTCGGTATCGTCCGGTAGCTCGTGCACGGCGAGTACGCTTCGTCCGTCGCATGTTTTGGAGGCCATGGGCGTGCTCACGCACGGGAACGTACGGGTGTCGCTGCCCCGAGGCGCCTCGGCGACGGATGTCGACCGCTTCCTGTCCGTCCTGCCGGACGCGGTGCGCAGGATCCGTGAGGAGGCGGGGGTAAAGCTGTGATCAACTTTCGGGGAGTGAGAAGATCATGACGTCCAGCCAGGCCACCCCGGCGGATTCCGCCCAGCCTCCGGCCCTGACGATCGACGCGTTGGGCAAGAAGTGCCCGATCCCCATCATCATGCTGGCCGAGCAGATCAACCTCGTGCCGCTCAACGGGATCGTCTCGGTGCTGGCCGACGATCCCGCCGCCTTCAACGACATCCCCGCGTGGTGCCGGCTGAAGTCGCACCGGCACGTGGCCAGCTACGAGCTCCCCCAGCGGGGCTGGGCCATCCACGTGCGGCGTAATTACTGATCTGCCCTTAAATCGGGTATGTCCCCTCCGTAAGTCCGACCAGAGGAATCGGGGGGACGACATGAGCGGTGAGACCGCCAGAGATCTGATGCACGCCGGGGTCCGGTGCGTCGAGGCACACGAGACGCTCGACCGGGCGGCGCAGATGATGCGCGACATGAACGTGGGCGCGCTGCCCATCTGCGGCAGCGACGACCGGCTGAAGGGGATCATCACCGACCGCGACATCGTGGTCAAGTGCGTGGCCCACGGCCAGGACCCGTCCAAGATCACCGCCGGGGAGCTGGCCACCGGCCTGGTCTGGGTCTCCGCGGACGCCGACGTCGCCGAGGCGCTGGACAAGATGGAGCAGAACCAGATACGGCGGCTGCCGGTGATCGAGAACGGCCGCATCATCGGCATGATCAGCGAGGCCGACCTGGCCAGGCACCTGCCGGACGACAAGATGGCCGAGTTCGTCCACCGCGTCTACGCGGGCACCTGACACCCGGCCCGCGCGGACGGCCCGGACCGGGCGCGCGGACGACCGGAAACGAACGGCCGGAGCCCGCCGCGCCCGGCCCTGCGGCGCGAGGGCGCGGCGGGCCGGGCGCGGTGACGCGGCGACGGAGCCTGGTTCCGGTACGGGCGCCGGTTCGCGCACGAGTACCGGTTCCCGCACGGGTGGTCACCGGCAGGGGCGACGGTCTCGGGCGCACGGGTGACGGTCTCCGGTACCGGGGGCGGTTCCGGCACGGGTGGCGGCCCCGGGCGCCGGAGGCGGCGGGACACGCCGGGTCAGGCGTAGTGGCAGTTCAGGAAGCCCGACACGTCCGAGGCGGCGTCGGCGCCGTAGGCGTCGGCGAGGCGCTCCAGGAAGACCTTCCGGCCGAGCTCGTACTCCTGGCCCCCGACGCGCTCCAGGACGTGGGTGGCGACGAGGTTGCCGACCTGGCCGCAGCGCTCCAGGGACAGTCCCCAGGCCAGGGCGGACAGGAAGCCGGAACGGAAGGCGTCGCCCACCCCGGTGGGGTCGGCCTTGCCGAGCTCGGGCGCGGCGGGGACGTGCAGGGACGGCTCGCCCTTGCGGTCGATGACGACGCCCTTGGGGCCGAGCGTGGTGACGCGGACGGCGACCCGGTCGAGGATCTCCGCGTCGCTCCAGCCGGTCTTCTGCTCGATCATGCCCTTCTCGTAGTCGTTGCCGAACAGGTAGGCGGCGCCGTCGACGAGCTGGCGGATCTGGTCCCCGGGCATCCGGGCGAGCTGCTGGGAGGGGTCGGCCGCGAACGGGATCCCCCGCTGGCGCGCCTCGTCGGTGTGCCTGAGCATGCCCTCGGGGTCGTTGGGGCTGACCAGCACCAGGTCCAGGCCGCCGAGCCGGTCGACGATGGGGCCCAGCTCGATCAGGCGGGCCTCGGCCATCGCGCCGGTGTAGAACGAGGCGATCTGGTTGTGGTCCTGGTCGGTGGTGCACAGGAACCGGGCGGTGTGGTGGATCTCGGAGACGTGCACGGAGTCACAGTCGACGCCGTGGCGCTCCAGCCAGGAGCGGTAGTCGGCGAAGTCCGCGCCGACCGCGCCGACCAGGACGGGCCGCAGCCCCAGGCAGCCCATGCCGAAGGCGATGTTGGCCGCGCAGCCGCCACGGCGGATCTGCAGGTCGTCCACCAGGAACGACAGGGACACCCGGTCGAGCTGCTCGGCGATGAGCTGGTCGCCGAAGCGCCCGGGGAAGGTCATCAGGTGGTCGGTCGCGATGGAGCCGGTGACGGCGATGCGCACGGGGTTGTTCTCCTCGTTGTCGGCATCTGGAAACAGGGGCGTCGAGCCTCGCAAGAATACGCGACAGCGCGGGCGCGCGAAGGCCCCGCGGGGTGACGGATGTCATCCCGCGGGGCCTTCGCGGTCTCGTCCTACGGGACGAGCCGCCCCGTCCGGACCGGCCGTGCGCGCCCGGTCAGTTGAACGAGTCGCCGCAGGCGCACGAGCCCGTGGCGTTGGGGTTGTCGATCGTGAAGCCCTGCTTCTCGATCGTGTCGACGAAGTCGACGGTGGCACCCACCAGGTAGGGCGCGCTCATCCGGTCGGTGACCACGCTCACGCCGTCGAAGTCGGAGACGACGTCGCCGTCCATCGAACGGTCGTCGAAGAAGAGCTGGTAGCGCAGGCCGGAACAGCCACCGGGCTGCACGGCCACGCGCAGCTGGAGTCCCTCCTCGCCCTGCTGCTCCAGCAGGCTCTTGACCTTCGCGGCGGCCGCGGAACTGAGGATCAGGCCCTGCGCCGTGGTCTCGCTGCTCTCAACCGACATGTGGTGACTCCCGCGTCTGCGTCAGCCGCTCCCCGGGAACGGCTGTCTGTGTATGACGTCCTTCTCAGACGCTACCAACACCCGTCCCGGTGCACACATTCCTGAAAGGCCGCGAACTCCTCGCCCGGATCCGGGACCCCCTCCCGGCGAACGGCGCCTCCGGGACGTGTGTCATCATTAGTCGTCACTTCGACGATAAGGGGGTGTGGCCGTGACGACCACCGAGACCGGGCTTCCGCTCTTCGTCCTCGGCAGGGGTGTCGACCCACACAGCGAGCGCGGCGTCGACTGTCCCGGCGAGCTGCCGTCCGCGTCCGACCCGGCGCTGGTGGAGCGCGCCCGGCGGGCCAAGGCGGCGCTCGGCGAGCGGGTCTTCGTCCTGGGCCACCACTACCAGCGCGACGAGGTCATCCGGTTCGCCGACGTGACCGGCGACTCGTTCAAGCTCGCCCGGGAGGCCGCGGCCCGGCCGGACGCCGAGTACATCGTCTTCTGCGGCGTGCACTTCATGGCCGAGTCCGCCGACATCCTCACCTCCGCCTCGCAGAAGGTCGTGCTGCCCGACCTGGCGGCCGGGTGCTCGATGGCCGACATGGCCACCTTCGACCAGGTCGAGGAGTGCTGGGAGGTGCTCCAGGACGCCGGGATCGCGGACGTCACCGTCCCGGTCACCTACATGAACTCCAGCGCCGACATCAAGGCGTTCTGCGGGCGCAACGGCGGCGCCGTCTGCACCTCCTCCAACGCCAGGCGAGCCCTGGAGTGGGCCTTCCAGCGTGGTGAGAAGGTGCTCTTCCTGCCCGACCAGCACCTGGGCCGCAACACCGCGGTGCTGGAGATGGGCCTCGGCCTGGACGACTGCGTGGTCTACGACCCGCACCGGCCGGGCGGCGGCCTGACCCCCGAACGGCTGGCCGCGGCCACGGTGATCCTGTGGAAGGGGCACTGCTCGGTGCACGGCCGCTTCAGCGCCCAGTGCGTGGACGACGTGCGCGCCCGCATCCCCGGGGTCAACGTGCTGGTCCACCCCGAGTGCAGGCACGAGGTGGTCACCAAGGCCGACCACGTCGGCTCGACCGAGTACATCATCAAGAAGATCGAACAGGCTCCGGCCGGGTCCTCCTGGGCGGTGGGCACCGAGCTGAACCTGGTCAAGCGGCTCGGCGCCATGTTCCCCGACAAGAACGTGACGTTCCTGGACCGGACCGTCTGCTACTGCTCGACGATGAACCGGATCGACCTGCCGCACCTGGTGTGGGCGCTGGAGTCGCTCGCCGCCGGCCAGGTCGTCAACCAGATCACCGTGGACGACGACACCGCCCGCTGGGCCGGGGTCGCGCTGGACCGGATGCTGGCCCTGCCCTGACCCCTGCCCTGACCCCTCCCCCGGCCGCGACCACGGCCGGAGCGGGGAGCGGGGACGGGCCCCGGCGGGTGGTCGACCCGCCGGGGCCCGCCGGGTGCCGGGGACCTGTCGCGTACCCGGGTTCGGGGGGCGATGGGGGGACACCGCCTGGGCGGGGCCTACTCCAGCTCGTACACCACCCTGACGCTCACCGACACGTCGCGGCGGCCGGGGCTGATCGAGGCCTTGTCCGCGATCCCGGCGGCGCCGTAGACCGGTGTCGGCGGGGTGAAGCTCTGCTCGCTGATCTCCAGGGGGATGCCGAGCCGGCGCCCGGCGAGCTTGGCGTACTGCACGGCACGGGCCCTGGCGTCCCTGAAGGCGACCTCGCGCGCCGCCCTGAGCGGCACGCGGTTGTCCGACACCTCGAACGACACGCCGTCCAGCCGGACCGCCTCACCGGCCGCTACCGCGGCGTCGACCACGTCGTCCGCGGTGTCGATGTTCCTGACCACGGCCTCGACGCCCTGCGCGGCCCGGTAGCCGGAGATCGTGGGATATTCCTTGTACTCGGGCCCCAGGGAGAGCTCGTCGGTCCTGAGGTCCTTGGCCGCGACCCCGGCCGCGAGCAGTGCCCGCGTCAGCGCCGCGGCGGCGGTGCGGGCGGCGGTGAAGGCCTCGCCCGCGGTGGGACGGCGCACCTCCACACCGGTGTCCAGGCGCATGACGTCGGGAGTGACCGACATCACGCCCTCCCCCGTCACGGTGATCTGGGGACGGTCCACCCCGACGGCCGCCGTGGCGGGCTCGGAGTCGGCGAGCGCGGTGCCGCCGAACAGCCCGGCGGAGACGAGGGCGGCCGAGACCACCGCCTGTGACATCTTGATCATAAGGTCATGGCATCACGGGGCCCCGGCCGTGGCTGCCCGCCCGCCGCCGGGCCTGTCGTGTCTTGGCCGAATCCCGGTACGGACGTTTACCCGCACCCGGCCGGGCTGGGGCGGGTGCGGGTGGGTCGGGATGGGTCCGGGTGGGTCCGGGTGGTTTCCGGAGGGGACGAGAACAGCTGCCCGGGTGATCGACGCGTCTCGGTACCCGGGACGGCCGGTGCCCCGCGATGCCCGAGCGGGTCGGCGCGTCGCGACGTCCGGGACGGGAGGTCAGATCCGGGTGAGCTCGCGCCACCGGGCCAGCAGCGCGGTGTCGCCCTCGACGACGTGGTCGCCGGCGTCGCACCGTCCCCACAGCACCTGGAGCAGGTCGGCCGAGGTGGCTGCGCGGACGGTCACGTCCCCCGCCCGTACCTCCCGCCGGTGGTGGAAGCGGTCGGGATCGAGGGTGATCACCCACCCCGCTCCGGTGCCGGCCTGCAGGGAGATCGTCTCGCCCGTGCCCCTGAGCTCCTTCACACCCGGCTGCCAGCGCACGTACGGCAGCACCTCCAGGAACTCCTGCACCCCGTCGGCGGCCACGTCCTCGTCGACGGAGACCGGGACGCCCAGCGCGAGCTCGGCGTCCATCCGGTGCACCACGGTCTCGTGCAGCGTCCGCCTCGACCAGAACCGCACCCGCCGGTCCCCGCCCCAGGCCCACATCGGCGTCTCGGCCTCTCGGGAGAGCAGGGCCTCGGGCAGCAGGACGGCCCCCTCGCCGAGCCAGGCCGGGTAGTCGCCCACGTCGGCGGGCAGGCCCGGGTCCACGTCGGCGACGTTGCGGCCCCGCTGGGCCAGCTCGCGTACCAGCGTGGCCGCCCAGCGGTGCACGGCGCCGACGTGGACGGCGAGTTCCGCCAGATTCCAGCCGGGGCAGGTCGGCACCGGAACCGACAGGTCCCGGCCCTTGAGGACTTCGGCCATGCGGGTGATCTCCGTGCCGACGGCCCGGGCGTGCTCCTCGTGGGTCCACTCGCGCATGTCAGTCCTCCCGGGTGAAGCGCATGAACTGCTTCTCGTACTCCTTGGCGTCGGTGCTGGTGACCAGGACCCTCCGGACCTGTCCCGTGAAGTCGAACACCACCGCCTCGTAGCCGGAGCCCTTGCGCCGCCAGCCCGCGATGTGCTCGTCGTCGTACCAGCCGATCAGCCGTTCGGTCGGGAACGGGACGCGGACCTTCGGCGGGCCGTCCGCCGTCGTCGACCAGACGCAGATCTCCTTCTTGGTCCCCTTGCAGTAGGTCAGCAGCGACGAGCCGGACGGCGAGGTGTCGTCGCCCTCCACGGTGATCGGGGCGCCCACGTCCAGCAGGGTCTGCAGCACGGTGCCCCCGAGGTCGTAGAAGCGGATGCGCTGGGTCTTGCCGTCCAGCGCCCAGGTGCCGACGGCGCGGCCGTCGCCCCGCCAGAAGTAGCTCCACCTGCCCGCGTCCTTCTCCCTGACCCGGACGATCCTCGCCTTTCTGGTGTTCACGTCGATGATCGCGAAGCCGTACGCCTTGCTGGTGTCGCCGACGGCCTCGTACAGCGTCACCAGGCCGCGCCTGCCGTCCGGAGACCACTGCGGCAGCGTCGGGTAGACCGGGGCCTTGGTGATCCTGATCCTGCTCGCCGCACCGGTGCGGTGGTTCACCACCGAGACGATCGAGTAGCTCTGCGCGTCGTACATCCGGTCGGTGCCCAGCGCCTGGGTGCCCGTGGCGTTGACCGTGTACTGGAAGTACGTGTCGTTCTTGACGAACCGGCCGTTCCCGGCCTGGCGGACGTAGAGGTTCTTGTCCCACTCCAGGCTGTACGAGCTCAGCCTGATCGGGTCCTGGTCGCTCTCGTGGAGGGTGAGCGCGCTGCCGGGAAGCCTGATCGTGCTGGTGGCGCGCGGCAGCTCGGAGCGGCTGGGCGCCGGGGTGGAGGCCGCGGTGCTCGCCCCCGGTGTACCGCCCGTCCGGACGGTGCCCGTCCCGCCGGTACCGGTGTCGGGGCGCGTCGCCAGCACGACGCCCCCGGCGACCAGGGCCGTGGCCAGCAGGGCGCCACCGATCACGAGCCCCACCTTCCGGCCTCCGGCGGGCGCCCCCTGCCCCGGGTACGAGGGGTGGGAAGGGGCTCCGGGGCCGTTCTGGTACGCCCGGTGCGGCTGCCGCGGGTCCGGCGGGTGCCCTCCCTGGCCCGGGTACCCGCCGGGGCCGGGGTGCCCCTGCTGCCAGGGCCTTCCGTGCGGGTCGGGGTGCTGCGCGTGTCCGGCCGAGCCGTGGGGGTCGGAGGTCTGCGGGTACCCGATCGAGCCGTGGGGGTTGAAGTTCTGCGCGTGCCCGGCCGAGCCGTGGGGGTCGGAGGTCTGCGGGTACCCGGCCGGTCCGGGGCCTCCCGGGTAGCCGCGCGGATCGGAGACCTGCGGCGGTCCGGGCCGCTGCGCGTACGCCTGCGGCCCGGAAAAACCCGGGTGGCCGTACGGGCCGGGGTCGTGCGGCAGGCCGGGACCGCGCTGGGGCCCGGGGTCGTACGCGAGGCCGGGCTGCCGGTCGTGAGCCTGCGGCCCGGACCGTCCCGGACGGCCGCGAGGGTCGGAGACCTGCGGGGGGCCGGGCTGCGGGTACCCGACCGGCCCGGAGTGCTGCGGACGGCCCCGGGGGTCGGAGCCGCGCGGGTCCTGGACGGGGAGCCCCCCGCCGGGACCGCTCTGCCAGGCGAGCGCCTGCCGGTCCTGGTGCCCGCTCTGGTGGGCCCACTGGTCCTGCCGGACGTGGTCGTCGCCCGCGGGACGGGTCCACCCGGGGCCGGACCCGTCCCCCGCCGGGTGCCGATCGGGTCCGAGGCCGGGGCCTGAGCCGGGGCCGGTCTGCTGGGCCGCGGCTGCGGACCCCTCGGCGAGGATGCCGCGGGGCGCGGTGGGCGCCACGGTACCGGCCGGGCCGCCCGCGTGGCCGAGCAGCCGCAGCAGCGCCTCGCCCGCCGTGGGCCGCTGGGCCGCGTCCTTGGACAGGCACTGCCCGACCAGGTCGCGCAGGGCCGGGTCGGCGATCGCCGACAGGTCCGGCTCCATGTTCATGATCCGGTTGAAGATCGCCGGAAGGCTGTCGGTGCCGAACGGCGGCTGCCCGGTGGCGGCGAAGACCATCGTGCAGCCCCAGGCGAACATGTCCGCGGGAGATCCCGCGTTCTCCCCGGCCAGTTGCTCGGGGGTCATGTACGAGGGGGTGCCGATCGCCATCGCGGTCAGCGTGGAGGTGCGGTCGAGGGCCTTGGCGATGCCGAAGTCGATCACCCGGGGGCCGTCCGGGGCCAGCAGCACGTTGGACGGCTTGAAGTCGCGGTGCACGATCCCGGCCTGGTGGATGGCGACCAGCGCGGTGACCGTGCCGATGGCCAGGCGGTGCAGCGCGGCGCCCTCGCGCGGGCCCTCGCCGTTCACCACCGCGTCCAGGGTCGGGCCGTCGACGTACTCGCTGACGATGTACGGGCGGTGCGCCTCGACTCCGGTGTCGATCACCGCGGCGGTGCAGAACGGCGCGACCCGGCGGGTCGTGCTGACCTCGCGGACGAAGCGCTCCATCGCCTCCTCGTCCTGCGCCAGGTCGGCGCGGAGCAGCTTGACCGCGACCCGCACCCCGGCCGGGGACTCGCCCAGGAAGACCGTTCCCTGACCACCCTCGCCGAGACGCGCGGTGAGCCGGTACTCCCGCACCTGCTCGGGATCCCCGGGCCGCAAGGACGCGAGGTCCGCCATGGTCACACCCTTCTCCCGTACGCGCTTTCCGGGTCCCATTGTGGGGGCAAAGGGTCACAGGACGTACATCAAACCGCAAGCCGGACGGGCCATGATGGCGCGTTCCACGGGGTTTCCGGGCACGGCCCGGACGAGGCCCGAGGGTGGGTGGAGCGGGAGGAGAACCGGGTCCCGTCACGGGGCCGGACGAGCCGCGCGGCGTACCGGCGGCCGAGGACGGTGAAGGGGTACAGCGGCCTCGTGAAGCGGCACGCAGCGGCACACGGGGGGACACGGGGCAACGCACCGGCGTCACATCGGCGCGGCATCGGCGCGGCATCGGGGCTGAGCCGGGGGGCCGTACCGGCGGCGTCCGGGCGACGCGGTGACCCCGTGGTGCGGTGACCCCGTGGTCACGCGGACCACGGGGTTCTCGCGGGCGCGGCCGCGCGGGACCGGGGGACACGGTGGGCGCGGCGGGCGCGCGGGCACGCCGGGGGCGGTGATCGGCGGCGATCGGCGGCACATGACGGCCCGGACAGCCGGCCCGGACGCCCGGCGCGGTCGTCACGGCCACGACGACCACGGGAGCGGTCCGAGCGGGAAGACGGTCACCGTCCGGCCGGGCCCCGGCCCAGGGGACCGGGCCCGTGCCACGGGGCCGAGCTAGCCCGGGATCAGCCCCTCGTTGCCGAGCATCTCCCGCACTTCCTCCATGGAGGCGTCGGCCGGCGGGAGGATCAGTTCCGAGGACTCCAGGCTGTCGTCGGGCAGGGCCTTGCCGACGTGGCGGACCCTGTCGAGCAGGGCGTGCAGCCGCGTGCGGAAGGCCTCCTCCTCGCCGGCCTCGATGGCGGCCTCCAGCTCGGCGTCCAGCGTGTTGAGCACGTCGAGGTCGGCCGCGGAGATGTCGATCTGGCCTTCCCCCATGATGCGGACGATCACTGGCCCTCCCCCGGCTGACGCAGCTGCTGGGTCTGGTTGTCCTGCTGCTGCGGGTACTGCTGGGACTGGGGCTGCTGCTGGGGCTGCTGCTGACCCGGACCGGAGGTGATCGCCCCCTGCGGGCCGGTGCCCTGGCCGAGCTCGGCCTTCATCCGTGCGATCTCCAGCTCCACGTCGTGCCCGCCGCCCATGCGGTCGAGCTCGGCCTGGATGTCGTCGCCGCGCTGGCCGCTGAAGTCGTCGAGCGCGCCGCTGGCCAGCAGCTCGTCGATGGCGCCCGCGCGGGCCTGCATGGAGGCCGTCTTGTCCTCGGCGCGCTGGATCGCCAGGCCGACGTCGCCCATCTCCTCGGAGATGCCGGAGAACGCCTCGTTGATCCGCGTCTGCGCCTCGGCCGCGGTGTAGGTCGCCTTGATCGTCTCCTTCCTGGTACGGAAGGAGTCGACCTTGGCCTGCAGCCGGTGGGAGGCCGTGGTGAGCTTCTCCTCCTCGGCCTGCAGGTTGTCGTGCTGCACACGAAGGTCGGCGATCTGGGTCTGCAGGCTGCCACGACGGGTCAGCGCCTCACGGGCGAGGTCCTCACGGCCGACCCCCAGCGCCTTGCGGCCCTGCTCCTCGAGCTTGCGCGACTGCGCCTCGATCTGGTTGATCTGAAGCTCCACGCGCTTGCGCGAGGTGGCGACGTCCGCCACACCGCGGCGCACCTTCTGCAACAACTCCAGCTGGCGCTGATATGAGTAGTCCAGGGTCTCGCGAGGATCTTCCATCTTGTCCAACGCGTTGTTCGCCTTGGACCTGAAGATCAGCGAAAGTCTCTTCATCACGCTCATGCGCGTCGGCCGTCCCCTTCTTCAAGTGCGCTTCGGGCCACCCAGTGATCCCGGCCCCCGAAAAGCACCGGAGCCACCATAGGGTTCACCCTACGCATAACGCGCGGGGGCGTCACTAAGTTGCAGTCCCGGTAGGCTGGCCTTGTGTTCCGACGTACCCAGACCACCGCGGACGACTCCCCCGCCTCCGCCAACGATCCTAAGCCTGCGGGCAAGGGGCGTCCCACACCCAAGCGACGGGACGCCGAAGGTCGTCGCCGGCAGCCGGTGAACGCCCCGCAGAACCGCAAAGAGGCCTACCGGCAGCTTCGCGAGCGCCAGGCGAACGACCGCGTCAAGGCCCGCGAGGGCATGCTCCGCGGCGACGAGCGCTACTTCCCCGCGCGCGACAAGGGGCCCGCCAGGAAGTTCGCGCGTGACTGGGTCGACTCCCGGCGCATCGTGAGCCAGTACTTCCTGCCGTTCTCCATCCTGATCCTGCTGCTGACCTGGATCCCCTTCCCGGTGAGCGTGCGGGGGTACATCTACGTCGCGGTGATCACGATCGGCTGGCCGCTCATGATGATCGGCGTGCTGCTCACCTCGATCTGGGTGTCGTGGAAGGTGAAGAAGCTCGCCGCGGAGAAGTTCCCGGACGAGAACCTCAAGGGGGTCGGCTTCTACGCGGCCATGCGCGCCCTGCAGATCCGCAAGCTGCGCTTCCCGCCCCCGGCCGTGCTGCCGGGCGGCAGGCCCGTCCCGCCGAAGAACTGACGGCCGCGCCCGCGGACGGCACGCCGAGCCGGTCTTCGAGCCCCGCCCCCGTTCCCGGGGGCGGGGTTCTTCGCGTCCGGGGCTCTCGCAGGCGTTTCCGATGATCTCTCCTCGCGCTGATCCGGGATTCCGGGAGGGTTCTCCGTCCGGGGATTCTCCGGGGTCCCGTTCGACGGCCGTCCGAGCCGGGAACGGGCCACGGATTCACGGATTCACGGATTCACGGCCCGGATTTCCGGGCTCGTGAGCTCTTCACGAGGTGACGGCCGACACGTCGCGTACCCCATCGAGCCCGACACGCCCGACAGAGCATCCCGAATCATCTGGAATCATCCCGGCGGTTAAGGTCGGACCATGGAATTCCGCCACCTTGGCCGAAGCGGTCTCATGGTCAGTGAGATCAGCTACGGCAACTGGATCACACACGGTTCCCAGGTAGAGGAGGACGCCGCCAAGCAGTGCGTGCGAGCGGCGCTCGACGAGGGGATCACCACCTTCGACACCGCCGACGTGTACGCGGGCACCAAGGCGGAGGAGGTACTCGGCCGCGCCCTCCAGGGCGTCCGGCGCGAGTCCCTGGAGATCTTCACCAAGGTCTACTGGCCGACGGGCAAGGGCCCGAACGACCGCGGCCTGTCGCGCAAGCACATCACCGAGTCCCTGCACGGCTCGCTGCGACGCCTGCAGACCGACTACGTCGATCTCTACCAGGCGCACCGCTTCGACTACGAGACGCCGCTCGAGGAGACCCTCAAGACCTTCGACGACCTGGTACGCCAGGGCAAGGTCCTGTACGTCGGGGTCAGCGAGTGGACCGCCGAGCAGATCGGCCGGGCACTGAAGATCGCCGACGAGATGGGCTTCGACCGCCTGGTCTCCAACCAGCCCCAGTACTCCATGCTGTGGCGGGTCATCGAGGCCGAGATCGTGCCGCTGAGCGAGAAGGAGGGCGTCGGGCAGGTCGTCTTCTCGCCGATCGGCCAGGGCGTGCTCACCGGCAAGTACCTGCCGGGCCAGCCTCCCCCGGAGGGTTCCCGGGCCACCGACCCCGCGGGTGGCAACTTCATCTCCCGGATGCTCAACGACGACGTGCTCACCCGCGTCCAGGAGCTGCAGCCGGTGGCCGGTGACCTGGGCCTGAGCATGGCCCAGCTCGCGGTGGCCTGGGTGCTGCAGAACCCGAACGTGTCCTCCGCCATCGTCGGCGCCAGCAGGCCCGAGCAGGTCCGCGACAACGTCAAGGCCTCCGGTGTGAAGCTGGACGCCGAGGTGCTGAAGAAGATCGACGACATTCTCGGCCCGGTCGTCGAGCGTGACCCCGCCAAGACCGTGAGCCCGCCGAAGCGTCCCTGACCTCCGGTCCGGTCTCTCATCGCGGCGAGGACTCTCGTAGCCGCGAGGACTCTCGTCGCGGCAAGGGCTCTCGTAGTGGCAAGGACCAGGAACGGCGGGCTCCCGAGCCCCTGCCTCGGCGGGAAACCGGGAGCCCGCCGTTCACGGTCGCTTTGGCTCGCCCCGGCTTGCTCCGGTTCATTCCGGCCTGCCGGGGCTCGCTCTGCTCACTTTGCTTGATCCGGCTTGTTGCTCCGGTTCACCCGGCTTGCCGGGGTTCACTCCGGGCGCAGCGACATCCCCTCGTACTCGACGCGCTCGCCCTCGAGCAGGGTGACCTTCTCGACCCCGGAGTCCAGCAGCTCACGCCAGCTTTCACCGAGCCACGACTCGGCGTCGGCCTGGCTGGGGAACGTGTCGGACGGCGTCACACCCTCGGCCATCTCGCCACCGTTCGCGTTTTCATAACGCCAGCGCCACGTCATGCCACAGCTCCTTCTCGCGGGTCTCGCCGTTGCCCCTCGTCGGCTCAGCGAACCCTACCTCGCCGGGCCGCCCGCAGGCGTGCAGGCGTGATCACGTCCCGTACTCCGCCTCCGGGCCGGGGCCCTGGCCCCTTCGACGACCTGATGGGATACCGGGTGTGAAGGTCCTGATCTCCGGCACGGCGAGCGCGGCGGGCTGGCCGGCCCCCGGGTGCGGATGCGCCTCGTGCGCCCGCGTCCCCCCTGGCCGGAGCCGCACCTCGGTACGGCTCGACGGCCCCACTCCCCGGGTACCACCCGGCGGCCCCGTCCCCCACCCACCACCCGACGAATCCGGCCCCCGCCTGCCACCCGGCGGCCCCATCCCCCACATGGCGCCCGACGGACCCGTTCCCCACGTGGCACCCGACGGACCCGTTCCCCACGTGGCACCCGGCGCTCCCGTCCCCCACGGTGACCTCCCGTCGTCCGGAGTCGTCGTCCTGCCTCCGCCCGCCGGGCCGCTGCCGCCCGGTTACCGCGCCCGGTCGGGTCCCGACGGCCTCACCGTCACCACGCCCGACGGCCTGCGCATCCTGTACGCGGCCGCCCTCCCCGCCCTGCCGTTCCCGTACGCGGCCACCGGCCCGGCGGAGGAACTGGACATGGTGCTGGTGGACGTCCTGGACCGGCCGGAGCGGCTGGGGGACCTGCGGCGGCGGGGGCTGGTGGGCGAGCGGACGCACGTGGTGGCCGTCGACGTCGACCACCGGGTGCCGACGGAGACCGAGCTCGCCCGCAGGACCGCGCTGTGGGGGGTGCGGACCGTACCGGACGGCACGGTCATCGACCTTCGCGCCCCCCCGCCCACCCCACCCTCCCCGCCCCGGCGGACCCTGCTGCTCGGCGGCAGCCGGTCCGGCAAGTCGGCGGAGGCCGAACTGCGGCTGGCGGCCGAGCCCGATGTCCTCTACGTCGCGACCGGGCCGTCCGGAGAGGGTGACCCCGAGTGGTCGCGCCGGGTCCGGGCTCATCGCGATCGCAGGCCCACCCACTGGGGGACCGCCGAGACCACCGACCTGGCCGGGATACTGCGGTCCGCCGCGAGCCCGTTGCTGATCGACGGGCTCGGCACCTGGATCACCGCCGTCTTCGACGAGTGCGGGGCCTGGTCGGGCGGGGAGGGTCTCGACGCGGTCGCGGCCCGGTGCGACGAGCTGGTGGCGGCCTGGCGGCAGACCCGTGTCCGGGTGGTGGCGGTCTCCGACGAGGTCGGCCTCGGCGTGGTCCCCCACACCTCCAGCGGCCGGATGTTCCGCGACGCCCTCGGCCGCCTGAACCAGCGCCTGTCCATGGAGTCGGAGGACGTCGGCCTCGTCGTCGCCGGTCGCCTCCTCGGCCCGATCTGAAACCGGCCGTCCCCGCCGAAGCCGCCCATCTTCGCCCGAACGCGATACCGGCCGTCCCCCTGACCAGATCTCCCCTGACCGGATCCGACACCGGCCGTCCCCCTGACCGGATCCCCCCCGACCGGACCCGGCACCGGCTGTCCCCGCCGGAGCCGACGCCGCCCACCTTCGACCGAACGCGACACCGGCCGTCCCCCCCGACCGGATGGCACCGGCCGCCCCCCTTCGAACGGATCCACCACCGCCCCATCCCCCGGCCTGCTCAGCCGGGGTGCGACCGGGGCGGGCTAGGATCACCGGTCATGCCCGCGCCCCCCTCCCCGGACACGCCCCCGACACCGCCGGAGCCGCAGGGCCCCTCGGACAGGCCCTCGACGACGGCCGACGGGATCCGTCTCGCCGTCGGCACGCTGAGCGTGTTCCCGGTCCGGCCGGGGGTGGTCGACCGCCGGGCCGCAGGGATCGCGATGGCGGTCGCCCCGCTGGTCGGAGTGGCGATCGGGGCCGTCGCAGCGCTGGTACTGACGATCTCCCTGTGGCTGGCCGTGACCCCGCTCCCGGCATCGGTACTGGCGGTGGCGACCGTGGCGCTGCTCACCCGGGGACTCCATCTGGACGGGCTGGCCGACCTCGCCGACGGGCTGGGCAGCGGGAGGCCGGCCGAGCGGGCTCTGAAGATCATGAAGCGGTCGGACATCGGCCCGTTCGGGGTGGTCACCCTGGTCCTCACCCTGCTGGTCCAGGTGACCGCCCTGCACGAGGCGATCCGGGCGGAGGCGGGGCCCGTCACCCTGGTCGTGGCCTGTGCGGCCGGGCGCCTCGCCCTCACCTGGGCCTGCCGGACCGGTGTCCCGTCCGCCCGCCCCGACGGCCTCGGCGCGATGGTCGCGGGCACCGTCCGGTGGGGCACCGTGCTGGTCGTCACCGCGCTGACGCTCGCGGCAACGGCGGCGCTGGCCTGGATCCACGAGCTCGGCATCCTCGGCGGGTACGCCTCCCCCTCCTTCGAAGGGGACGGATACGGTTACGTGAGCTACGTCCCCGGTGACGGGATCGTCCTGGACTACGGCCTCACGGCGGGTCTCGGGCCGTTCCTCGCGCCCTGGGGTCTTCCCCTGGCCGTGGCGGTGGGCCTGCTGGCGGCGTGGGCGCTGCGCCGCCGGGCCGTACGGCGGCTGGGCGGCGTGACCGGTGACGTGCTCGGCGCCCTCGTCGAGACCGCCACCGCGGCGACGCTCCTGGCCTGCACGGTGCTCGCGAACTGAGCTCCGGCACGACCTCCGGCCCGCCACCACCCGCCCTCCTTCGGCCACCGGCGCGCCCCCGTCGCGCCCCCGCCCGTCGCAGGCCACCACGGCTGTCGATCAGCCCCCTGTCACGCCACCTCCTGCCGGACCGGGACGACCGGGACGGGCGCCCCGACCGGACGGCAGGCGAACAGCAGGGCCGAGACCACGGCCAGCAGTGCGGATCCGACCAGGCTCGTGATCCCCGCGAGCGCGAGAACGGGCGGGTCGGCCGCGTCGCCCACGACCATGATCAGGCCGGCCGAGGCGTTCATCGATCCGTGCCCGACGACCGCGGGCCAGACGCTCCCCGAGTACAGCCGGAGCCAGCCGAGCAGTGCCCCGAAGGCCACGCAGAAGACGACGAACATCGGCGCCGCCCACGCTCCCAGCTCGGGGTAGTTGTACCCGCGCAGGGTGAGCGGGAAGTGCCATGCCCCCCAGATCACACCGGACGCCAGCAGGGCCCGCCACGTGCCGAGCGGTGCCAGACGCGGCAGCAACCATCCCCGCCACCCCCACTCCTCCCCGAAGGCCGCGACCGAGTTGACCAGCGGGGCGATCAGGACCATCAACGCGACCTGTGTCCACGCCAGGATCGCGGGATCCGTCGGGGACGGCCCCGTACCGGAGGCGGCCAGGCCCTGACGGAAGAAGCTCAGCCCCCGCAGGTCGACGGAGACCAGCCCCAGGGCGGCACTGAGCACGATCGCGACGGCCACTAGGGCGGGGATGCCGAACCAGGCCAGGACGACCAGCGCGAGCGTCCGCCCGCGTCGCTCTCCCAGCCGCAACCCGGTGTGTCCCGCCCACTCACGCCAGGTGGTGCCGGGCCGTCCGAGCCGCCTGTCGCGGGCCCGGACGGCGAGGACGCCGAGGGCCGGCGTGAACATCATCACCAGCGCGACCGGGAAGAACAGGGGCGCGCCGAGCCGCGCGTCCGCGAACCAGAGGGGAAGGGCGACCAGCCAGGACAGGCCGAACGCGACGGACAGGAACAACCACAGGTCGGGGAAACGACGCAGCATGGGACCACCTTTCGGACGCCGGCGCGAGGGCGCGGGCAGAGGGGAGGGCACGGTGGTGGGGACGCGGACCGGGGACGAGGCCCAGGGGACAAGGCGCCGGAGACGAGGTGCCAGGGACGAGGTGCCGAGGGCATGACGGCGGGGAGCACCGGCGCGGACAGGGCGACGGAGGGCGACGGAGAGCGATGAAGGTGGGGCGCCGTGGGCACGGCGCAGGGGACGTCGGCACGGATGCGGTGGGGTGAGTGAGGCGCCCGAGGCGCCGTGACACCGGGTGTCAGCGGGCGCCGGGGCCGGTGGACTCCCTGGCCACGAGGGTGTTGACCAGGGCCGCGCCGTTCTCGGCGTCGTCGATCGAGATGGCGAGCCGGCCACCGGAGACGTAGCCCAGCACCAGGCACTCCCCGCCGCGGAGCATGACCGTGGCCGACCCCGGCAGGCCGCGGATGCCCCAGCCCCCGACGGCGGACGGGAACAGCTTCTCCGACCAGGCCCGTTCCACCCGCTTGATCGGGATGCGCCACCGGGGAAGGCGCAGCGGACCGTAGAAGATCACGATGCCCTCCTCGGTGACCTGCACCCGCGCCGAGCTGAAGATCAGGCCCACCAGCCCCACGAGGATCAGGGTGCCCGCCATGCTCCACAGGACGCCCTCGCCGCCGATCAGGGCGAACACGGCGCACCCCGCCCCGGTGGCCAGCAGCGATCCGCCGACCACCACCAGCGCGACGTTGTGCACCGAGGAGACCCAGACCGCGCGCTGGTCGGCGCCCAGTGAGAGCCGCCGAACCGCGCCGGTCTCCGGGACGTCGTCGGGGCCCGGCCTGGCGGCGAGGGCGCCGAGCCAGCCGCCCGCCAGCAGCCCGAGGACCGCGACCGGCACGCCCCACCCCAGGGGAGAGGCCCGCCACCAGGCGGGGGCGTCCAGGTTGGCGGCCAGCGTGACGGCCTCGATCCCCAGGAGGAACAGGCCGCCGCCGCCCAGCAGGGCTCCGGTGCTCATGCGCGCCGTCCTGCGCCTGAGCGACAGGCGGCCGGCGAGGCAGGGCACGACGGCCGCGCCCACCAGCACCGCCCACACGCCCACCTGGAGCCACAGGAAGGCGTCGAACGACATGGAACGGTCGGGGGCGCCGGAGACGCCCCAGTGCGTCGCGAGCGGGTCCGGCAGCCGCTCGCGCAGTGCCAGCGCCGGAGCCGTCAGCGCGACGGCCACCAGCGCGAACCAGCCGACGGCGGCGGACAGGAAACGGGCTCGCAGACTCATTCGATCATTCCCTCCAAGGACCGGGCCCCGGGGCCCGGTCACGACAGTTCCCTGATGAGCTCGATGACGTCGTCGTGGCGGTAGCCGTACTGGACCGCCTCGGCGAGCAGGGAGCGCAGCTTCTCCTCGATGACGCTGCGCGGGTTGGGACGGTTGAGGACGCTCACGCCGCGTCCCCGCCGGAACTCCAGGACCCCCTCGTCCCGCAGGTCCCGCAGGGCGCGCAGCACCGTGTTGGCGTTGATCCCCAGCGCGGCGGCCAGGTCCCTTGCCGGAGGGAGGCGGTCTCCCGGTGCGTAGGACCCCTCGGCGACGGCACGCCTGATCGCCTCGGCCACCTGCTCGTGCAGCGGCCGGGGATCGTTCAGATCCAGTGTGATCAGCATGATGCTATCGACATTAGCACCATGACCTCGGATGGTGCCACCCCGAGTGGCACCATCATGCGATAGAATTCGTAGGACGAACCCTCGTTTATGCGTACCGTGAAAGCCCTACTAGCATCGGCCTACGTGACCACTGTGCGGCTGAACCCAACTGACAACGCTGTCTCGTTCGACTCCGACGCCCTGGTCGTCGGAGTGCACACCGGGCCGGACGGCCTGCTCGCCGCGCCCGGGGCCGAGGGCCTCGACGAGGCGCTCGGCGGCAGGCTGGCCACCACGCTCGCCGGCATGGGCGCCAAGGGTAAGCCGGGCGAGATCTCCAAGATCCCCACCTTCGGCGCGCTGACCGCTCCCCTGCTGGTCGCCGTCGGCCTGGGCGACGCCCCCGCGGACGGGTCCGGCTACGACGCCGAGGCGCTCCGCCGGGCCGCGGGCACCGCCGTCCGCGCCCTGGCCGGGACCGGCCGCGTGGCGCTGGCCCTGCCCGCCGCGAGCGCCGACGCCGCCGGTGCCGTCGCCCTGGGCGGCCTGCTCGGCGCCTATTCCTTCAGCAGGTACCGCACCACCGGCGAGCAGACCGCCCCGGTGGCCGAGCTGACCGTGCTGAGCGACGCCGAGGGCGCCCGGGCCGCCATCGAGCGCGCCACCGTCCTGGCCGAGTCGGTCTCGCTCGTCCGCGACCTGGTCAACACCCCGCCCTCGGACCTGTGGCCGGCCCGCTTCGCCGAGATCGTGCAGGAGAAGGGCGCCGAGGCCGGCCTGTCGGTGGAGGTCCTGGACGAGACGGCGCTCAAGGAGGGCGGCTACGGCGGCATCGTCGCCGTCGGCCAGGGGTCGGTCAACCCGCCCCGCCTGGTCCGCCTGGCCTACAGCCACCCCGAGGCCGGCACCAGGCTCGCCTACGTCGGCAAGGGCATCACCTTCGACTCCGGCGGCCTGTCGCTCAAGCCGACGGCGTCGATGGACTGGATGAAGTCGGACATGGGAGGCGCCGGAGCGGTCTTCGGCGCGATCCTCGCGATCGCCGGGCTGGGGCTGAAGGTCAACGCGGTGGGCTACCTCTGCCTGGCCGAGAACATGCCGAGCGGCACCGCGCAGCGCCCCTCCGACGTGTTCACCAGCTACTCCGGCAAGACCGTCGAGGTGCTCGACACCGACGCCGAGGGCCGCCTGGTGCTGATCGACGGCATCGCCCGCGCCGCCGAGGACGAGCCCGACGTGATCGTCGACGTGGCCACGCTCACCGGCGCGCAGATCGTCGCGCTGGGCTGGCGGACGGCGGGCGTCATGGCCAACGACGACGCGCTGCGCGCCGAGGTGGTCGAGACCGCGGGCGAGCAGGGCGAGGGCGCGTGGCCCATGCCGCTGCCCGACGAGCTCCGCAAGGGACTCGACTCCCCCGTCGCCGACATCGCCAACCTGCACCCCGAGCGTTTCGGCGGCATGCTCACGGCCGCCATCTTCCTGCGGGAATTCGTACCGGACGGAGTCCGTTGGGCACACATTGACATGGCCGGTCCCGCCTTCAACAAGGGCGAGCCGCACGGGTACACGCCCAAGGGCGGTACCGGTGCCATCACCCGGACGCTGGTGGGCCTGGCCGAGCGGTACGCGGGCGAGTGACCACCACGAGGCCCTCGCCGGCCGGCCCTCGTCACCGCGCAAGCGGGTCACGAGGGATGCGGACAAATGAAAAGATGCGGTTGCCGGGGCCAGGCCGAGGGCGCCTCCCGGCGCGGCGCCGAGCCGGGACCGACGGCGGTGCGGACGCGATCGGCGATCCGCGCGGCCGGACGGGGTCCGGGAGGGGTGCGACCGTGAACACGACGAACACGACGAACACGGTATTCCGATCCGACAAGGAGCTTTCCTGTGGCTGATGGCAGCGGCCCGTACGACATCGTCGTCCTGGGTGGCGGCAGCGGTGGCTATGCCTGCGCTCTGCGGGCGGCCGAGCTGGGCAAGACGGTCGTTCTGATCGAGAAGGACAAGATCGGCGGCACCTGCCTGCACCGGGGGTGCATCCCCACCAAGGCGCTTCTGCACTCCGCGGAGGTCGCCGACGAGACCCGGGAAAGCGCGACCTACGGGGTCAGGGCGAAGTTCGAGGGCATCGAGATGCCCGCCGTGCACGCCTTCAAGGACAAGATCGTCAATCGCGCCTGGAAGGGCGTGCAGGGCCTTCTCAAGAGCAAGGGCATCACCATCGTCGAGGGCGAGGGCCGTCTCGCGGGCCCGAACCGGGTGACGGTGGGCTCCGACGTCTACGAGGGCCGCAACATCGTGCTCGCGACCGGCTCGGCCCCCAGGTCGCTGCCGGGCCTGGAGATCGACGGCGAGCGGGTCATCACCAGCGAGCACGCGCTCAGGCTCGACCGGGTGCCCGGCTCCGTGGTCGTCCTGGGCGGCGGCGTCATCGGCGTGGAGTTCGCCAGCGTCTGGCGTTCCTTCGGCGCCGAGGTGACGATCGTCGAGGGCCTGCCGCACCTGCTGCCGCTGGAGGAGGAGTCCAGCTCCAAGCTGCTCGAGCGCGCCTTCCGGCGCCGCGGCATCAAGCAGGAGCTCGGGGTCTTCTTCGAGGGCGTCAAGACCACCGACACCGGCGTGGTCGTCAGCCTGGCCAACGGCAAGACGCTGGAGGCCGAGCTGCTGCTCGTCGCGGTCGGCCGGGGCGCGGTCTCGTCGGGCATGGGCTTCGAGGAGGCGGGCATCGCGATCGAGCGCGGCACCGTCACGGTGAACGAGTTCTGCCAGACCAGCGTGCCGAACGTGTACGCGGTCGGCGACCTCATCCCGACCCTGCAGCTCGCCCACGCGGGCTTCGCCGAGGGCATCCTGGTGGCCGAGCACATCGCCGGCCTGAACCCGGTGCCGATCGACTACGACGGCGTGCCGCGGATCACCTACTCCGACCCCGAGGTCGCCTCGGTGGGCATCACCTCCGCACAGGCCAGGGAGCGCGGCCACGAGATCGTCGAGTTCACCTACGACCTCGCGGGCAACCCCAAGAGCCAGATCCTGCAGACGCAGGGCGCGGTCAAGATCATCTCCGAGAAGGACGGCCCCGTGCTCGGCGTGCACATGGTCGGCCGCCGCATCGGCGAGCTCGTGACCGAGGGGCAGCTGATCTACAACTGGGAGGCCCTGCCCTCCGAGGTGGCGCAGCTGGTCCACGCGCACCCGACCCAGTCCGAGGCCGTCGGCGAGGCGATGCTGGCGCTGGCCGGCAAGCCCCTCCACGTCCACAACTAAACGTAAGCCCTCACTCGGAACGCGAGAGAAGACACCCATGCCGAAGTCCGTACAGATGCCCCAGCTCGGTGAGAGCGTCACGGAGGGTACCGTCACCCGCTGGCTGAAGAAGGAGGGCGAGCGTGTAGAGGCCGACGAGCCACTCCTGGAGGTCTCCACCGACAAGGTGGACACCGAGATCCCCTCCCCGGCCGCGGGCATCCTCACGAAGATCGTGGTGGCCGAGGACGAGACCGTCGAGGTCGGTGCCGAGCTCGCCGTCATCGACGAGAACGGCACCGAGGGCGCGGCCCCGCAGCAGCAGGCGCAGGAGTCGGCCCCCGAGCCGGAGCCCGAGCCCGAGCCGGAGCCCGCCCCCCAGCAGCAGCAGGCGCAGCCCGCCTCCTCCATCCCGCAGCCCGCCCCCCAGCAGGCCCCCGCCCAGCAGCCCGCCGCACAGCAGGCCCCGGCTCCGCAGCAGGCACCGGCCCCGCAGCAGGCCCAGGCGCCCGCCCAGCAGGCTCCGGCCCCGCAGCAGCAGGCCCCCGCGCAGCAGCCCGCCCCGCAGCAGGCGCCGGCCTCCGTGCAGGCCTCCCCGGCCGCGCCGCCGTCCCCCATCGCCGCGACGCCGTCCGCCGAGCAGCCCGCGCCGTCCTCGGGCGACAGCCCGTACGTGACCCCGCTGGTGCGCAAGCTGGCCGGTGAGCACGGGGTGGACCTGGAGTCGCTGACCGGCACCGGTGTCGGCGGCCGCATCCGCAAGCAGGACGTCCTGGAGGCCGCCCGCGCCCGTCGCGAGCAGGCCGCCGCCGCACAGGCCCCGGCCCCGCAGGCCGCCGCTCAGGCCCCGCAGGCCGCCGCCCAGGCATCGGCCCCTGCGCAGGCCCCCGAGCCGGTCGTGGTGGACACCACGCTGCGCGGGCGCACCGAGAAGATGTCGCGGCTGCGCCAGACCATCGCCAAGCGCATGGTCGAGTCGCTGCAGGTCTCGGCCCAGCTCACCAGCGTGGTCGAGGTGGACGTCACCAAGATCGCGCGGCTGCGCGAGGCGGCGAAGGCCGAGTTCCAGCGTCGCGAGGGCGTCAAGCTCACGTTCACGCCGTTCTTCGCCCTGGCCGCGATCGAGGCGCTCAAGCAGCACCCCAAGCTGAACGCCACGATCAACAGCGAGACCAACGAGGTCACCTACTTCGACGCCGAGCACCTGGGCTTCGCGACGGACACCGAGCGCGGCCTGCTGGTGCCGGTGATCAAGGACGCGGGCGACCTCAACATCGCCGGCCTGGCCCGTAAGATCGCCGACCTGGCCGAGCGCACCCGTACCAACAAGGTGAGCCCGGACGAGATCACCGGCGGCACGTTCACGCTGACCAACACCGGCAGCCGCGGCGCGCTGTTCGACACCCCGATCCTCAACCAGCCGCAGGTCGGCATGCTCGGCACCGGCGCGATCGTCAAGCGCCCGGTGGTGCTGGACACCCCCGACGGCGAGGTCATCGCGGTCCGCTCGATGATGTACCTGGCGCTCAGCTACGACCACCGCCTGGTCGACGGCGCCGACGCCGCCCGCTTCCTGACGACGATCAAGCGTCGCCTGGAGGAGGGCCGCTTCGAGAACCAGCTGGGCCTCAACGGCTAGCCCTCTCCGCTCCCACGGGGCCGGTCCGCGACGTCGCGGACCGGCCCCCGCGCGTTCCGGCGTCCCCTCCCGGCCGCCCTTCGTCCCCGTCCGTCCCGGCCGCCCTTCGTTTCCGTCCGTCCCGGCCGTTTCCCGGGCGACGGCGTGAGGCACCGGACCCGCGGGGACGACGCGAATCCGCACGGCGCCCTCCTTCCGAAGAGGCGGAGGGGAGGTCGATTACATTGGGCGATATGACGATCATCATGACCGGCTCCTCCGGTCTGCTGGGCACGGCTCTGGTCAAGGCCCTGCGGGACGACGGGGCCCGGGTGGTCCGTCTGGTCCGGCGGGTGCCGCACGGCGACGAGGAGGCCTTCTGGAACCCGGCCAAGGGGGTCCTCGACCCCGCGGTGCTGGAGGGCGCCGAGGCGGTGATCCACCTCGCCGGTGTGGGCATCGAGGACAGGCGCTGGAACGACGAGCACAAGCGCGAGGTGGTCCGCAGCAGGGTCGAGGGGACCCGCACCCTGGCGACCGCCCTGGCCGGCCTGGCCGTGAGGCCCGCGACGCTGCTGTCGGCCTCGGCGATCGGCTTCTACGGCGACACCGGGGACCGGGCGGTCGACGAGACCGCCGGCCCCGGCGAGGGGTTCCTCGCGCGGGAGGTCGTGGTGCCCTGGGAGGCGGAGACGGCCCCGGCGCGGGAGGCCGGGATCAGGGTCGTGCTGCTGCGCACCGGCCTGGTGCTGGCCCCCGGCGGCGGCATGCTCGCCCGCATCCTGCCGGTCTTCAGGGCCGCGCTGGGGGCCCCGCTGGGGTCGGGACGGCAGTACTGGTCGTGGATCTCCCTCGACGACTGGGTGCTCGCCGTGCGGTACCTGCTCGCGCATCCGGAGATCTCCGGCCCGGTGAACCTGACCGCGCCCGAGCCGGTCACCAACGCGGAGTTCACCAGGGCTCTCGGGGCGGCCCTGCACCGGCCCACCATGCCGCTGGCCGTGCCGGGTTTCGCGCTGCGGACCCTGCTCGGCGAGTTCGCCCAGGAGGGCGTGCTGAGCGGCCAGCGGGTGCTCCCGAGGCGCCTGCTCGACGGCGGTTACACGTTCCGGCATAAGCGTCTCGACGAGGCACTGGCCGCCGTACTCTAGGGTCCCTGTTTCAGCCACCACCGATCACTGGGAGACGGACATGGGCAGGCCCGGGCATTCGCACATCGTCGCGATCGGAGGCGGTTCGTTCCGCCCGTCCGCCCGCTACGGGTTCATCGAGGCGAGCCCGCTGCTCCGGTACGCCCTGGACCTGAGCGGCCAGGACCGGCCCCGGCTGGGCCTGCTGGCCACCGCCACCGGTGACGACTCCGAGTGGCTGCTGAAGATGTACGGCGCCTTCCGCGACTGGGACGTCGAGGTCAGCCACCTGACGGTGTTCCCGATGCCCAACGTCGAGGACCCGCGCGAGTGGGTCCTCGGCCAGGACGTCGTCTACGTCAGCGGCGGCAGCGTGGCCAACCTGGCGGCCCTGTGGCGGCTGCACGGCCTGGACGAGATCTTCCGGGAGGCCTGGCGGGCGGGCGTGGTGCTGAGCGGGCAGAGCGCCGGGGCGCTGTGCTGGCACGTGGGCGGCAACACCGACTCCTTCGGGCCCGAGCTGCGGGCCTGGTCCGACGGCCTGGGCCTGCTCCCGTACTCGTGCGGCGTCCACTACGACTCCGACCCCCAGCGGCGCGAGCTGCTGCACGCCTCGGTGGCCTCGGGCGAGCTGCCCATGGGCTACGCCGCCGACGAGGGCGTCGCCCTGCACTACGTGGGCACCGAGTTCATCCAGGCCGTCAGCGTGCGCCCGGGGGGCCACGCCTACCGGGTGGAGCACGACGGGTCGGGCGGCGCCAAGGAGTTCCGCATCGAGCCTCGGCTTCTCACACCATGACCACGAACGGGTCAACTACTCTTGAGCCGTGAGTGACCTGGCAATCGTCCGTCTTGGCGTTGACTTCCCCTACGAGCAGGCATGGGACCTCCAGCGGCGCATCCACGCCCGCCGGGTGGCCGACGAGATTCCCGACACCTGCCTGATGCTCGAGCACGCGCCGGTCTACACGGCGGGCAGGCGTACCGCGCCGCACGAACGGCCCTCCGACGGCACCCCGGTCGTCGAGGTCGACCGGGGCGGCCGGATCACCTGGCACGGTCCCGGCCAGCTGGTCGGCTACCCGATCGTCAGGCTCGGCGGCCGGCTCGACGTGAACGCCTACGTGAGGCTCCTGGAGGAGACCCTGGTGCACGTCTGCGCCGACTTCGGGGTGCAGGCGGGCCGGGTGGCGGGGCGGGGCGGCATCTGGGTGGCCGGTGACCCCTCGCACGGCCTGCCCGACAGGAAGGTCGGGGCGATCGGCATCCGGGTCGCGGGCGGCGTGACGATGCACGGGTTCGCCCTGAACTGCTCCAACGACCCGAGCTGGTACAACCGGATCGTCCCGTGCGGGATCAGCGACGCCGGGGTCTCCTCGCTCTCGGCCGAGACCGGCCGCCGGATCGTGGTGGACGAGGTGCTGCCGTACGCCGAGAAGCACCTGACCGAGGCGCTGGGCGCGCGGGCCTTCGAGCTGCCCGAGGAGGACCTGTTCCGGCGCTGATCGGCGTCCCCGGAGCGCCGCGGGCGGCCCTCGTGAGGGGGCGCCGGGGCCGGGGCCGCCGCAGCCTGCGGCGGGACATAAGCTGGGGGTGTGAGCGAGCGTGACGACATATACCGCACCTCGATGTGCACCACCTCGGTCCCGCGACCGATGAAGGAGCTCGCATGACCGTCTCCCCCGAAGGCCGGAAACTCCTCCGCCTGGAGGTCAGGAACGCCGAGACCCCCATCGAGAAGAAGCCTGAGTGGATCAAGACCCGGTTCCGGACCGGCCCCAACCACACCGAGCTGCGCGCGCTGGTCAAACGCGAGGGACTGCACACGGTCTGCCAGGAGGCCGGTTGCCCCAACATCTCCGAGTGCTGGGAGGACCGCGAGGCCACCTTCCTCATCGGCGGTGACCAGTGCACCCGGCGCTGTGACTTCTGCCAGATCGACACCGGCAAGCCCAAGGAGTACGACACCGACGAGCCCCGCCGGGTGGCCGAGTCGGTGCGGCAGATGGGGCTGAACTACGCGACCGTGACCGGTGTCGCCCGCGACGACCTGCCCGACGGCGGCGCGTGGCTGTACGCCGAGACCGCGCGGCAGATCCACGCGCTCCTGCCCGGCTGCGGCGTCGAGCTGCTGGTCCCGGACTTCAACGGGGACCAGGCCCAGCTGGAGGAGGTCTTCTCCGCCAGGCCCGAGGTGTTCGCGCACAACGTCGAGACCGTGCCGCGGATCTTCAAGCGCATTCGGCCCGCGTTCCGCTACGAGCGCTCGCTGGGTGTGATCACCAAGGCCCGCCAGGCCGGTCTGGTGACCAAGTCCAACCTGATCCTCGGCATGGGCGAGGAGCGCGAGGAGGTCGTCCAGGCCATGCGCGACCTGCACGAGGCCGGGTGCGACCTGCTGACCGTGACCCAGTACCTGCGTCCCACCCCGCGTCACCACCCGGTGGACCGCTGGGTCAAGCCGGAGGAGTTCGTGGAGCTGCAGGCCGAGGCCGAGGCCATCGGGTTCGCCGGTGTCCTGTCCGGGCCGCTGGTGCGTTCCTCCTACCGGGCCGGCCGCCTGTACAAGCAGGCCGTCGAGGCCCGCCAGCACGCCTGAGCGCGTCGCCCGGCCCCGGGATCGGGGCCGGGCACCCGCCCGCTTTCGTAAAGCTGTGACCGCGGGCCCTGTCGCCCTCCCGGCCCGCCGGGCGAGACTGTCGGCGTGGACATCGAAGAGCTGATCGGGACGCTGGATCTGGGCGCCAAGACGCGCCTGCTGACCGGGACCGACATGTGGTCGCTTCCCGCCCTCCCGCGGATCGGGCTCGGCCCGCTGGTGATGAGCGACGGCCCGATCGGTGTCCGGGGTGAGCGGTGGTCGCCGGGTGATCCCTCGATCGCGCTGCCCAGCCCCACCGCGCTCGCCGCGACCTGGGATGTGGAGCTGGTCCGCAGGGCCGGGCGGCTGCTCGCCCAGGAGGCCCGGCGCAAGGGCGTGCACGTGCTGCTGGCCCCGACCCTGAACCTGCACCGCAGCCCCCTGGGCGGCAGGCACTTCGAGTGCTTCTCCGAGGACCCGTACCTGACCGGTGAGATCGGCGCCGCCTACGTCGAGGGCGTCCAGGGGGGCGGCGTGGCCGCCACGCCCAAGCACTTCGTGGCCAACGACTTCGAGACCGACCGGTTCACGGTGAACGTCACGGTCGGCGAGGGGACGCTGCGGGAGGTCTACCTGGCCCCCTTCGAGCGGGTGGTACGGGCCGGCGCCTGGGCGCTGATGTCCGCCTACAACGCGGTCAACGGGACCACGATGACCGAGCACCGGGCGCTCCAGCGCGACCTGCTCAAGGACGAGTGGGGCTTCGACGGCCTCGTCGTCTCGGACTGGACGGCCGCCCGCTCCACCGAGGCGACGGCCGACGGCGGGCTCGACGTGGCCATGCCGGGCCCGTACGGCCCCTGGGGCGCGAAGCTGGAGGCCGCGGTCCGCGACGGCCGGGTGGCCGAGGAGGTCGTCGACGACCAGGTCCGCCGCGTGCTGCGCCTGGCCCTGCGGGTCGGGGCGCTGCGCCCCGACCCGGGCTCCCCCGCCACCCTCGCGTCCGCTCCCGGCCCCGCGTCCGCCCCCGCCCCCGATCCCGGCCCCGCGTACGCCTCCGTCCCCGTCCCCGTCCCCGGCCCCGGCCCTGACGCCGACCCCGATCCCGACGCCGGTCCCGGTCCCGGGACGGGCCTGAAGGTCGCTCCCGGGGCCGACGGGGACGTCCTGATCGACGGGGTGGCGCTGGCCCGCGAGGTGGCCGCTCGTTCGTTCACGCTGCTGCGCAACGAGGGCGGCCTGCTGCCGCTGGAGGGGGTGCGGAGCGTGGCGCTGATCGGGCCGGCCGCCGCACAGCCGCGGATCATGGGCGGTGGCAGCGCCCAGGTGTACCCGGACCGGATCGTCTCGCCGCTGGAGGGGTTGCGCGGGCGCGGGGACGTCGAGGTCCGCCACGCGCCGGGCACCGATCCGCGGGTCCGGCTTGCGCCGCTCGCCGTGCCCTGCCGCGCCGTCTTCCTGGACGCCGAGGGCGGGCTGCTGGGCGAGCATCCGCTGGCCGACGCCGAGGCCCGCTGGGTCGGCCGGCTGCCCGCGGACGTCGACGCCGACCGGCTGGGCGCCGTGGAGATCGGCTGTACGTACACCCCGGAGGTGACCGGGTCGCACGTGTTCTCCGTGGCGGGGGCGGGGGCGTTCGCCGTGAGGATCGGCGATGAGGTGATCTTCGACGGGTTCGTCACGTCGCCCGGCGGTGATCCGGCGACCGCGTTCCTGGCGCCGCCCGAGCATCGCCTGACCGCCGCGCTCACCTCGGGCGTCCCGGTCGAGCTGCGCGTCCGGCACCTCACGGCGGCGTCCGGCGGGATGGCGTTCGTCTCGTTCTCGCTGGGTCACGCCGCCCCCTCCCCCGGTGACGACGCGACGATCGCCGAGGCGGTCGCGACGGCCGCCGGCGCCGACGTGGCGATCGTGGTCGTCTGCACCACCCCGGAGGTGGAGAGCGAGGGGTTCGACCGCACCGATCTGGCCCTGCCCGGCCGTCAGGACGAGCTGATCGCCAGGGTCGCGCGGGCCAACCCCCGCACGGTCGTCGTGGTCAACGCCGGGTCACCGGTCCTGATGCCCTGGCTGGAGCACGTCCCCGCGGTCCTGCTCACCTGGTTCCCCGGGCAGGAGGCGGGCGCCGCCCTGGCCGACGTGCTGTTCGGCGACGCCGAGCCCGGCGGGCGGCTGCCCACCACCTGGCCGCTGCGCGAGTCCGACGTCCCCGTCCTGGACGTGACGCCGTCGGACGGCGAGGTCGCCTACCGGGAGGGCCTGCTCATCGGGTACCGCGCCTGGGAGCGGGCCGGGCGCGTCCCGGCCTTCTGGTTCGGCCACGGCCTGGGCTACACCACCTGGTCCTACGACTCCGTCGCCGTCACCGGGACCACCGTGACGGTCGCGGTGACCAACACCGGCGGGCGCCCCGGACGCGAGATCGTCCAGTTCTACCTCGCGCCGCCCGAGCAGGACCCGACGCGGCCCGCACGGATCCTGGCCGGGTTCTCGGCCGTCGACGCGGCCCCCGGCCAGACCGTGATCACCACCGTGTACCTGCCCGAGCGCGCCTTCCAGGTCTGGACGGAGCGGGGCTGGCGGACCGTACCCGGGGAGCACACCGTCGAGGTGGGCCGCGGCGTCGCCGACCCGCGCCTGTCCGCGACCGTGACCGTGACCGGGTAGGACGGGCACACGGAACGGGCACACGGAACGGGCAGGGCGGTACGGGAGAGGTGGGGCGGGAGCGGTAAGCCGGGGACGTCGGGGCCGGCACGGAAAGGAAGCGGGAGGGCCGGGACGGTCGCGGGAGCGGGCAGGACCGGACCGGGCGGGGCCGGGGCCGGACGGGCCGCGCCGGAAGAGGGCGGCCGGGCCGGGACGATCGTCAGGTCACGTTTTCATTTCTTGAGCCCTGGATTTGTATCCTTCAGAGCATGGCCAAGAAGCCCGAAGACTCAGAGCGCCCGGGGCGCGTCAAGCAGCTCCGTATGATCGCGCAGATCATCAAGCAGGCCAACCCCAAGGGGATGCCGATCGTCTATGCCTCCGCGCTGGGCACGCTCGTCCTGTTCGTGGTGATCGGCCTGGTCACGGGCTGGTGGTACCTGTTCGTCATCGGGATCATGCTGGCCCTGACCGTGGGGCTCGTGGTGTTCGGCCAGCTCGCCCAGCGGGCGCAGTACTCCATGCTGCACGGCCAGCCCGGTGCCGCCGCCGCGATCCTGCAGGGCATGCGCGGCAACTGGGAGGTCACCCCGGTCGTCGCGGCCACCCGCGACCAGGACGTCGTGCACCGCGTGGTCGGCTACCCCGGGATCATCCTGGTCTCCGAGGGGCCGGGCAACCGCGTGCAGAAGCTCCTGGTCGCCGAGAAGAAGCGGGTCCAGCGGGTCGCGCTGGACGTGCCCGTCTACGACGTGCAGTCCGGTGACGGCGAGGGCCAGATCCCGCTGGCCAAGCTGCAGCGTCACCTGATGAAGCTGCCCCGCAACCTCAAGAAGCCCGCCCTGTACGAGATCAACAACCGGCTCAAGGCACTTCCGCAGACGATGCCGATGCCCAAGGGCCCGCTGCCGCGCGGTGCGAGGATGCCCCGCCCGAAGATGCGCTGATGTCCCTCGCCGGGGTGGGCCGCCACGGGGTGGACGCCGCGGCCACCTCCCGCGCCAACCGCGGCTGGTGGGACGGCGCCGCCGACGACTACCAGGCCGAGCACGGGGAGTTCCTGCGCGACGCGGGCTTCGTCTGGTGCCCCGAGGGGCTGGACGAGGCCGACGCGCGCCTGCTGGGCGACGTCGCGGGCCGTGACGTGCTGGAGATCGGCTGCGGCGCCGGGCAGTGCGGGCGCTGGCTGACCGGCCGGGGCGCCCGGGTGGCCGCCTTCGACCTGTCCTTCCGCCAGCTCCAGCACTCCCGGCGGATCGACCTGGACTCCGGTTCCGCCCTTCCGGTGCTCCAGGCCGACGCCGAGGCCCTGCCGTTCGCGGACGAGGTCTTCGACCTGGCCTGCTCGGCGTACGGCGCGCTGCCGTTCGTGGCGGCCGCGGGGACCGTCCTGGCCGAGGTCCGCCGGGTGCTGCGGCCCGGAGGGCGGCTGGTCTTCTCGGTCAGCCACCCGATCCGCTGGGCCTTCCCCGACGACCCCGGCCCGGCCGGGCTCACCAGCGACCGCTCCTACTTCGACCGCTCCCCGTACGTGGAGACCGGCGAGGACGGGCGGCCGTCCTATGTCGAGCACCACCGCACGATGGGCGACTGGATCGCCCTGATCACCGGCGCGGGCCTGACCGTGCGCGGCCTGACCGAGCCGGAGTGGCCGCCGGGCCACGACCGCGAGTGGGGCGGCTGGAGCCCGCTGCGCGGGCGCCACCTGCCGGGGACGGCGATCTTCACCTGCGAGCGGGCACCCGGTTCCTAGCGGTCCCGCGTGGCCTCTCCGGGTAGGGGCGGAGCCAGAAGACCTCGGTCGCCGACGGCGAGGGCACGCCGGGAGTGGCCAGCACCGGCGCCTCGCGCGGGCGCGGGCGGCGCGGGTCGCGGTCGAGGAGGTCCAGGCAGGCGTTGGTCGCGATCCGGTACAGCTACGCCCGGAACGTCGAGCGTCCCTCGAAGGTCTCCCGTCGCCGCCAGGCGCGCAGGAACGTCTCCTGCACCAGGTCCTCCGACTCCTCGAACGAGCCGAGCATGCGGTAGCAGTGCACCCGCAGCTCGCGCCGGTACCTCTCGGCGAGCGCGCCGAACGCCGTCTCGTCGCCCGCCAGCGCGGCGGCCGGGAGCGTGGCGTCCTCCGTCCGTTCCGGCGCCGTCCCGTCCTCGATCATCAGGCCGTTCCTCCCGTTCGTCGTGCCGCGCGGCGCGGCCGCCGACGGTGTGACGGCCGCGAGGCGGAAAAGGAATCGGTGCCGGCGACGACGCCGCGGCAGGACGCGGAGCGGGCGGGAGACCGGTCGAACGGTGCGGACGGCGACCGGGCGACCGGCGGGAGCGGGACGGGGACCGGGAGCGGGCCCGGTCAGAGGCGTACGACCACGGTGTTCGCCGCGCGGTCGTGCAGGCCCCGCTGGTCGCGGTCCCAGATCAGGGCGGGTACGGCCAGGCAGAGCAGCAGGGTCCGTACCAGGACCGCGACGAATCCCGGCTGCCCGCCGCCGAGCGCCGCCACCCTGATCCCGAGCAGGCGCATCCCGAAGGTCATGCCCATGGTGCCGACCAGCAGGAGGTACTCGACCGCGAGGATCGTGATCGGCACCCAGCCCTGCCGGGTGGGGTCGATCCCCAACAGCCCCTGGGTGATGGCCCAGGTGCAGATCAGCCAGTCGATCAGCAGGGCGGCGATCCTGCGGCCGAACCCGGACACCGAACCGCTGCCCTCCTGGGGCAGGCCGAGCCGCTCCCCCGGGTATCCGAGGTCGATCCCGGCCGATCTGACGCCGCCGAGCCAGGTCTGGGTCCACCGCGGCTGCCTACTGCTCATGCCTCCAACGGTAGCCGCCCCGGCCGCCGCCCCCGTATCCGCCCGGACCGCCTGTCGCGCCCCGGCCCGGGTCATAGATCATTGGTCTTCCATCGCGCGCATCCCCCCGGAGAGACCCGTGTCCGAGATCGACGACATCGACGAGCGTTTCACCGCGCTCACGGCCCAGATCACCGATCGGGAGCGCAGGCGGATGAGCAGGAGCGCCGCGCGGAGCAGGACGCGGCCGCCCCGCTCCCGGCGTTCCCGCAGGCGCTGGACGACGGTCGCCGTCGTGGCCGCCCTGGTCGCGGCCACCGGGTTGTTCGTCATGTACCGTCCGGACGTCGTCGACCGGTTCCGCGCCGGCGTCTTCGGGGGCTTCGCCGGTCCCGGCCGCCCGGACGGCGGGACGGGCAGGACGGACGTGACCCTCGGGACGGATGCCGCCGGGACGGACGACCCCTTCGCGGGCTCGCCCGCCGCCGCGTACGCCGACGGGGTGAAGGGCCTGGTCATGCCGTCGGCGAAGGGGATGGGCGGGTTGAGCCCCAAAGAGGTGGCGACCACCCTGCGGCGCGCGAAGGACCTCCTGGCGGCCTCCCATCTGGACCGCGAGGTGCTGCTGGGCGGCAGGCCGCAGAGGCTGATCCGCCTGCTTGACCCCGAGCAGCGCGGGTGGTTCGTCAAGGGTCTCAAGCGCCCCGATCCCAAGGACGGCTCCCACAGCCGGGAGTGGGTCACCAGCCTGGCTCCCGGGAGCGCCGAGCTCGTCGGCGACACCTTCAAGGTCCACGGGAAGAGCAGGCTCTCGGTCTTCAGGGAGAACGGCCTGCGGGGCGTCCGGATCAAGGTCAACTACCTGTTCGTGTACGCGATCCGGCGGCCGGAGCGGCCGGAGACGCTGACCAGGCTCGTCGCGCACAACGTCGGCGTGCTGGACGCCTGGCGGGAGGGCGGCAGGCTGCACTTCTGGGTGACCGAATGGAACGGCGGGGGTGTCGCCCCGGCGCGGTGCGACATCGACGACGGGTTCGTCCACCCGTTCTACCCGGACTCGGCACCCGACGCGAAGCTGGACCACAACGCACGATCGGTGGACCCCTACTCCCTCGAGGAGGAGTCGTCGGAGGAGTGCGCGGCGCTCCGGTCCGGGACGTGAAACTCACGTAAAGGAAAGACCCGCCATACCCGCCCAGGCCGGACCTGAGGACTAGCGTGGAGGGGACTTTCGCTTAACACGGGTGAAACAAACGAGACACGGCACGGTAACGGCCCAGGCATAGTTTCGGTCTGATGGCCCGTGCCCCATGGGAGGTTAGCGTGTTCAACTCCGCCGACGACGTCCTGAACTTCATCAAGGACGAGGGGGTCCAGTTCGTTGACGTCAGGTTCACCGACCTGCCGGGAACGACGCACCACTTCACGTTCCCCTCGGAGAACTTCGGGGCCGGTGTCTTCACCGACGGCCTGATGTTCGACGGATCGTCGATCCGCGGCTTCCAGGCCATCCACGAGTCGGACATGTTGCTGCTGCCCGACCCCTCCACGGCCGTGCTCGACCCGTTCCGCCAGCACAAGACGCTGAACATCAACTTCTTCGTGCACGACCCGCTGACCGGCGAGGCCTACAGCCGCGACCCGCGCAACGTCGCCCGCAAGGCCGAGGAGTACCTCAAGGGCACCGGCATCGCCGACACGGTCTACTTCGGCCCCGAGGCCGAGTTCTACATCTTCGACGACGTGCGCTTCGAGACCAACGCCCACTCGAGCTACTACCACATCGACTCGATCGAGGGCGCCTGGAACAGCGGCAAGGCCCAGGACGGCGGCAACCTCGGCTACAAGCCGCGCTTCAAGGGCGGCTACTTCCCGGTGCCGCCGATGGACCACTTCACCGACCTGCGCTCGGAGATGGTCCGCAAGCTCATCGACGCCGGCATCGACGTCGAGATGCAGCACCACGAGGTGGGCACGGCCGGTCAGGCGGAGATCGACTTCCGGTTCAACACGCTGCTCAAGTCCGCCGACACCCTGATGCTGTACAAGTACATCGTCAAGAGCACGGCCCTGCAGCACGGCCACACGGTCACCTTCATGCCCAAGCCGATCTTCGGTGACAACGGCTCGGGCATGCACTGCCACCAGTCGCTCTGGAAGGACGGCGAGCCGATCTTCTACGACGAGGTCGGCTACGCGGGCCTGTCGGACACCGCCCGCTACTACATCGGCGGCCTGCTCAAGCACGCCCCGTCGCTGCTGGCTTTCACCAACCCGACGGTCAACTCCTACCACCGCCTGGTGCCCGGCTACGAGGCCCCGGTCAACCTGGTCTACTCCCAGCGCAACCGCTCGGCGTGCATCCGCATCCCGATCACGGGCTCCAACCCGAAGGCCAAGCGCATCGAGTTCCGCGTCCCGGACCCGTCGTGCAACCCGTACTTCGCCTTCGCCGCCCAGCTGATGGCCGGCATCGACGGCATCCGCAACAAGATCGAGCCGGTCGAGCCGGTCGACAAGGACCTCTACGAGCTCCCCCCGGAGGAGGCCCGCAACATCCCGCAGGTGCCGGGCTCGCTGCAGGACGTGCTGGCGGCGCTGGAGGCCGACCACGAGTACCTGCTGGAGGGCGGCGTGTTCACGCCGGACCTGATCGAGACCTGGATCGCCTACAAGCGCGAGAACGAGATCGACCCGATCCGCCTGCGCCCGCACCCGCACGAGTTCGAGCTGTACTACGACGTCTGAGCCATCGAGCCCCTGACCCGGTAAAACGGCTGACGGTCAACCCGTCGGGGCACATCCGGGGCACTCGGGCTCCCGCGAAAGGCCGTCGGTCGTCCCTCCGTCGAGGGCACGTCCGGCGGCCTTTCGCATGCCTCGGGCCTTTCGCATGCCTCCCGCGGGCCGGGGCGACTCTCCCGGCTCCGAGGACCGGTCTCCGGACGAGCGGGCCGGACAGGTTCCGGCTCGTCGCCCCGCGCTCTCGCGGGGTGAGGACGAGACGGGCACCCGCCGATCTCCTGTGGGTGCTTCGGACGAGCGGACCGGCGAACGTTACGGCTTCGCCGATGAAAGTTACATCGGCGCGCGTGACCCACCACCGCCGATGTGACCGGCCTCCGCTCCCGGCCCGCCCGGAGCGCGGGGTGTTCCTGCGGGGGCCCGGTGCGCCGCGGGCACCGCGCGGAGGATCGCACCGGACCGCCCGCCACCGGCTCGGTGACGCGGGCACCGGCCCCTGACCTGGCGGATCGGGCCCGCGAGCCGTCAGGTGGCACCGTACGCGTGACCGGCGGGGTAGCACCGCACCGATCGGGGAGCCCGCCGTGTCGCGGAAGATCACCCGGTGCCGCGGTTCCCGAGCGGACGAAGGCCGACCTTCCCGCGTTCACCGGCTGTTGCCAAAAACCTCTGTTAATGCGACGTTACCCCCAGACATCAGTCGGCATACGTCATACGTTACAAATCAGTAACGCCGCGTCTGCCACGGATTCCTGGGGCGTGCCATGAGGAGACCTCTCACGTTCCGGCGCCGGTGACTCCCCGTCAGCGCGGCGCCGGGGCGGACGACCGGGACTCCCCTCGGCACCGGCGAGCCCGTCATCTGCGAACCGGAGAACCCGTGAACCTTCGGCGAGGGCCCACGAGCCGCCCGTGGCGGACGCCCGATACGCACCCGACCGACCGGCACCGCCCGTCCCGCAGCACGGACGTCCGGCCTAACCGGCGGCGACCGCGCCAGAGGGATCGCGCGGTGAACACCCCGTCCGGAATCAGCGAAAGGAACAGAGCGTGAAGCCAGCCACGTCCACCACCGGGAAGGCGTTGGCGGCGCTCGCGGTGTTCGTCGCCGCGTTGCCGCCGACCTTCGCGGGCGCCACCCCGGCCTCGGCGGCGGCCCAGGCGACCTACTACGTCGCCCCCGACGGCAACGACGCCAACCCCGGGACGATCACGTCACCGTTCAGGACCCTGCAGCGCGCCAGGGACGTCGTCCGCACGGTGAACGCCACCATGACGGACGACATCCAGGTGTACCTCCGCGGGGGCACCTACCCGGTCGGGAGCACGATCGACTTCACTCCGGCCGACTCCGGCACGAACGGTCACCGGGTCGTCTACTCCGCGTACCAGAACGAGACGCCGATCCTCAGCGGGGGCGTTCAGGTGACCGGATGGACGCAGCACAGCGGCAACATCTGGAAGGCCCCGCTGAACCGCGCCAACAAGCTCCGCGCGCTCTACGTCAACGACAGGCGCGCGTACATGGCCTCGAAGACGATGACCTCGGCGGGGTGCTCCGGGACCTACACCGTCACGGCGGGGCAGGCGCCCTGGGCGTGGGAGTCGGGTTCGCAGTGCGCGGCGGTGAGGTACGGCCTGAACGACTTCCCCGCCGTCTCCGGCAACCACGACGACATCGAGATAGAGACGGGAACGACCTGGACCACGGCCATCGTCGGAGTCCGCCAGGTCACCTCTGACGGCGCGAACCGCATAGCCCAGTTCCAGCAGCCGGGAGCGGCCATCGCCCAGGGCGCCTTCAACGGGAACGCCCAGACCGGCGGAAACCACAAGGTCATGAACGCCTACGAGTTCCTGGACACGCCGGGCGAGTTCTTCTTCGACAAGACGAGCCGTACGGTGTACTACTACAAGTCGGGCTCCGAGGACATGACGACCGCGACGGTCTTCGCGCCGAACAACGTGTCCACCGTCATCAGGGTCGTCGGCACCTCCACGAGCAACCGCGCCCGGAACATCACGTTCTCCGGCCTCACGGTCCAGCACTCCGACTGGAACCTGTTCAACGTGGCCGGCTCGGTGCTCAAGCAGGCCCAGCAGGGCAACCTCGGCGCGCTCGCGTACGCCAGGCAGAACTTCCACGTCTACCACTACCGCAACGTCGACATGGCGCCCGGCATCATCCAGATCGAGAACGCCGACGGGCTCGTCCTGCAGAGGAACCGGGTACAGCACACCGGCGTCGACGGGATCACCATGGTCAACGACGTGGTGAACACGCAGCTGATCGGGAACCACACGAACGACATCGCCGGATCCGCCATCGCCGTGGGCCATCCCCAGCACGTCTACATCGGGGACCACACCGCGACGAACCGCGAGAAGTACCCCGCCCAGGTCGAGGGAGCGCCCAGGAACATCGCGATAACGAACAACTACCTCCACGACAGCGCCGTGCTGTTCAACGGGCACAGCCCCATCTCGGCGTACTTCGCCGACGGCCTGTCCATCCGGCACAACCGCATCGAGAAGGCCCCGTGGTCCGGTGTGACGCTCGGCTGGGGGTGGTGGAACTTCGACGGGTCGTCGGGCTCGATCGTGCCCAACCGGCCGACCACCACGGCGAAGAACAACACCATCAGCCACAACCACTTCATCGACACGGTGCAGCGCCTGAGCGACACGGCTCCCGTCTACACGCTGGGCAGCCAGCCGGGGACCACGATCACCGACAACTACATGCAGGGCGTCCCGTCCGGCCACAAGTACGGGCTCCACCCTGACGAGGGCTCGGCGTACATGACCTTCCGCGACAACGTCCTGAGCGTGGACAAGAACATCACGTGGCTCGTCAACTCCGACGACTTCGGGCGCAAGCACGACCTGAGCATCACGCAGACGTACGGCCCCATCAACAAGGTCTCCAACAAGAACCTGCCGAACAGCACGATCCACGACATCCTCGTGTCGTCCGACTACGTCTGGCCGTCGCAGGCCTACGGCATCGCCGTGAACTCCGGGCTGGAGGACGCGTACAGGAACATCGTTCCCCAGGGCGACCTCTCCCTGCCGGACCATGTCCTGCCCGCCAGCACGTTCGTCGGCGCCGGTGCGACGTCGATCCCCATCCGCAGCACCGGCGACGCGAGCAGGACGGTCTGGCTGGCCCCCTCGGGGACGACCTCCTTCACCGCCGGCGCCACGATGACCAGGGCCGGCGGAACCGCGACCTCCATCGCCGTCCCGACGTCGGCCGGTGACTACCGCCTCTTCGTCGTGGACGCGCAGGGGAACCGGTCGGCCGAGTCGAGGTCGCTCGTCAGGCAGGGCAACGGCGGGGGCGGCCGGCAGAACGTCATGATCGTGGGTGGCCAGTCGGGCCGATGCGTGGACGTCAGCGGCGGCACGTCGGCCAACGGCGCCCAGGCGCAGCTGTGGGACTGCAACGGCGGCACCGACCAGCGGTGGACGTACACCCCGGGCAAGCAGCTGCAGGTGTTCGGCAACAAGTGCCTGGACGCCTCCGGCCAGGGCACCGTGAACGGCACCCAGGTGGTGATCTGGGACTGCAACGGGCAGACGAACCAGCAGTGGAACCTCAACGCCAACGGCACCGTCACCGGCGTGCAGTCCGGGCTGTGCCTGGACGCCTACGGCGGCGGCACCGCCAACGGCACGAAGGCCATTCTGTGGGCGTGCAGCGGCGGCACCAACCAGCAGTGGAGCCTGCGCAACTGACGTGAGACCCACCGGGCCGCGGACGGTCGTACGCGCACCGTCCGCGGCCCGGTCACCACGTCGCGGGTCCCGTCAGGTGATCTCCTTGCGGCTGACGCGGAGCACCCCGGCGATCGCCGGGAGGGCGATCCACACCAGTGCCGACGTGGCCAGCCGGGCGGCGTCACCCCCGGTGAGGTGACCGTTCGTCATGGGGATCGCCGCGCGGTTCACGTCGAGCCAGTCGGCCAGGAGCGCGCCGGTGGAACCCATCCTGCCCACCATCGACCACAGCATCGGCGTCGTCAGGCAGACCACGATCGCGGCCGGCCCGTTCAGCAGCAGCATGCCCAGGGCGAGGCCGGTCGCGACCACCAGCACGTTCGTCACCATCCAGCCCAGCAGGGCCACCGGGCCGACCTCCCAGGTGGCCGGGAGGTCCCGGACGCCCGCCACGACGGCCGTCACGGGCACCGCGACCAGCAGCGAGAACGGCGCGGACAGCGCGGCGATGATCAGCGGGGGCAGGCACTTGGCCGCCAGCACCCGCGACCGCCGGGGTTCGAGCGCGAACGTGACCAGGGCGGTGCGGTGGCTCCACTCACCGGTCACGGTGAGGATGCCGAGCACCGGCAGCAGGGTCGCGAGCCCGATGCCCGCGGTGCCCGCCAGGGTGTAGAGGTCGGGGTCGGTGACGAAGCCCCGCGCCGTGATGGACGCCGGTATCAGGGCCACCAGCAGGACCGCCATGATCTTGCTGCTGCGGGTGTCGAGGAGCTTCCTGGCCTCGACCCGGAGCAGCCGGGAGAACGGGATCCGCGCCCGGGCCGAGGCCGGCTTCGGGTTCGGGGCCGGCTTCGGGGTCGGGTTCGGGGGCCGGGTCGCTGTACGGGCGTGGGAGGTGCCGGTCACGGGGGTGCCGGTCGCGGGGGTGTCGGTCATGCGGCGCTCCGATCGGCGTCGGCGGTCAGGTCCAGGAAGGTCTGTTCGAGGCTCCGGCCCCGGCCGAGTTCGTCGACGGTGCCGTTCGCGAGGACGCGGCCGCGTCCGATCATCACGATCCGGTCGGCGGTCTGCTCGACCTCGTGCAGCAGGTGCGAGCTGAGCAGCACCGCGCACCCCGAGGCGGCCAGCTCGCCGAGCAGCTCGCGCATCCACCGGATGCCCTGGGGGTCCAGGCCGTTGGCGGGCTCGTCCAGGACGAGCACCTCGGGCCGGCCGAGAAGGGCGTGGCCGATGCCGAGGCGCTGCCTCATGCCGAGCGAGTAGCCGCCGGTCGTCCTGCGGCTCTCCTTACGGGTCAGCCCGACCAGGTCGAGGACCTCGTCGACCCGCGACCGCGGAAGGCCGAGCGTCATCGCGCCCAGCGTCAGGATCTCCCGCCCGGTACGGCCGGGATGCAGGGCCCCGGCGTCGAGCAGCGTGCCGACCAGCAGTGCCGGGCACCCCAGCTCGGCGTACGGCCGGCCCAGTACCGTGGCCGACCCCGAGGTGGGGCGGGAGAGGCCGACCAGGACGCGCAGGGCCGTCGACTTCCCGGCGCCGTTGGGTCCGAGGAACCCGGTGACGCTGCCCGGCGCGACGGTGAAGGACACGTCGTCGAGCGCTCTGGTCCCCCGGAAGTCCTTGGTGACGCGACTGAATTCGATCATGACTCCAGTCCACCGGATCCGGGGCCGCCGGTCATCGTCCCGGGGTCGAGGTCCGCAGGACCGCGGGGACCGACTCCGGAGCCGCGGTCGTGGACCAACGACCATCGGAGGTCGACCCAGGTCGCTGGGACCTTCACCGGCCGCTCCATAGGCTGTGGACCGTGCACGATCCCACGGAGAACCAGCCGCCCCTGGACGGGCGGGCCGTCGCGGTGCGCTACCTGTGCGCCGTGGCCCCCATGCTGTTCGACGCCGTCATCCTGGTCGTGGCCGTCCAGCGCGAGCCCGGACGGCTGGTGCCCGCGCTGGTCAACACCGGTCTCGCCCTGGCCGGGCTGGTGCTGATGCGGTGGCGGCGCCACCGGCCCGTCCCGATCGCGACGGCGACCACCCTGCTGACCTCCTTCTCCACCATGGCGACCGGACCGGCCCAGGTCGTGTACGTCTCCCTGGTCACCCATCGGCGCTGGCGGCAGATCGTCCCGATCGCGATCCTGTCCTGGGTGTGTCTGGTGGTACGTTCCAGCTGGTTCGGCATCGACCAGGCGACCTACATCTCGACGGCGGCCGGGACGATGCTGCTGGGCGGGCTGACCGTCTTCGGGCTGTACCTGCGCGGGCGCCGCGACCTGGCCGCCTCGGAGCGGCAGGCGGTGCTGGCCGCCGAGCGCGAGCAGCTCCAGCGGATCGAGCAGGCCAGGCTGGCCGAACGGGTCCAGATCGCCCAGGAGATGCACGACGTGCTGGCCCACCGGCTCTCGCTGCTGTCGATGCTCGCCGGCGGCCTGGCGTACCGGAGGGACCTCGGCGCCGAGCAGACCCGCGAGACCGCGCTGGCGATCCAGGAGAACGCGCACCGGTCGCTGAACGAGCTGCGCGCCGTGCTCGGCACGCTCCGGGACGACGGCGCCGCGCAGGCCCCGCAGCCGACCCTGGCCCACCTGGAGACCCTGTTCGGCGAGGTGCGCGCCGCCGGCCAGCGGGTCGAGGTGCGCGACGCCGTGGGCGAGCGCGGGCTGCTGCCGGAGCAGACCGGCCGGCACGCGTACCGGATCGTGCAGGAGGCCCTGACCAACGCGCGCAAGCACGCGCCGGGCGGCGAGGTGACCGTCGAGCTCTGCGGGCGGCCGGGCGAGGGCCTGCGGATCCGGGTGGGCAACCCGGTGCCGGGCGGGACGCCCGCCGGTCCCGGTGCGAGGCTGGGCCTGGTCGGCCTGGCCGAACGGATCCGGATGGCCGGTGGCACGCTCGGCCACGCCGTCCGCGACGGACACTTCGTTCTCGACGCCCGGCTGCCGTGGGAGGCTTCACACCGTGATTCGACTGGTGATCGTGGATGACGACGCGATGGTACGGACCGGGCTGCGTCTCATCCTCGGCGGCGAGCCCGACCTGGAGCTCGCCGGAGAGGCCGAGGACGGCCGGCAGGCCATGCGCGTCATCGCCGACCTGCGGCCCGACGTCGTGCTGATGGACATCCGGATGCCCGTCCAGGACGGGCTGGTCACCGTCGAACTGCTGCTGGCCCGGCCGGACCCGCCCCGGATCCTGGTGCTCACCACCTTCGACGCCGACGACATGGTGCTGCGGGCCCTGCGGCTCGGCGCCGACGGCTTCCTGCTGAAGGACACCCCCCCGCCGAAGATGATCGAGGCGGTACGCGCCGTGGCGAGGGGTGAGCCGGTGCTGTCGCCGAGCGTCGCGCGGCGGGTGATCGACGCGGCCACCACGGGACGCGGGCCGGGGCTCCCGGACGCGCGGCAGGAGCTGGCCAGGCTCACCGAACGCGAGTGCGAGGTGGCGGTCGAGGTGGCCAGGGGCGGTTCGAACGCCGAGATCGCCGAGCGCCTGCACATGAGCGTCGCGACCGTGAAGGCGAACGTCACCCGGATCTTCGCCAAGCTGGGGACGGAGAACCGGGTGCAGGTCGCGATGAAGGTGCGTGACGCGGGCCTGCTGTGACAGGGGGCCCGCCGGGAGGGCCCGCCGTGACGGGCTCGCCGGGGACGCCGGGGCGCTGGAAGGGCTGCTCCACGAGCGGCTCGTCTTCACCGGCCCGCCGGACGGCAGGCGCCGTCCCGGGGCCGAGGAACTCGACGCACGCGTCCCCGGCCTGACGCACACGGAGCACCGGCCCGGTGTTAGATCCCGGCCGTACGGGACAGTGAGGAGGCCAGGCGGACGCTCACGCGTCCGGCACGGGAACACCATCTTGGAGGTTGCGCATGCTGGCTCAGACCACCCGTAAGGCGGCACTGGCCGCCGCGACGATGGCCGCGCTGGTCGGCCTGGTCGGCGGTTGCGGCGGCGGGGGCGACGACGACGGGGACGACGGTCCGGACGTGGTCAACACCACCTCCGCCCCGGGCCAGGACAACGACGGGGACGACGCGAACGAGCCCAACGACGCGGACGACAACAACTGACGGCCGCGGGCCGCGAGCCGCGGGTGACCGTGCCCCCGTCACCCCGCCGCTCCGCCCCGCGCGACCCCGCCTCCATCCGCGACCCGCGTGCCCGGCACGCGGGTCGCGGCATGTCCGGTACGGGACACCCGGGCGCGTCACCGGTACCCGGGTCGCGGCATGTCCGGTGTCGGACACCCTGGTGCATCACCGGTGTCGGGGGCCCGGCGTGTCCGGTACGCGGGTCCGCGCGGCGTGTCCGCGGCTTCGCGGGTCACGCGCGCTACCGGCTCGTCAGGCAGACTGAGGATGACTTATATAGATAAATCATCCAAAGTGAGGTGACGTGACAGAGGTTCTCCGGAACGGAGACCCGTCTCCGGCATCTCCCCCCGCCGGAGAACGGCGTCCTCCCCTCCGATCCGGCGCCCCCTCCGGGCGCGACGACGCCTCCCTGCGCGGGGACTCCCCCGGGCACGACGGCTCCCCCCTGCACAGTGGCCGGCACAGTGGCCGGCGCAGGTGGTGGGCCGCGACGGCCGTGCTGACGGGAACGTTCCTGCTGGCCGGCGCCTCCGCCCTGATCCCGCTCGCACCGGCCCCTCCCAACCGGATCACCGCCATCGCGTACGCGATCGAGGCCGGGCAGGACCAGCCCGGCTGGCGCGGCGGAGGGATCCCCTACTCCTGGGGCGGCGGGCACGACGACGCTCCCGGCCCCTCGTTCGGCACCTGCCAGGGCTACCAGGGATCGATCAAGCCCTGCCCGGCCACCAGGACCCGCGGCCTGGACTGCTCGGGGCTGGCCCGCTGGGTCTACCACCTCGCCTACGGCCGGGACGTGCTGGGACCGGGCAACACCGACGACCACGTAAAGCGGCTCAAGAAGGTCCCCGCCGCGGCGGCCAGGCCGGGAGACCTCGTCTTCTACGGCAAGGTGGGCAAGCGTAAGGTCAGAACCCACCACGTCGGCGTCTACATCGGCCGCGGCAAGATGATCAACGCGCGCAGGACGGGGACCGAGGTGCGGATCGACCGTGTCGCGGCCGTCCGCGGTCTCGCCGGCTACTTCCGCTACCTCTAGGAGAGACATGCGTCTGGGTGTCATGTTCGACCGCGACCTTCCCCCCGAGTCGCTGATCCCGTTCGCCCGCCACCTGGACGTGGGGGACGTGGACGACCTGTGGGTGGTGGAGGATCTCGGCTGGACCGGCGCCGTCTCGTCGGCGGCCACCGTGCTCGCCGTCACCGAGCGGCTGCGCGTGGGCATCGGCATCGCCCCGGCGCCCCTGCGCAACCCGGCCCTGCTGGCCATGGAGCTCGGCAACCTGGCCCGGCTGCACCCGCACCGGCTCGCCGCCGGGATCGGGCACGGCGTCCAGGACTGGATGCGCCAGGTGGGCGCCCTCGCCCCCTCCCCGCTGGCGCTGCTGGAGGAGACGATCACGTCGGTACGCGGGCTGCTGCGCGGCGAGACCGTGTCCCTGCGGGGACGGGTCGTGCACATCGACGGGGTGCGCCTGGTCCACCCCCCGGCCGTCGTGCCGCCGGTGCTGGCCGGGGTGGTGCGGCCCCGCTCGCTGGAGCTGTCCGGTCGCGTCGCGCAGGGCACGATCCTGCCGGAGGGCGTCGGTCCCGACGGGATCGCCGAGGCGCTGAAGGCGACCGGTGGCGGCGATCACGAGATGGTGGTCTTCACCCACCTGTGCATCGGCGATCCCGAGGCCGCCGCCCGGCTGGCGGCGGACTCCGCGGGGTTCCTGGGCGTCTCGCCGGACGAGGTCTCGATGGCGTCCGGCTCCGCCGAGGAGGCCGCCGACCAGGTGAGGTCGCTCTGGGAGGCGGGCGCCGCCACGGTCGTGGTCCGGCCGTACGGCCCCGGCCCGCTCCCCCAGGTGGACCTGCTCCTGGCGGAACTGCGCTGAGACACGGCCCGGCCCGCGCGGGGACCCGCCGAGTCCGGACGCACGGGACCCGTACCGGGGACGGCCCGCCCGCGGGACCCCGCGGACGGTCTAGGAGCGGTTGCCCCGCACGCCGGTCAGCCGGCGCAGGACGTCCCACCAGAACGAGGCGCCGAACAGCAGCGCGACCATGGTGAGCAGGTACCCGGGCCAGTGCCCGGGGGTGATCAACCGGTCCCACCAGGCCGCGCCGTTCCACCTGAAGGAGGGGTCGGCGGAGTCCTCCGGCGGCATCGTGACGCTCAGGATCGCGTGGTCGAAGATCTTGACCAGCGCCGGGGAGCTGAGGGACTCGGTCACGCACCGGTACGGCTCGGCCAGGCCGGGCTCGGCACCGGCGCACCTCTCCTTGAGCGCGGCGTACCCGTCCCCTCCGCCGCCCGCGATGGCGGCCACCCCGGCGCGGTAGGCGTTGTCGCGCAGCAGCGTCTTGCCGTACTCCAGCGCGTCCATGCTGAACAGCAGCGTGAGCACCATGCCCAGGGCGAAGACCACCCACCTGACGTAGCGGGCGTAGAGCGTGGACAGGCGCTGCATCTCACCGTCGAACCAGTGCTCGACGCCCTTGCGGAACTTCTGGGTGTCCCGCTGGGCGCCCTCCCAGACCCCGCGCAGGTGACCGGCCAGCGGGCTGCGGATGGCCTCCAGCTTGGCCAGCAGGCCGTCGATCCCGTCCTCCTCGGCGGCGACCAGCTCCATCACGGCGCCGGAGAAGCGCTCGGGCGGGATGTTCGCGATGCTGGTACGGGCGCCCTTGGGGTGGTCGATCTCCTGGAGCCGTTCGTACAGCCGGGCGGTCATGTCGATCGCCGGTGCGGGCTCCCCCGTCCCGGCGGCGCCCCCGGTGACCGGAGCGGCGGCCGTGCCGGTCCCCCGCTCCCCGGAGCCCGCCGCCGCGGCCGGGGAGGACTCCCCCGGGGGCGCCCCCGCGTCCGCGGGAACCGCGGTCAGGTCCACCGGCATCGGCTCCACCACCGCGGGCGCCGGGTCGGGGCTGTGCACCGGACGCGGGTCGTCGCTGGAGAAGGGGAGCTTCGCGAAGACGTCGGCCACCTTCGACGGGATCCACGACCTGCCGCCCTCGGAGCCGTCCATCGTGTCCCTGAGGTAGGCCCACAGGAACTTGCTGCGGATCCCGAGCAGCCGGACGATGGCCTCGTTGATCCCGCTCACCAGGAGCGACAGGAGCAGGAAGGCCAGGATCAGCCCGATGGCCAGATCGATGTAGACGGATATCAAAAGGATCACCCGGACCGTTGATACACGCCCGCCCCGGACGGCGCAACGCGATCACCTGAAACAGGTCGATTTCGTGATCCCGGGTCTGTCTCCAGGTCCGGACGCCTCCCGGGCGGGCCGGACGCGCGGCCCGGCCCCACGCAGGACCCCGAGGACCTAGAGGAGCCCGAGGAGCCCGAGGAGCCCGGGACGGACGGAGGACGGCGGCGGGTCAGTCCTCGTAGAAGACGCGCTCCACCACCCGGCGGGCGCGGCGGGTGACGCGGCGGTAGTCGTCCACGAAGTCCTCCGTACCGTCCGGCGGGTAGCCGAGGGCGCGGGCGATGAGCCTGCGCTCGCCGGCGTCCACCGGGATCGCGTCGGCGGCACGGCCCCGGACCGTGACGATGACGTCCCGGATGCGCGAGGCGAACCGCCACGCCTCGGCCAGCACCGCCTCGTCGGCCTCGGAGAGCAGCTCCTCGGTGACCGCGGCGGCCAGCGCCTCCAGCGTGCGGGTGGTCCGCAGCGACGGCAGGCGCCCGGCGTGGCGGAGCTGGATGAGCTGGGCCACCCATTCCACGTCGGACAGGCCGCCGGGCCCGAGCTTGGTGTGCAGGGCCGGGTCGGCGCCCCGGGGAAGGCGTTCGGCCTCCATCCTGGCCTTGAGCCTGCGGATCTCCAGCACGGCCGCGTCGGAGATGCCCTCGGGCGGGTAGCGCAGCGGGTCGGCCAGGTGCAGCAGGCCGACGCCGAGGTCGGCGTCCCCGGCCGAGAAACGGGCGCGCAGCAGCGCCTGCGACTCCCAGGGCGAGGACCAGCGGCGGTAGTAGGCGGCGTAGGAGGCCAGGGTGCGGACCAGCGGCCCGGCCTTGCCCTCGGGGCGCAGGCCGGGGTCGATCAGCAGCGGCGGGTCGGGGGCCGGCAGGGCCAGCAGCCTGCGCAGCTCGTTGGCCACCTCGAACGCCGTCTCGGTGGCCTCCCGCTCGGGGGCGCCCTCCAGCGGCGAGTGCACGAACATCACGTCGGCGTCGCTGCCGTAGGAGGACTCGACCCCGCCCAGGCGGCCCATCGCGATCACCGCGAACCGGGTGGCCAGCGGGCTGCGCCGTTCCATCTCGACCTTGTCGATCGCGGCGTCGAGCGCCGCCTGGATGGTCACGTCGTTGAGGTCGGACAGGGCCTGTCCGACCTCCTCGATGCCGATCAGGCCGGACAGGTCGGCGACGGCCGTACGGAGCAGCTCCCTGCGGCGCATCGCCCGGACCGCGGCCACCGCGCTCTCGGCGTTCCCGAGGTGGCGGGCGACCACGGTCCGCGCCTCCGACAGCAGCGCCGCGGCGGGGCGGGGGATCAGGTCGTCGTCCGAGCCGAGCATCGCGACCGCCTCGGGGGCGTTCATCAGCAGGCCGGTCACGTAGCGGCTGGTGCCGAGCATCCGGGCCAGCCTCGCGGCCACCGCGGTCTCGTCGCGCAGCAGCCGCAGGTACCACGAGGTCGTGCCGAGCTTGTCGGAGACCTGACGGAAGCCGAGCAGGCCGCCGTCCGGGTCGGGGGCGTCGGCGAACCAGCCGAGCATGACCGGCAGCAGCGTCCGCTGGATCGCGGCGCGCCGGGAGACGCCGGTGGTCAGCGCGCTGATGTGGCGCAGCGCCCCGGCCGGGTCGGCGTAGCCCAGCGCCTCCAGGCGGGCCTTGGCCGCGGTGGTGGACAGGCGGTCCTCCGACTCGGGCAGCCTGGCCACGGCCTGCAGCAGCGGCCGGTAGAACAGCTTCTCGTGCAGGCGCCTGACCTCCACGGCGTGCCTGCGCCACCGGGTGGTGAACTCCCCCACCGGGTCGGCGGTCATGCCCATGCTCCGGCCCAGGCGGCGAAGGTCGGCCTCGCCCTCGGGCACCACGTGGGTACGGCGGAGCCGGTGCAGCTGGATCAGGTGCTCCACCTGGCGCAGGAAGGTGTACGCCTCACCGAGCGTCCTGGCGTCGTCCCTGCCCACGTAGCCGCCCCGGGACAGGGCCGCGAGCGCGGGAAGGGTGGCGCGGCGGCGCAGCAGCGGGTCCAGCCGGCCGTGCACGAGCTGGAGCAGCTGCACCGCGAACTCGATGTCGCGCAGCCCGCCGGGACCGAGCTTGAGCTGGCGTTCGGCCCCGCCGCCGCGGACGTGGGCCTCCACCCGGCGGCGCATGGCCTGGACGTCCTCGACGAACTTCTCGCGGGTGGCGGCCTGCCAGACCATCTCGTTCATCGCGGCCACGTACTGCTCGCCGAGTTCGGCGTCGCCCGCGATCGGCCGGGCCTTGAGCAGGGCCTGGAACTCCCAGGTCTTGGCCCAGCGCCGGTAGTAGGCCTCGTGGCTGGCGAGGGTGCGCACCAGCGGACCGGCCTTGCCCTCCGGGCGCAGGGCCGCGTCGACCTCCCAGAGCGACCCCTCGGGGGTGCTGGCCGAGCAGGCGCGCATCATGCCCTGGGCCAGCCGGGTGGCGAGCTGGACGGCCTGGTGCTCGTCGACGCCCCCGGTGCCGTCGGGGCCGGGCCTGGGCTCGGCCACGAAGACCACGTCGACGTCGCTGATGTAGTTGAGCTCGCGGGCCCCGCACTTGCCCATGCCGATGACGGCCAGGCGTACCGACCCCGCCTCCGGGTACTCGGACCTGGCCACGGCCAGTCCCGCCTCCAGGGCGGCCCCGGCCAGGTCGGACAGCTCCGCGGTCACCTCCGACAGCGAGACGGTGCCGGTGACGTCCCGGGCGGCGAGGTGGAGCAGCCGGCCCCGGTAGGCGACGCGCAGCGCCGACAGGGTGTCGGCGGAGGCGTCGGCGGCCCTCGGCTCGGGGGCGTCGGGCTCCGCCCCCACGGCGAGCAGCAGTTCCGCGCGGAGCTCGCTCTCGGTCGGGCGCTCCACGGCGGAGGCCTCGCCGAGCAGGCGCCAGTGCTCGGGGTGCCTGACGACGTGGTCGCCGAGCGCGGCGCTGACCCCGAAGACGCCGACCAGCCGCTCGCGCAGCCCGGGGTCGGCCCGGAGCGCTCCAAGGACGCCGGGATCCCGCTCGGCCAGCCGGTTCAGCGAGATCAGCGCCAGGTCGGGATCGGCCGCGGTGACCAGCGCGTTCAGCAGGCCGAGGTCACCGACGGCCTCGGGGCCCATCTCGTCGAGCAGCCTCTCGGCCCTGGCCCCGTCGGCGAAGCCGATCCGGGCGAGCCGTCCGGCCGTCGTCTGCATCCGGGGCACCGTCTCCACCGACCCTCCATGGTGTTCGATCACGGGCACGGGCGCTGTTCCTCACGTCTCCCCCGAGCCGTCCTGTTCCTACCCCGGGTCACCCCGCCTCTCCGCGGGGACGCCCTCCCCCGCGGTCACGCCCGCTCCGGGGTCAGGCGGATCCCGGGCGTGGCTCGCGTCCCAGGCGTCCGGGGCGTTGCCGCACAGGGTAATCCCGAAACCGCGCGGCGTCGTTAGCGGATTCGGACCGTGATCGGACGGTCACGCGGTTTGCACGGCGGTGGCGAACCGCTCGGCCAGGGGCCGCCACGCCGCGACGAGGCGGTCACGGACCCGCTCCACCCCGGCGTCGAGCTCCTCGACCGAGTGGCCCAGGCCGGTCAGGTGGCCGGCCGACCCGGCCGTCCAGCCGGCGAAGATCTCGGGGGTGGCCTCGGGGTGGAACTGCACGGCCCAGGCGTTCGTCCCCAGCCGGTAGGCCTGGTTGGGGTACGGGTCGCCGGTGGCCAGCGCCACCGCGCCCGGCGGGAGGCCGGTGATCGCGTCGCGGTGGTATTGCACGGCGGGAGCGGGCGCCAGCCCGGTGAAGAGCGGGTCGTCGGCGGCGGCGGGCAGCGGGACGATCTCGCGGGCCCCCACCTCCAGGCCGTGCGCGCCCCGCTCCACGGTGCCGCCGCAGGCCAGCGTCATGAGCTGGGCTCCCAGGCAGACGCCCAGGGTCGGGACGCCCGCGCCGACCGAGTCCCGGATCAGGTCGCGGGTGGCCGGCAGCCAGGCGAAGCGCTCGTCCTCCCAGGCAGCGGCCTCGCCCCCGAGGACGATCAGCCCGTCGGCGGCGCGGCCGGGCACGGCCTGCCCCAGGTAGGGCCGCACGACCTCGAAGGCGGCCCCGGCCCCGGAGAGCCAGCCGGCCAGGAACCCGAGACCCGCGTCCGCCTCGTGCTCGATGACGGTGATCCTCATATGCCGATTATGGTCCGGTACGGGCACCGGTCCCGTACCGGCCGGGAGCCGGGGGCTGCACGGAGGATCACCGCATCGTGTCGCGTCACGTCGTCCCGGGCCCGTCAGCTCGCCGGCGTCCCGGCCCGGCCGGGCTCGGCGCCCTGGGCCGGGGTGATCCAGACGGCCTTGGCCGAGGCGAGCAGCGTGCCGTCGACCTCGTAGACGGCGCTCTCGGCGAACAGCTTGCGGCCCTCGCGGCCGGTGGGGCGGGCGACGACCGAGTAGGTGCCGCCGGGGTAGACCCTGCGGTGCAGCCGCGCGGTCAGGCGGCCGAGCAGGGCGAACTCGCCGGGCTTGAAGTGCGCCCAGCCGCTGGCGCAGTCCAGGGCGGACCAGACGATGGCGTCGGGAACGGTGCCGTCCTCGTTGAGGATGCTCATCGGGACCCGCCAGCCCGCGGCGACCAGGTCGGTGCCGTCCACCGGCCCGGGGAAGATCCGCAGCCCGTCGCCGGGACCGCGCAGGCCGCAGGCGAAGCAGCCGGGGAAGGCGTGCGCGACCAGACCGGCGAATCCGCTCTCGGCCCGTGCCGCGTCGACGAAGGGCACGAAGGCCGGGGCGCCGAGCTCCTCGGCGACGGTGATGGCCTCGACCAGCAGCCTGTCCCCCTGGGTGAGGGTCGCGGTGTTGGCCAGATGGTGCAGCGACAACTCGGTGTCCAGTGGCGTCGGCGCGTGCAGCGTGACCTCGACGGCCGAGTCGTTCCCAGCGCCGTGCAACGCCTCGGCGACCGTACCCGCGATCCATCCGCCGTTCGCGGACCTCTCGGGGCCGCGGAAACGTGCCGGAACGGTGAGAACGGTCTGCAGCTCGGACATCATCGTCATGCCGCACCTCCTGACGCCTTTTACGGCGATCAATCCTCTTAAATCACGCTAAATGGATTGGCCGATTTTACCGGACTGCTTGTACATACAGCCAACTCGGGGTCGATGACGCCCCCGTTGACCGCGGGTGACGCCGGTATGACGTTCGACGGGCCGGACCGGATCACACGGTCCGCGAGAGGATCGGAACGTTCCGTGACCGCACCTGCGGGCGGTGCCGTCCGGAACGGCGAGGGCACCCGCTCACGGAACGGCGAGGGCACCGGCACCGGCTCGCGGAACGGCGAGGGCACCGCCGCGGGGAGGCGTCTCCCCGCGGCGGTGCCGCCCGGACGACGTGGTCAGCCGGTGAAGGAGCAGGACGTGCCGTTGAGGGTGAAGCCCGCCGGGTCGGCCAGGACGCCGCTGTAGGAGGCGACGAACCCGATCTGAGTCTGCGACCCCGCGGAGATGACGCTGTTCCACGACTTGCTCACGGCGGTCAGGCGGGAGCCGTCCTGGCTCCAGCCCGACGACCAGCCCGAGACGAGGCGCGGGCCCGGCGGCGGGTAGTCGATCGTCAGCGTCCAGCCGTCGATCGGGGCGGCGCCGGTGTTGCGCACCGTGATGTGCGTGGTCAGACCCGAACCCCACGACGTCACGCGGTACGACACCTCGCACGACGGGCCGGGGGTCGGCGTGGGCGTCGGCGTGATGGTCGGGGAGGGGAGACCTCCCCTGGCCAGCGCGGACAGCGGGTCCGACGGCACGCTCAGGTTGCCGGCCGCGTCCCTGGCCACCACGACGTAGGTGTAGCGCCGCCCGATGACCAGGCCGGACTCGGTGAAGTTCAGGAACCCGGGCGGGGTGATCGTGTCGACCTTGGTGTAACCGGTGAGGGTCTCGCGGTAGACGTCGTACGCCGTCACCGCCACGTTGTCGGTCGACGGCTGCCAGCAGAACGTGACGCCCCGGAAGTCCTGCAGGCAGGCGTCCTGCAGGCCGGTCGGCTTGGACGGGGGGATGTGGTCGCCCGGCAGGGGGGTCGGCGAGGCGCTCGGGGTCGTCCCGACCGTCGCGGACACCGTGATGAGGCTGGAGGGCGGGCTGACGTTCCCGGCCGCGTCCCTGGCCACGACGTACATCGTGTACGAGCGGTTCAGCTCGCCCGAGAAGCCCCCGATCGTGCCGGTCGTGGTGGCGGCCCGGACGAAGCCGGTGATCTCCAGGCGGTACAGGTCGTAGGCGACGACCCCGTTGTCGTCCGTCGAGGCGTTCCAGCAGATGGAGGCGTAACCGACGGGGTTGTTGGGCGCCATCGGCACCGGGCAGGGCCGCGTGCCTCCCGGGCGGGTCGGCGGGGTGGTGTCCGCCCCCGCGCGCGCCGGAGCGGCCACGTGCGCGGCGTCCCTCGCCGGGACGGCGGCCAGGGCCGTCTCCCCTGCCGGGCCGACCGCCAGTACGGCGACGAGTAACGCCAGGGTGAAGAGCCCGAAAGTGAGGAGAACGGTCCCCACGGCTCGCCTGCCGATGTGCATGGTGCCCCTATCGAATCGCGTCGGCGTGTGACCCCCCGCAGTGAGTGTGAATCATTTCCGGCATTCCGTAAAGCCGTTGTCCCGAATGGCGAGAAAACAGGAATCAAAACGTCCCGCGCCCGTGCTCCCAGCCGGTGAAGGCGCCCGGGAATCGTCCCGGGTCCGAAATGGAGAAACGACCGGGTAATGGCGGGGCACGTCGGCCGCGGACATCGGCGACCGGGCGCGCGAGAACGGCGGGACCTCGGCCGGGACCGTACGGAATCGCCGATGTGGCGGCCCGGGTCCTGCGGGCCGCCACGTCACGCGGGGGCGGCCGTCGTCACACGGCCCAGGCGTACAGCGTGCGGATGTTGCCGCACCAGGCCTCGATGTCGGTGATGCCCCGGTTGACGGTGTACGGTCCGCAGTCCCACCAGAACGAGTTCTCCACCATGATCTGCACCGTGGCGTTCGGACCGCAGTGGTTGTACTTCGCCCGCCGGTCGGGGGTCTCCGTGAAGTGGATGTAACCGCAGCCGTACGCCGAGGCGTTACCGGTCACCGCCTGGGCCGACGCCGGTGAGGCACTGCCCAGCAAGGATCCGGCCGCCAGCAGCCCGGCCACACCCGCGGCGAGTCTCTTCGCTCTCATGCGTGCTCCTGAGTCGTTTCGATCTTCGAACGCAGGTAGCCTTCCACCCCTCCCGTCGGGCCGACAGCGGAGAGGCTGCCAAAAAGCGGCGGATCACTGCCAGACCCGCTGCGCGGAGAAGGACCGGCGGCAGGGCTCGGGCGACGCACGCGCCGACCGGTGGGACGTGCCCGTCCACACGTGTCCGAAGGTCCGTACGTACCTCAAGATCCGCACGTGTCTGAAGGCCCGCGCGTGGCTCAAGGAGGCGGGGGGCCCACCCATCCGGGGCAGCGATGGCCCACGTCCTTGGCCCTGGTGGCCGTGGTGATGAGGTGGTCGAGCCGGTCGCGGGTGTTCACCAGGCTGTCGATCCGCTCTTCGATGCGGTCCCGCTCGTGTGACAGCCGGTCCAGCAGCGCGGGCGTCACCTCACCGGTCTCGATGCACGGCAGCAGGTCCACGATCGTCCTGCTGGACAGCCCCGCGGCGTACAACTGCTGGATCAGCCGGACGTGGCCGATCGCGCCGCGCGGGTAGTGCCGCTGCCCGCTGGAGGCGCGCACCGAGGTCAGCAGGCCGTGTTCCTCGTAGTAGCGCAGGGCCCGCACGCTCACGCCCGCCTCGGCGGCCAGTTCACCGATACGCATGGGCACCTTCCCTGTGACCTCCGTCATGGCACTTGCCTCTGACGTCAACGTCAGGTTTTAGCGTAACCCGCGTACGACCTGGACGAAACGACTCAGGCTCTCAGGAGGCACACATGAAGATCGCCGATTCCGTCGCGCTCGTCACCGGCGCCAACCGTGGCATCGGCCGGCACTTCGCGCGGCAGCTGCTGCAGCGGGGGGCGGCGAAGGTCTACGCGACCGCGCGTACGCCCGAGCTCGTCGACGTTCCCGGTGTGAACGTGCTGCGGCTCGACGTCACCGACCCGGTGTCGGTCGCCGCCGCGGCGGCCGAAGCCGGTGACGTCACCTTGTTGATCAACAACGCCGGGGTCGCCACCTACCAGAACCTCGTCACCGGAGAGCTCGAGAAGATCCGGCTGGAGATGGAGACGCACTACTTCGGCACGCTCGACGTGGTCCGGGCGTTCGCCCCCGTGCTGGCCCGTAACGGCGGCGGGGCGATCATGAACGTCATGTCGCTGCTGTCGTGGATGTCCTACGACGGAGCTAACGCCTACAGCGCGGCGAAGGCGGCCCAGTAGAGCCTGACCAACGGCATCCGCCTGGAGCTCGCACGCCAGGGGACCACGGTCGCGGGCCTGCATCTGGGCGGCACCGACACCGACATGATGGCGGCCTTCGACGTGGAGAAGAACGATCCCGCCGACGTCGTGCGCACCGCGCTGGACGGGCTGGAGGCCGGCGAGATCGAGATCCTGGCCGACGAGAACACCGTCCAGGTCAAGGCGGCCCTGTCCGCGGATCCGCGCGCGCTGTACCCGCAGATCGCCCGGGGGTGAATGCCGGCGGAGGTCATCGACCACGTGGTGGGCGGCCGCCCTTCAACGTCGTCCCACCTCATGCCTCCCCGGCGTGATCCGGGACGTTCGCGTCGTCGGGCCGGACACGCACGAAAGACCTGTGGTGAGGAGAGACCTCGAACGACCGTGCCGGGACTTCGCCATTCGTCGCCTGTCGCCGATCGGCGGTTCCACGCTCCGGTCCTCATTTCGAGCGTTCCGGTGGGCGGCCTTTCCGGGCGTCCCGGTTCGAGGCGGGAGGTCTTTTCCGGCGGGCGACACGCTCCGCAAGGCCGCCGGTTCTCGTTACGACGCCCGTACACGGCCCGGAATTTTCAAAGGGTGCAGGACCGGACGGAGATGAACCGTCCGAACCTGCACCCTTTACGGTGTAAGAATCGCTCCGACCCGGGGTTACAGCACCGGCAGGTAGCGGCCCAGCTCGAATTCGGTGACCTGGCGGCGGTAGTCGTTCCACTCGGCGCGCTTGTTGCGCAGGAAGTAGTCGAAGACGTGTTCGCCGAGGGTCTCGGCGACCAGCTCGCTGCGCTCCATGACCGCGATGGCCTCGTCCAGCGACTGGGGCAGCGGCTGGATGCCCAGCGCCCGGCGCTCGACCGAGGTGAGCGCCCAGACGTCGTCCTCGGCGCCGGGGGGCATCTCGTACCCCTCCTCGATGCCCTTCAGCCCGGCCGCGAGGATCACGGCGAAGGCGAGGTAGGGGTTGCAGGCGGAGTCGAGCGAGCGGAACTCGATGCGGGTCGAGCCGCTCTTGTGCGGCTTGTACATCGGCACCCGGACCAGGGCCGAGCGGTTGTTGTGACCCCAGGAGATGTAGCTGGGGGCCTCGCCTCCGGCTCCGGCGATCGCCTCGGCCCCGCCCCAGAGCCGCTTGTAGGAGTTGACCCACTGGTTGCAGACCGCGGTGATCTCGGCGGCGTGCGTGAGCAGGCCGCCGATGAAGGAACGGCCGATCTTCGAGAGCTGGTAGTCGGCACCGGGCTCGTAGAAGGCGTTACGGTCGCCCTCGAACAGCGACATGTGGGTGTGCATGCCGGAACCGGGGTGCTCGGTGAAGGGCTTGGGCATGAAGCTCGCCCAGATGCCCTGCTCCAGCGCGACCTCCTTCATGACCAGGCGGAAGGTCATGATGTTGTCGGCGGTGGTGAGCGCGTCGGCGTAGCGCAGGTCGATCTCCTGCTGGCCCGGCCCGCCCTCGTGGTGGCTGAACTCGACGGAGATGCCCATCGACTCCAGCATCATGATCGCGTTACGCCGGAAGTCGTGGCCGGAGCTGTGCGGGGTGTGGTCGAAGTAGCCGCCGCCGTCGATCGGCTCGGGGCGGTCGTTCCCCTCGGGCCGGTTCTTCAGCAGGAAGAACTCGATCTCCGGGTGGGTGTAGAAGCTGAAGCCCATCTCGGAGGCCCTGGCCAGGGTCCGCTTCAGCACCCAGCGCGGGTCGGCGTGCGAGGGCGAGCCGTCCGGCATGAGGATGTCGCAGAACATCCGGGCCGCCCCGGGCGTCTCGCTGCGCCAGGGAAGGATCTGGAAGGTCGACGGGTCCGGCTTGGCGAGCATGTCGGACTCGTAGACCCGGGCGAAGCCCTCGATCGCCGAGCCGTCGAAGCCGATGCCCTCGGCGAAGGCCCCCTCCAGTTCGGCCGGGGCGATGGCCACCGACTTCAGGAACCCGAGCACGTCGGTGAACCACAGCCGGATGAACCGGATGTCGCGCTCCTCAAGGGTGCGGAGAACGAACTCCTGCTGGCGGTCCAAGGCTTCTCCTTCATTGCCGACGTGCCACGACACGCCTGATGGTCTCTCAGTCTGCCCTCTCAGTGTTTCGCACACGTTACGAGGAAGAACGGTGAGATATGGCATCGGGCTCGTCGCGCCTCCGCCCGGCGGGCCCCGTCTCCTCCTAGTGTGCGACCGGAACCGCTGGAAGTTCGAGCCGGGGGAGCGATGACGAGCACCGAGGTCCACAGATCACCGCGGCCGGACGGCCGGGGAACCGCGTCGGCCGGGCTGGCCGAACGGCTCGCGGCACTGACGATGCCCTGCCCCGTGCACCCGTCGTCACACCTGGTCGAGGCGGCCACCGCGGACTGGGCGCACGCCACCGGCCTGGAGCCCGACCCCTCCGCCCCCTGGCTGGCTGGGCGGGCGTTCGCCCGTTGCGAAACGCGCGTGGTCACGCTCTTCGCGCGCTGGCTGACCCTGGCGGCGCGGCTGCGTGAGGACCCCGGGGCGATCGGCGGGATCATCGCCGTGGCCGGGGGCGCCGAACCGGGCCCGGCGCCGCTGGAGCGGGCGTTCACCGGCCTGTGGCGGTCCTGCGCGCCGGGGATGAGCCGGGCGTGGCGCGAGCGGTTCACCGCCGGGCTCGCCGCCCAGCGCGAGGCGCTGACGGCGGCCGGGACGCCCACGGCCGAGGAGTACCCGGCCAGGGGCAGGGACGCCTTCGGCCGCTACCTGCTGGACCTGGTGGAGCCGTGCCGCGAGACCGAGGTGCCGGAGCCGGTGAGCCGGAGCCGCCAGTGGCGCGCCCTGACCGAGGCGAGCGGGGACGTGGCCGCCTGGTGCGTGGACGTGGCCGGCGGGCGCGGGTACGTGCGCGTCGCCGCGGAGCTTCTGGAACGTTCCGGAGATCCGGTCGTACGCCCGCGGGGCCGGCGTGGCGCGGCCGAGGAGTGGGTGATCGACCGCCTCGCCGTACGGGTGGAGGAGCTGTGGGCCGCCGCGCGGGCGGTCCCGGCGCTCACCGAGCGGCACGGGCTCGGCTTCACCGCCTCCGGCGAGGTGACCGGGGTGGCATGCGCTTTCTTGACCGTTCCCCGGGCTTACCTGGAGTGGTTGACGCGAGAACACCGCTATCGTCACTCCGGGTAATGGAACGAGTTCGACAAGTGACATTGGAGTAGACGGTGAGCACCACGCTCCTCAACCGCAAGCTTGACCGTGCCTTCGCGCACGTCGACGCGGACGGCAGCGGATCCATCGGGCGCGACGACCTGCTCGGCCTCGGCGCCCGTATCCTCGTCGGATTCGGCGAGTCGCCCACCTCTCCCGCCGGGAGCAGGCTCGCGGGGGGCTTCGAGGAGATCTGGCGGACGCTGACCGCGGAGATCGACGCCGACGGTGACGCGATCTCTCCGGAGGAGTTCCGGGCCGGCATGACCTCGGCGTTCGTCGAGGGCGACCGGTTCGAGGCGGTCTTCGAGCCCGCCGCCGCGGCGCTGGCCGGGCTCTGCGACACCGACGGCGACGGCGTCGTGGGGCCGGAGGAGTTCTGGGTGATGATGGACGCGTTCGGCACCCCGCGCCAGGACGCGGCGGCCGCCTTCGCCCGGCTCGACGGCGACGGCGACGGCGCCGTGTCCGTACGGGACCTGGTGGAGGCCACCCGGCAGTTCTACACGAGCGCCGATCCGGACGTGGCCGGCAACTGGCTGTTCGGTCCGCTGTAGTGGCCCGCACCCCGGTCTTCGGCGGGTCCCCGGCCTGTCCCCGGCCCCATCCCGCGCCCTCGCCCCGTTTCCCGGCCCCCTCTCCCCTTCAGGTGCCGCCGGGTCCCGGCACGCCCCCGCGACGCCCCTCCGGGGTGGCCGCGGACGCGCTGCTGCCCCTGGTGGAGCTGGTGCCCGCGATGTCGGCGCCGTGCCGGATGCACCCCTCGGTGGAACTCGTCGGGGCGGAGCTCGCCGCCTGGACCCGCCGGACGGGGCTGGACACCCCGCCGAACGCCGGGTTCGAGCGGATGGCGGGGCGGGCGTTCGCCGCCTTCGACACGCGGGCGGCGCTGCTCTTCGCCAAGTGGCTGACCTGGCTGTTCCACTTCGACGACGAGTGGGACGAGAAACCCGCCGGGAGGGCGGCCGAGACGGTGGAGAGCGTCTTCGGCCACCTCGACCTCCTCGCGCGCACCCGCGCCCCCGCCCGCTCGCCCGTCGAGGTGGCCTTCGCCGACCTGTGGAGGACCACCTCGGAGCGGATGAGCACCCGGTGGCGGCACCGGTTCCTGGAAGGGCTGGCCGCGCAGGGGGCGGCCTGCCGTACCGAGGCGGAGAACCGGTGCTCCGGGCGGGTCCCCTCCCCCGCCGAGTACCCGCGGCTGCGGCGCGGCACCGCGGGGCCGTACCTGTTCGACCTGGTGGAGCCCTGCCTGGGGGTGGAGGTGCCCGCGGGGCTGCGCGAGAGCGTGACCTGGCGGACGCTGATGGACGCCTGCAACGACGTCACCGCGTGGTGCAACGACGTCGCCTCGCACCACAAGGAGCGGGCCAACGGCGACGTGCACAACTACGTGACGGTCGCCGCCTCGGCGTTCGGGCTCTGTGACGGCGCCGCGGTCGCCTGGGTGAACGAAAGGATCGCGGCCCGCGCCGAGGACCTGCGCACCTCCGCGCGCCGCCTGCCGGCCCTGTTCGACCGGTTCGGGCTCTCCACCTCGCAGGCCAGGGACGTCAGCAAGGTCGCCTGTGCCTTCCTGGCGGCGCCGCGGGCCCAGCTGGAGTGGCTGCTGGAGTCCAGCCGGTACGACGTGTCCTGACCGGCCGTCCCGCGTGCCGGGAACCGCTCGCGCCCACCCGGGAGCGGTTCCCCTCCGGACGGGCCGCCGACGATCGCGGCAGTTCATGGGCGTTTATGGAGATCCATCGATCTTTAAACGCTTATTGATTGGATTGCGTCTTAAGCCGGTTAAGGTCCCTTCAAGTACAAGATGAAGGGCCTGGACATGCGTGGGCTGAACCGGGCGTCCTCCTCGGGGACGCCCGTCCGGGCGCGGATCGCGGCGGTGCGGGCCGTCTCGGCCTTCGTGGTCCCCGGACTGCGGCACCGGCTGTACGGGATCGGCACGCTCGTCACCCGCGCGCTGGTCGGCGCGGGCCTGGTCGGCGTGGTCGGCGGGGTGTACGTGGCGGTGGGCGCCGCCTCGGGCCTGTTCCTGCCGGACGTGGACCGGATCGGCGGGCTGATCGCCGCGCTCTGCGCGGGGGCGCTCTTCCAGCCGATCCGGCGGATGCTCCGGCGCCACGCCGACCGCCTGCTGTACGGCAGCAGGGGGGACCCGGTGGCGCTGGCCGCCGAGCTGGGGAGCAGGCTCCAGCGCACCGACCCGTCGGACGGGCTGGTCGCGGCCCTGGAGGTGCTGCGCGAGGGCCTGTCGGTCACCGGCGCGGCCGTGCGGTTCCCGGACGGCCGGCCCGCGGAGACCAGGGTGGGGACCCTGGAGGAGGTGGCGCGCGACGTCCGGCTCGTCTGGCACGGCGAGCCCGTCGGGCGCCTGCTCATCGGCCCCGCGGGCGTCCGGCGCCTGCCGGCCGCGCACGGCGAGCGGGTGATCGCCGCGCTCACCCCCTACGTGGCCGACGCCGCCCACGCGGTCCGGCTGGTCGGCGCGCTGCGCCGCTCGCGGGAGCGGATCGTCACCGCCCGCGAGGAGGAGCGGCGCCGCCTGCGCCGCGACCTGCACGACGGGCTCGGCCGGTCACTCAGCGGCATGGTGACGTCGATCAACGCGGCCAGGCACTCCCTGCGCACCTCCCCGGAGGCGGCCGAGCGGATGCTCGTCGAGCTGCGCTCGGGCATGGACGGCGTCACCGGCGACATCAGGCACCTGGTGTACGGCCTGCGTCCCCCGGCCCTGGACGAGCTCGGCCTGGGCGGGGCGGTGGCGGAGATGGCCGGTCCCGGCGTGGTGCTGGAGACCAGGGGCGAGCTGTCGGGTCTGCCCGCGGCCACCGAGGTGGCCGCGTACCGCATCGCCCAGGAGGCGCTGGCCAACGCCCGCAGGCATTCCGGTGCCCGGACCGTGCGGGTCCTGCTGGAGCGGGGCGAGGGCGGGCTGAGCGTCCGGGTGCGCGACGACGGGATCGGCGTCCCGGCCGGGCGGCGCTCGGGGGCGGGGCTGGCGTCGATGCGCGAGCGCGCCGCCGAGCTGGGCGGCAGCTGCGTGATCACGACCCCGCCGGGCGGCGGGACCGTGGTCGAAGCGGTACTGCCGGTGAACTTGAATGTGGAGATCTGACCATCCATGATTTCCTACGGCCTGCGAACGATGGTGAGTATTGCCCTATGACACCGGCCCGGCTCCTCCTACCCTTACGCCTGCAATGCTGACTTTTCGCGCTCTCGGACCGTTCCAGGCCCGTCACGGTGACACGGTGATCGACCTCGGCGGCCAGCGCCAGATGGCGGTGCTGGCCCGGCTCCTCGTGGCCGGTGGCCGCGCCGTCCCCGTGTCCGTACTGATCGACGAGCTCTGGCCGGGCGAGCCGCCCGCGCAGGCCCTTTCGACCATCCAGGGGTACGTGTCGCGGCTGCGGCGCGCCCTGGAGCCCGGCCGGGCGCCGCGGGAGGAGGCGGAGGTGCTGGTCTCCGCCCCGCCCGGGTACGCGCTGCGCGCCTCCTTCGACCAGGTGGACGCCTGGCGCTTCGAGCGCGCGGTCAAGACCGGCGGCGAGCCCGCGGTGGTCTGGGAGCGGCTGGACGCCGCGCTCGCGCTCTGGCGCGGCCCGGCCCTGGCCGAGTTCTCCGACCTGTCGTGGGCGGTGACCGAGGCGGGACGGCTGGAGGAGCTGCGCCTGATCGCGGTGGAGCGCCGCGCCGACGCGGGGCTGCTGCTGGGGCACTCCGGCGCGCTGGTGCCCGACCTGGAGGCGCACGCCTCGGCCCACCCGCTGCGGGAGGAGGCCTGGCGGCTGCTCGCGCTGGCCCTGTACCGCAACGGCAGGCAGGGGGACGCGCTGGGCGCGCTGCGGCGGGCCAGGACGCTGCTGCGCGAGGAGCTCGGCCTCGACCTGGGCGCCACCCTGCAGCGCCTGGAGTCGGACATGCTGGCGCAGGCCGTCCACCTCGACCCTCCGTCCGGGACGACCGGCCGCGCCGCGGGCCCGGGGAGCGCGGGCCCGGGTCCTGCGGGCACCGGGAACGCCGGGAACGCCGGGAACGCCGGGAACACGGCCGCGCGGGCGGCGCGGCCCCCGTCGTCCCCCGGGACGTCCTCCGGGGCGTCCCCGGACGCGTCCTCGCGGGAGCCCGCCACGGCCCCGCCGGAGCTGCGCGTCGTGGTCGTCGACGACCAGGCCCTGGTCCGCACCGGCCTGCGCGTGGTGCTGGACAGCGAGCCCGGTTTCCGGATCGTCGGGGAGGCCGAGAACGGCGAGCAGGCGATCGCGGTCGTCCGGGAGACCCGCCCCGACCTGGTGCTGATGGACATCCAGATGCCCAGGCTGGACGGGCTGACCGCGGCGCGGCGGATCCTGGCCGACGAGGCGCCGCCGAAGGTGGTCATGATGACCACCTTCGGCACGGACGACAACCTCTACGCGGCGCTGCGCGCGGGGGTGAGCGGCTTCGTGCTCAAGACCTCGGCCCCCGAGCAGCTCATCACCGCGATGCGGGCCGCGCAGGCCGGGGACGCGCTGATCGACCCCGCCGTGACCACCCGCCTGATCGCGGCCTTCGCCGGGCGCACCGACCCGTCCGCGCCACCCGGCCTGGCCGGTCTGGGCGACACCGAGCTGGACCTGCTGAAGCTGGTGGCCCGCGGGCTGACCAACCGGCAGATCGCGGTGACGCTGGCGGTGCCCGAGGCGACGGTCTCGGCGTCGGTGGTCAAGCTCCTGGACCACCTGGGCCTGTTCGACCGGGCCCAGCTCGTCGTCACGGCCTACGAGTCCGGGCTGGTCAACCCCGGTGACGTGGTCAGATAGCGATGGGCACGCGGATCCACGAGCGCGGCCGCCTGCTCGCCGGCGTCGGCGGCGTGCCCAGGAGGACGGTCGACGACGCCGTCGTGGCCGGGCCGTACCCGGCCGGGCCCGCCGTGCCGCTCTCGCGCGGGCTGTCCGGCTCGTGGCTGCGGATCGCGGTGTTCGCGATGGCCGCGCTGTCGGTGGCGTTCTCGGTGACCTCGCTCGTGCTGTACGCGTCCCTGCCGCCCCTGTGGCAGCCGGAGGTGCCCGTCCGGGCCGACCTGGCGGCGGGGCTGACGTTCCCGGTGGTGGGCGCCTTCCTGCTGGCGCACCGGTCGCGCCCGGCCACGGCCTGGCTGATGTGCGTGGGCGGGCTGATGTGCTCGGTCACGGTGATCTGCGAGTCGGCGATGTTCACCGTCGCGGCCGCGGGCAACATGGACGTCGCCGGTTACCTGCGCTGGGGGATGAACGTGGGAAGGGGCGTCGGCGGGGTCACGCTGGGGGTCCTGCTCCCGCTCTACTCCCCCGACGGCCGGCTGCCCTCGCCGCGCTGGCGGCCGATGGTGGTGGCCGCGGTGACGGTGACGGTGGCCGACATCGCGGCCAACATCGTCCGCGCCGCGCCCGACCCGGCGACCTACCCCTGGCCGCGGGTCGTCCCGAACGCGCTCGCGCTGGAGGCGCTGGCCCCCTACGACGCGACGATCCGCCGGATCACCGGCACGCTGACCATCGTCTTCGTGGTCCTGGCGCTGGTGCCCCTGCTGGTGCGGTTCCGGCGGGCCGATCCGACGCTGCGCCGCCAGATCGCCTGGCCGCTGTTCGCGTTCACCGTCTACATCGTCTTCCTGGTCGGCGGGGCGGACTGGTGGCCGGCCACCGCGATCTGGACCGGCCTGATCCCGGTCGCCATCGCCTTCTCCGTGCTCAAGTACCGGCTGTACGGGATCGACACCGTGGTCAGCCGCGCCTTCGTGGCGGCCGGGCTGATCGCCGTGATCAGCGTCATCTACGGGGCCGGCACGATCGCGGGACTGGCACTGTCGGGCTACGACCGGGCCGGTGGCCTGGTCGCGGCCCTGTTCGCCGGGGTGATCTTCCATCCGCTCCGGCACCGGCTGCGGCGCCTGATCGACAGGCTCATGTACGGCACGCACGGCGACCCCCGGGCGCTCGCCGCGCGGCTGGCCAGGGAGGTCCGCGACAGCGAGCCCGCCAACGCCCTCGCCTCCGTCGCCTCGGTGGTCAAGGACGGGCTGAGCGTCACCGGTGTCGCCGTCGAGGTCTACGAGCCCGGTGCCCGGAAGGTGCAGATCGGCCTGCTGGGCCCCGCGCCGCGCAGGGTGCCGCTGATCTGGCACGGCGAGCCGGTGGGGCGGCTGCTGCTGGGGGCGCCGGGACCGCGCAGGTTCGCCGCGGCGTACAACGGGCGCCTGGTGGCGGCGGCCACCCCGTACGTCGCCGACGTGGTGCACGCCGTGCGGATGACCGCCGACCTGCAGCGCTCCCGCGAGCGCATCCTCACCGCCCGCGAGGAGGAGCGCCGCAGGCTGCGCAGGGACCTGCACGACGGGCTCGGTCATGCGCTGACCGACATGGCGATGTCGATCAACATGGCCAGGATCAGCCTGCGGACCGCCCCGGCCTCGGCCGACCGGCTCCTGCTGGAGCTGCGCGGCGGCATGGACGCCGTCAGCCAGGAGATCAGGGACCTGGTGTACGGCCTGCGCCCGCCCACCCTGGACGAGCTGGGCCTGGCCGGGGCGGTGCGGGCCCTGGCGCAGGAGGGGGGCCCGCGGATCACCGTGGAGGCCGAGGGCGACCTGTCGGACCTGCCGGCCGCGGCCGAGGTGGCCGCCTACCGCATCGCTCAGGAGGCGCTCACCAACGTCCGCAAGCACGCCGGGGCCGGTCACGCGGTCGTCTCCCTGCGGCGCGCGGAGTCGCTGACGGTACGCGTCCGGGACGACGGGGCGGGCCTGCCCGAGGGGCCGCGTTCGGGGATCGGGCTGCTGTCCATGCGCGAGCGCGCGGCCGAGCTCGGCGGGACCTGCGTGATCGAGACCGCCCCCGGCGGCGGCACGCTGGTCGAGGCCGTCCTGCCCCTGTCGGCCGTACCGGCCGTGACCGGCCACCGCCTGACCTCACGGTCATAGGCGCTCCTTAGGATGGGCGGGTGGCTCAACTCCGCATCGCCCTGGCCCAGACCAATCCCGTCGTCGGTGACCTGGCCGCCAACACGGACCGGCTCGTCGAGTGGACCCGGCGCGCCGCCGACCGCGGCGCCCACCTGGTGGTCTTCCCCGAGATGTTCCTGACCGGCTACCCCGTCGAGGACCTGGTGCTGCGCACCTCGTTCGTGGAGGCGTCCGTCGCCGCGGTCGAGGAGGCGGCGCGACGGCTGCAGGAGGCCGGGCTCGGTGAGATCCCGGTGGTCGCCGGGTACGTCGACCGCGCGCGGCTCGCCCCCCGCGTCGGCCAGCCCAAGGGATCCCCGCTGGACGCCGCCGCGCTGCTGTACCGGGGCCGGGTGGTGACCAGGACCGCCAAGCACCACCTGCCCAACTACGGCGTCTTCGACGAGTACCGCTACTTCGTTCGCGGCGACCGGCTGCCGATCTTCCGGCTGCACGGCGTGGACGTGGCGATCGCGGTCTGCGAGGACCTCTGGCAGGAGGGCGGCCCGGTCGCGGTGGTCGCCAGGGCCGGAGCCGGGCTGCTGGTGGTGCCGAACGCCTCCCCGTACGAGAAGGAGAAGGACGACGTCCGGCTGGCGCTGGTGGCCAGGCGCGCCCGCGAGGCGGGCTGCGCGCTGGCCTACGTCAACCAGGTCGGCGGCCAGGACGAGCTGGTCTTCGACGGCGACTCGCTGGTCGTCTCCGCCTCCGGCGAGCCGATCGCGCGCGCGACGCGTTTCCGCGAGGAGCTGCTGGTGACGGACCTGGAGCTGCCCGAGGGCGAGGGCGGTCCCGGCACGTTCCCGGTGGACGCCGCCGACGGCACCGAGATCACGGTGGAACGGCTGGAGCTGTCGGGGCGCCCCCTGGAGGCGTACGAGCCGGAGCCGCCCCCGGTCGCCGAGCCGCTCGACGACACCGCCGAGGTCTACTCGGCGCTGGTCCTCGCGGTCCGCGACTACGTCGCCAAGAACGGCTTCCGCTCGGTCGTCCTCGGCCTGTCCGGCGGGATCGACTCGGCGCTGACCGCCACGATCGCCTCCGACGCCATCGGGCCCGACCGGGTGCACGCGGTGCTGATGCCCTCGCGCTACTCCTCGGACCACTCGCTGAGCGACGCGCTGGAACTGGTCGCCCGGCAGGGGATCAACGCCCGTACGGTGCCGATCGCCGACATCGTCAGCGGCTTCGAGAAGGAGGTCGAGCTGTCGGGGATCGCGGCGGAGAACCTCCAGGCCCGGGTCCGCGGCATGATCCTGATGGGACTGTCCAACGAGCACGGCCACCTCGTCCTGACCACCGGCAACAAGAGCGAGCTGGCCACCGGGTACTCCACCCTCTACGGCGACTCCGCGGGCGGCTTCGCGCCCATCAAGGACGTGCTCAAGACCCTCGTGTGGGACCTGTCGCGCTGGCGCAACGCCCAGGCGGGCCGCTCCGGCGAGCTCCTGCACGGGTTCGCGGTGCCGCCGATCCCGGAGAACTCGATCGAGAAGGAGCCCAGCGCGGAGCTGCGGCCCGACCAGCGCGACACCGACTCGCTGCCCGACTACGCGATCCTGGACCGGCTGCTCGGCGACTACGTCGAGAAGGACATGGGCTCCGCCGAACTGATCGCGGCCGGGCACGACCCCGAGCTGGTCACCCGGGTGATCCGCCTGGTCGACCTGGCCGAGTACAAGCGCCGGCAGTACCCCCCGGGCCCGAAGATCACCCCCAAGAACTTCGGCCGCGACCGGCGCCTGCCCATCACCAACCGCTGGCGCGAGACCACCACCTGACACGCGGCCGTTCCCGGGCCGGTACGGTCATCGGCCCGCCCGGCCCCGCGGGCGTCCGCCGGGCGCCGGATCTCCCCCGGACGCCCCCGTCCGGGGAGGGTCAGGTGCCGATGCCCGCGAGGAGGTGGTCGACGACGCGTTCGGCCAGGTCCGGTGCGGAGGCGGCCTCGCCCTGGGAGCGGGTGTACCACATGACGGTTCCCACCAGGCTCGACATCGCGAGCCCCACGTCGAGGTCGGGCCGCAGCTCCCCGGTGGCCATGCCGCGCCGCAGCAGGGCGGTGACGACCGCCTTGCGCGGCTCGATGGCCGCCTGGCTGACGCGCTCGACCAGGCGCGGGTGTCGTTCCGCCTCGTTCATCGCGATGCTCATCACGCACCGGCTGCGCGCGTCGTTCGCGTCGCGCTGGAAGACCCGCATGCAGGCGACCAGATCGTCGCGGACCGAACCCCCCGTGGGCGGCGGGAACGGCGACTTGAGGGTGGCCACCGCGTCGACGAACAGGTCCTCCTTGCTGGACCAGCGACGGTAGATGGTGGTCTTGCCGACCCCCGCCCGGGCCGCGATCGCCTCGATCGACAGCTCGAAGAGGCCGATGCCCTCCCCGATCATGTCGAGGGTGGCGTCGATGATGGCCTTCTCCGCCTTGGCGCTGCGAGGGCGGCCCGCGGAGCGGGCGGTGCCGGCTCCGTCCGCCTGGGTCTCGTCGGTGGTCGTCATCGCGGTCCCTACACTACTGCCGGTTCCTTGTCGTGGTCGATGGTCTGCGGGGCGGGGGTCTCGGAGGACCTGCCGGGCAGCCACTTGAGCACCACCAGCGCTCCGGCCAGCGCGATCGCGGCGGAGACCAGGGCGGTGACGTGCATGCCCTCGATGAAGGCGAGCTTCGCCGGTTCGATCAGCGCCGAGCCACGGGCGCCGAGTCCCTGGGCCACGCCGAGCGTGGCGGTCAGCGACTCGCCCGCGGCGTGCCTGGCCTGGTCGGGCAGCCCGCTCAGCGCCGGGGCGATCTGGTCGCGGTAGGTGGCCGAGAGCAGCGAGCCGAGCAGTGCCACGCCCAGGGCTCCGGCCACCTGGCGGACGGTGTTGCTCATCGCCGAGCCGACACCGGCCTTCTCCCGGGGGAGCGCCTCCATGATCGTGGTGGTCGCCGGGGGCATGATGTTGGCCATCGCCGCGCCCTGGACGAAGAACACGATCACCAGCGCGACGACCGGGGTGTTCTGGTCCATCAGCGCGTAGGAGGCCAGCGCGCAGGCCACGATGACCATGCTGACGGTGGCGGTCAGCCTGCCGCCGAAGCGCCTGGCCATCTGCTGGCTGAGCGGGGCGAAGATCAGCTGCGCGGCGGCGAAGGGCATCATCAGGGCGCCAGCCTGGAGCGCGCTGAAGCCCAGCACGATCTGCAGGTAGAAGACCAGGAAGAACATCGCGCCCATCATCGCGAAGAACATGATGCCGATCATGCCGACCGCGGTGGCGAAGCGGGGGTCGCGGAAGTAGCGGACGTCGAAGGCCGGGTGGTCGATGCGGCGCTCGTACCAGACGAAGGCGGCCAGCACGACGATACCCAGGACGATCGGGACCAGCACCTCGGCGCTGGCGATCGTGGCCAGCTCGCCTCCCCGGATGATGCCGTAGGTGACGGCGACCAGGCCGATGATCGACAGGATCACCCCGATCGGGTCGAGCTTCGAGGGCCTGGGGTCACGCGACTCGGGCACGACCAGGCCGATGAGCACCATGCTGACCGCGACGATCGGCAGGTTGACCAGGAAGACCGAGCCCCACCAGAAGTGCTCGATGAGCAGGCCGCCGGTGATCGGCCCGATCGCCACGGCCAGGCCCACCCCCGCGGCCCAGATGCCGATCGCCTTGCCGCGTTCCTCCGGGGGGAAGACGTTGGAGATGATGGCCAGCGTGGCCGGCATGATGGCGGCGCCGCCGATGCCCATGAACGCGCGGGCGACGATCAGCTGCATGGGGTCCTGGGCGTACGCGCTGGCCAGTGACGCCAGGCCGAAGAGCACCATGCCGATCAGGAGCATGCGCTTGCGCCCGGTCCGGTCGCCGATCACCCCGAAGGTGAACAGCAGGCCGGCGAAGACGAGCGTGTAGGAGTTGATCGCCCATTCCAGCTGGCTCTGGGTGGCGCCCAGGCCCTCCACGGGGTCGGCGATCGTCTTGAGCGCCACGTTGAGGATGGTGTTGTCGAGCACGACGGCCAGGAGGCTGAAGACCATCACCCCGAGGATCTGCCACCGTCTGGGATGACCGAGCTTGTGTTCCACTGTTGCCCCGTTTTTCGATACGCTTAAGTTTCGAAACACAACCGTATCGCTCGTCGTTTCGATACGCAACCGTACCGTTTCAATATTATCGGTCGGGACGTCAAGGAACGGCACCGGCGGACGAGGCGGGGGCCGGAACGAGGCGTGCCGGGCGCACGCCGGCGGACACGCGGGGTCGGTCAGGCCGAGGCCGACACCGATGGCTCCGGCGCGGCCGTGGCGGCGCGCCGCCAGAACGGCAGGGCGACGAGCACCATGATCACGCTCACCAGCCCGGCCGCGGCGAAGGCCCACCCCGGGCCGGGACCGTCGATGATCGCGCCCGCGACCGGCGACGCGCAGCCCACGCCGACGAGCAGGGCCGTGCCGTGCAGGCCCATCGCCTCGCCCCGGGCCCCGGCCGGGACCCAGCGGCTCACCGTCTCGATCGTGGAGGACAGCGCCGGGGCGCACAGCACACCGGCGGGCAGCAGGGCCAGGAGCAGCCAGTGCCAGTTCCCGCCGACCAGGCCGACCGGGATGGTGAGCACCCCCATGGCGCCGATCAGGATCAGGGGTGACAGCCCGCGGGGCAGCATGCCGTACACGAAGCCGCCCGCCAGCGAGTAGGCGCACCACACGGTGATCGCCAGGCCGATCCACGCGGTGTCGCCGCCCCGCTGCATCGTCGCCACCAGCGAGAGCTCGGTGGCGGTCAGCACGAACGTCGCCGCCATGACCGTGCCGAACAGCCCGAGCAGCGCCGGGGTGAGCCACTGGCGCCGGGGGACGCGGCCGGCGGGCTCCCTGAGCTCCTCGGCCGAGCGGACGGGCGGGTTCAGCACCAGCAGCGTCGTTCCCGAGACGGCCAGGCCGGCCCCGACGACGGCCATGGTGGGAACGCTGCCCAGCAGGCTGACCCCCGCGATGGCCAGGGCCGGGCCCGCCATGTAGGAGAGCTCCACGAGCATGGAGTCGAGGGAGAAGCCCATCCTGCGCTGCTCGACCGGGACCAGCGCGGTCAGGCACTGCCTGATCACGCTGAACACGGGGAGGGTGAACAGGCCCGCCGGGATGGCGGCGGCCAGCAGCAGCGGGAACGGCATCAGCCAGGCGGTGGACCAGAAGACGACCTGGGCGAGGGTGGTCACCGCCAGCACCGGGCGCAGGCCGTGGCTGTCGACGAACCTCCCGGCCAGCGGCGAGCCGACGGCCATCCCCACCGTGCTGGCCGCGGTCACCAGACCGGCCTGGACGTAGTTCAGGCCCAGCCCGCTGGGATCGACGACGTGCATGGTCAGCGTGATGGAGACCGCGGTCGTGGGGATCCGGGCGAGCATGCCCACCAGCAGCAACGATCGCACGCCCGGCAGTGCCAGCAGGCGGCGGTAAGGTTCGACGGCCATGATGATTACTTACCTCCCCGGGCATTGTGCCGTACGTCCCCGGTGTCCCCGCCACCGGATGACCCCCTGAGCCCGTCCCCGGCGATCTCCGCCCGCGCGGGAATCCCCAGCGTGGGCGCCCTCTGCCCGGCCCGCCGACCGGGATCGGATTACCTGGCGGATCGGGTCTGTTGAACCTGCCGGGCCCGTGCAATCATCGAACCGTCCGGGGACGCCACTGGGGCGCCTCGAGACTTCACTGGAGGTCCCACATGTCCTCTTCCGTCACCAGCCGGCCGACCTCTCTCTACGGCGGCCAGGCTGGACGCAGGGTCACCGTACGTGACATCGCCGCCGCCAAGGAGCGCGGCGAGCGCTGGCCGATGGTCACCGCGTACGACGCGATGACCGCCAGGATCTTCGACGAGGCCGGCATCCCCGTGCTGCTCGTCGGCGACTCGGCCGCCATGGTCGTGTACGGGTACGACTCGACGCTCCCCGTGTCGGTGGACGATCTCATGCCGCTGACGGCGGCCGTGGTCCGCGGTTCCTCGCGCGCGCTGGTCGTGGCCGACCTGCCGTTCGGCTCCTACCAGGCCTCCCCCCAGCAGGCCCTGGAGACGGCCACCCGGTTCATGAAGGAGGCCGGGGCGCACGCGGTCAAGCTGGAGGGCGGCCGCCGGGTGCTCCCCCAGGTCGAGGCGCTGGTCTCTGCGGGCATCCCGGTGATGGCCCACCTGGGCCTGACCCCCCAGTCGGTCAACGCTCTCGGCGGCTACCGGGTGCAGGGCCGCGGCCAGTCCGGGGACGAGCTGATGGCCGACGCCAAGGACCTGGAGTACGCCGGGGCGTTCTCGGTGGTGCTGGAGTGCGTCCCCGCGGACCTGGCCGAGCGGGTCACCTCCTCCCTGTCGATCCCGACGATCGGCATCGGCGCCGGTCCCGGCACGGACGCGCAGGTGCTCGTCTGGCAGGACCTGATGGGCCTGACCGCCACCCCGGCGAAGTTCGTCAAGAAGTACTCCGACCTGGCCGGGGAGATGGACAGGGCGGTACGCGCCTTCGCCGACGAGGTGACGGCCGGCGCTTTCCCCACCGCCGAGCACAGCTACCGCTGACGACCCGGCCGCTCCCCGGCCCCCCGCGAAAGCCGTGGAAGCCCCCGCGGGGACGCGGGGACGCGGGGACGCTGTGGAGACGCGACGAGCCCCTCGGCCGCCCTCAGACGAGGGTGGCCGGGTCGGTGTTGGCGCCGCACACCACGACGGCCACCCGCTCCCCGGGCGCCGGGCGGTAGGCACCGGACAGCAGTGCCGCGTAGGCCGTGGCCCCGGCGTGCTCGACGGCGAGCCGGTGGTCGCGCCACATCGCGCGCCGCGCCTCGACGATGGCCTCGTCACCGACCACGAGGCTCTCCACCCCGGCCGCGGCGGTGATCTCGTAGGCGAGCGCGCCCGTCCTGCTCGCGCCGAGCGCGTCGGAGCCGACCCCCGAGACCCCGACGGGTACGGGCCCGCCCGCCTCCAGGGCCCGGTGCAGGGTGGGGATGAGCTCGGGCTCGACCGCGACCACCCGGGCCCGGCCGGCGAGGGCCACGGTGATCCCCGCGACGAGCCCGCCGCCGCCGACCGCGACCAGGACCGTGTCGACCCCTCCGGTCTGCTCCAGCACCTCCAGGCCGACCGTGCCCTGCCCCGCGACCACCTCGGCCTGGTCGTAGGCGTGCACGTCCAGGGCCCCGGTCTCTGCCGCGCGCTTGACCGACGCCTCGTACGCCTCCGCGTAGAAGGCTCCGACCTGCGTCACCTCGGCGCCCAGCGCGCGCAGCCCGGCCACCTTCACCGAGCTGGACACCGTCGGGACGAAGATCTCCGCCCGGACCCCGAGGCTCCGGGCCACGTACGCCACGGCCAGGCCGTGGTTGCCGCCGCTCGCCGCGATCAGGCCCGCCTCCGGGAGCGTCCCGGCAGACAGCGCCCTGTTGAAGCCTCCTCGGGCCTTGAACGACCCCGAGTGCTGGAGCGCCTCCAGCTTCATGAACAACCCGGGCGACACCTCGATCACCGGTGTACGGAGGACATGCCCGGCGATGCGCCCGGCCGCCCGTTCCACGTCCCCGATCGACACGCTCACGCGCGCTCCCCTTCCCGGCGAACGACTCCGAAGGTTCCAGGCGAACGACTTCGAGGGGCCGCCGGGTGATCGGCGGCCTCCGTGCCGCAGTCTAGGAGAAGCCCCGGCGCCGCACGCCGGTCAGGAGAGCGCCTGCTCGATGTCGGCCCAGAGGTCCTCGATGTGCTCGATGCCCACGGCCACCCGTACGGTGCCCTCGCCGATCCCGTGCCGGGCCAGCTCCTCGGCGGTCAGGGTGCGGTGGGAGGTGGTCGCGGGGTGCAGGACGAGCGTCTCGACGCCGCCCAGGGACGGGGCCAGCAGGGCCAGCCGCACCGAGCTCATGAACCGCTCCCCGGCCTCGCGCCCGCCGACCAGGTCGAAGGAGAAGACCCCTCCGAAGTCGGGCAGGAGCTTGGCCGCCAGCTCGTACGAGCGGTGCGAGGGCAGGCCCGGCCAGTACACGGCCGAGACGGCGGGGTGGTCGTTCAGGCGGGTGGCCAGCTCGCGGGTGTTGGAGCAGTGGCGCTCCATCCGCAGCGACAGCGTCTGCATGCCGCGCAGGGTGAGCCAGGCGGCGAACGGGTCCGGGGTGGCGCCCAGCTTGCTCGCGAAGGCCCACACCTTGCGGTACAGCTCGTCTGAGGCGAACACGGCGATTCCGCCGAGCACGTCGGTGTGGCCGCTGAGGTACTTCGTGGTGGAGTGCACGACGATGTCGGCGCCGTGCTCGATCGGCCGGCACAGGATCGGGGAGGCGAAGGTGTTGTCGACCACGGAGATCAGGCCGGCCTCGCGGGCCGCGGCGCACATGCCGGGCAGGTCCGCGACCTGGGTCACCGGGTTGGCGATGGTCTCCAGGTAGACGAGCCTGGTCTCGGGCCGTACGGCCTCGCGCAGCGCCGCCGGGTCGTCCTCGGCGACGTAGGTGACCGTGATCCCGAACCGGCCCACCATGTCGTTGATCATCGCGGCGGTGCCGCCGTAGAGCGGCTTCTGCGCGATCAGGTGGTCGCCGGGCGCCAGCAGCCCGAACAGCACGGCGTTGATGGCGCCCATGCCGGAGCCGGTGGCCACGGCGCCGACGCCGCCCTCCAGGCCGGAGACGGCCTCCTCCAGGGAACGGACCGTCGGGTTGGACATGCGCCCGTAGACGAACGCCCCGTCCGGACGGCCCATCCCGTCGGCGAAGACGGCCGGGTCGTCGAAGATGAAGCCGGAGGTCTGGTAGAGCGGCACCGTGATGGGACGGCTGCCGTTCAGCGGCGGCTGGGGAAGGTGGACGGTGCGCGTCTCCGGACGGAAATCAGTCATGCCCCAAGGATGTACGCAAAATAGGCCCTTTGTCAGATCCAATCCGGCAAGATTGGTCCATCATGGGAGCCAATAACGACGAACTGATCGCCAGGCTCGGCCGCTGGTCGTCGGGCAGGGGCCCGCTCTACCTGCTGCTCGCGGTGCGGTTGCGCGCCCTCATCGACGACGGGGAGCTGCGCCCGGGCACCCTGCTGCCGCCCGACCGGGAGCTCGCGCGGTCGCTGGCGGTCGGCCGGGGCACCGTGGTCGCCGCGTACGACCTGCTCCAGCAGGAGGGCCGGGTGGTACGGCGCCAGGGCAGCGGCACCCGGGTCTGCGCCGCCCAGCGGCCGCCGTCCGGTCCCGGCGGCACGGCCAACCCGCTGCTGCTGCACCTGCTGGACCCGCCCGAGAACGTCACCCTGCTCAGCTGCGCCGCCCCGGACGGCCCGCCCCCGGTGCTGGTGGAGGCGTACCTGGAGGCGGCGGCCCGGCTGGGCCGGATCCGGCACGACATCGGGTACCACCCGGCCGGGTACCCCGAGCTGCGCGAGCGGATCGCCTCCTACCACCGGGAGCGCGGCGTGCCCACCACGGCCGGGCAGATCATGGTCACCAACGGCGGCCAGCAGGCCCTGACCCTGCTGGCGAACCTGCTGCTGTCCCCGGGCGACACCGTGCTGACCGAGGCCCCGACCTACCCCGGCGCGCTGGAGTCCTTCCGGGAGGCCGCAGCCCTGTTCCGCACGGCCGCCGACACCGAGGCGTTCGGCGCCGCGCTGGCGGACCGCCCCGCCCTGGGGTACCTCGTCCCGACCTGCCACAACCCGACCGGCGCGATCATGCCCCCGCTGGTCCGGCGCCGCCTGGCCGCCCTGGCCGCCGAGCACGACGTGCCGCTCGTCGAGGACGAGGTCCCGGCCGAGCTGTGCTTCTCCGGCGAGACCCCGCCCCCGCTGGCGTACTTCGGGGACGGGCGGCGGATCATCACGGTCGGCTCGCTCAGCAAGCTCGTCTGGGGCGGGCTGCGGATCGGCTGGATCCGCGCGGCGGCGCCGGTGATCTCCCGGCTGGTGCGGCTGCGCGCCGTCCACGACCTGGGCGGCGAGATCCTCGGCCAGCTCGCGGCGGCGTCGCTGATCTCGCAGATGGACCGGCTCCGCCGGGACCGGATCGACGTCCTGCGGCGCCGCCACGACCACCTCCTCGGCGAGCTCGCCGCGAAGCTGCCCTCGTGGAGCGCCGAACCCGCCCTCGGCGGGCAGACGATCTGGGTACGGCTCCCCGGCGACGCGGGGGCCTTCGCCCAGGTCGCGCTCAGACACGGGGTGGCGGTCCCCCAGGGACGCTCGTTCGACCCCTCGGGCGGCCACGGCGATCACCTGCGGCTGCCGTTCCTGTTCGACGAGGAGACGCTCACCGCGTCCGTCACCGCGCTGGCCGCGGCCTGGCGGGACTACGACGGCACCCGCCGTCCCGGCACCCTGCAGGCCCTCGTCGTCTGAGCGTCCGCTCCCCCGCTGACAGCCGTCCAGGAGCCCCCGGCCGGGGGGCCCCGGGGGGTGCCGGCCGGTCAGATGTCGGTGAGGCGCAGGCCCGCGTGGGCCTTGTAGCGGCGGTTGATCGAGATGAGGTTGGCGGTCAGCGCCTCGACCTGGTGGGCGTTGCGCAGCCGGCCGCCGTACACGCCCCGCACGCCCGGGATGCGGCCCGCCAGCCCGCGCACGATGTCCGTGGCCTCGCGGTCGTCGCCCAGCACCAGCACGTCCAGGTCGATCTCGGCGACCTCGGGGTCCAGCAGCAGGACGGCCGAGACGTGGTGGAAGGCGGCGACCACCCGGCTGTCGGGCAGGACCGCGGCGGCCTGCTGGGCGGCGCTGCCCTCCTCGACCGGCAGCGCGTACGCGCCCTGCTTGTCGAAGCCGAGCGGGTTGACACAGTCGATGACGATCTTCCCGGCCAGCTCGGCGCGGAGGGACTCCAGCGTGGAGCGGTGCCCGTCCCAGGGAATGGCCACGATCACCACGTCGGCCTCGGCCGCCACGGCCGCGTTCTCGGCGCCGCGTACCGCGCCGCCGAGGGTGGCCGCCGCCTCCTGGGCGCGCCCGGCGCTGCGCGAGCCGATCAGCACGGTGTGGCCGGCGAGGCCGAACCGCCGGGCCAGGCCCTTGCCCTGGTCCCCGGTGCCGCCCAGGATGCCGATCGAGACGCCGCTCACGTCCGGAACATCGGTCGGGTTGTCAGTGCTCACTCGCCGCTCCTCGTCGTCCCCCGGTCATCCGGAGCCGGAGCCCGTCGACCATGTTTCCAGTGTCCATCGCCTTTTCCGATCATCTCAGGATCGCGTTCCCCGGATCACCGCGGGGTCCGTACGGCACCATGGGCACATGGACGCTGGGGCGGTGACACTGCTGCGCGAGATGCTGGCCTCCACCGGCTGGATCGAGCGGACCCGCGAGCTGGGCCTGGCCCTGCGCGCGACGCGTTCGGCCGGGGGGCTGATGGTGGTGGGCACGCCCGCTGAGGAGCCCTGGCACCTGACCGCGCACCTGAGCGACGAGGCCAGGCTCTCCGGGCTGCCGCAGCTGGCCCCGACGCTGGTCCGCTGGGCGCCCGCACCGGACGCGCCGGCCCACCTGCGGATCGGGCTGGACAGGATCGAGCGGGCGCGAAGGGGCGAGACGCTGTTCGTGGTGGCCGAGGAGGCCGCCCCGGAGGCCCTGCTGGAACGGGTGAGCGACGCCCGCAGGACCGGTACGACGATCCTGGCGCTGGACGGCGGCGACGCCGAGCTGGCCGGTCTCGCCCACGACGCGCTGACGATCCCCGAGCGGGCGCCGTTCTCCTTCGACGGCGCCCAGCACCTGGTCAGCATGGCCGCGGGAGAGGTCGGCCGCCGCCCGGGACTGCGCGACCGGCTGGCCGGGCTGCTGGAGCGGGTCAGCGGCCCGCACCTGAACGACTAGGCGGGCCCGGTCCGGGCCCCCGGGTCGCACCGCACGGGTCACGGCCCCGCCCGTGCTCACCGGCCGTGCTCACCGGCGGGGCGGTCAGGACGTCCTCCAGCGGGCCCGGAGCCGTTCCGCCAGGCCCTCGGCCGCCTCCCTGAGCGCCGCGATGACCACGGCCTGCACCGGGTCGGGCTCCCCCGAGCGGGTGCGGCTGAGGCGGGTGACCGCGTCCAGCTTCCTGGCTCCCACTCCGGTGATGCCGGTGACGACGACCTCGCCGTCCGGGACGTCGAGCAGGGCCAGCGACGGCACGATCGCCACCCCGTGCCCCGCCGCGACCAGGGCGAGCGTGGGCGGGAACTCCTGGATCGTGTGCACCCGGCGCGGGGTGAACCCGTGCAGGGCGGCGAGCCGCTCCAGGGCCTGGCCGCTGGCGTGGTCGAGCGGCCCGGCGACCCAGGGCACCTCCGCCAGGTCCGGCACCTCCCGGGGGACCTCCGCCCAGCCCGGCGGGGCCACGATCCGGTACTCGTCCACGTACAGGGGGTGGGAGACGATGGCCTGCCGCGCCACGACGGCCTCGTCGGCGTCCTGCTCGGTGAGGGCGAGGTCGACCCCGCCGAGGCGGAGCTCGCTCAGCGCGGGCGGCCCGTACAGCTCCCGGATGCGCGGCGTGATCCGGGGGTGGCGCTCGGCCAGATCGCCGAGCGCGGGCACCAGCAGGTGCCGGATGACCGTGGGGAAGGCGGCGATCGCCACCGGCCCGGCCAACCGCTCGGTGAAGCGGATCAGCTCCCGTCTGGCCTCGTCCAGCTCCTCCTCGACGCGCTCGGCGTATCCGGCGAGCACCCTGCCCGCGGGGGTGAGGGCGACCCGGCGCTGGGACCTGTCGATGAGGGAGAGCCCGACCTCCCGTTCCAGGAGCGCGAGCTGCTGCGAGACCGCCGAGGCCGTCAGGTGGAGCGCCTCGGCCGCGCGCATGACGCCACCGCGCCGGGCGACCTCGTGGAGCACCCGCAGCCGCCGGGGATCGATTTCCATGTAGCTGAGCTTACGTGGATGGTAAGACAACTTTATTTGACCTTCAGTGACCGGGGCGGAAACCATGGGGGCATGAACCTCTTCCCGTCGGGCGCGTGATCCCGTGCCCCTCTTCATCGACCTGCTCGGCTGGGCCGGAGCCGCCCTGCTGCTGTACGGGTACGCCATGGTCTCGACGTCCAGGATGTCCGGCGACGGCATGCCCTACCAGGTGATCAACCTCACCGGCGCGGTCACCCTCATGATCAACTCGGCCTTTCACGCGGCCTGGCCGTCGGCGGTCCTCAACGTCGTCTGGGGTGCGATCGGCCTCGTCGCCATCGCCAGGATCGCCGGGGCCCGCACCGGACACGGGCAGGTGAGCGTCCCGTGAGCCGGCTGGTCGAGCTGAGCCACCGCATCACCGAGGGCATGATCACCTACCCCGGCGTCCCCGGCCCGCGCCTGGGCGTGCACCTGAGCCGGGAGGCCTCGCGGGAGGTCTACGCGCCGGGCACGGAGTTCCACATCGGCAGCGTCGAGCTGGTCGCCAACACCGGCACCTACCTCGACACCCCCTACCACCGCTACCCCGACGGACCCGACCTGTCGGGGGTGCCGCTGGAGTCGCTCGCCGACCTCCCGGGGCTGGTCGTACGGGCCGAGGGGGCTCCCTCGGTGGGCCTCGACCGGTTCGCGGGGCTGGACGTGCGCGGCAGGGCCGTCCTGCTGCACACCGGCTGGGACCGGCACTTCGGCACCGACGCCTACTTCCACGGCCACCCCTACCTCGAACCGGAGGCGGCCAGATGGCTCGCGGAGCGGGGTCCCGCGCTCGTCGGCATCGACAGCCTCAACATCGACGACACCCCGCCCCGCGGTGAACGCCCCGCGCACACGCTGCTGCTCGCGGCGGGCATCCCCATCGTGGAGCACATGACGGGGCTGGCCGCGCTCCCCGGCAGCGGGTTCCGCCTGCACGCCGCGCCACCGCTGCTGGCCGGGATGGGGACCTTCCCCGTACGCGCGTACGCCGTCGTGGACGGCTAGCGGGCGGGCTCAGTCGTCGTCCCCGTCCCACCCCCGGTCGTTCTTCTTCCAGTCCTCGTTCCGCCGGGCCGCGGTCTGCAGCGCGCCGGCCGCGGCCTCGCGGGTCGGGTACGGCCCCATCCGGTCCTTGTTCGGGCACCCCTTGTCGGGTTCGACGGCCTGGTGCGTGAGACAGAACCACCATTGATCGCTCATGCCGCAATCCTGCCCAGCCGGAAGCACAACTAGACTGCTGGACCATGACGACACTGCTCCAGCCCGGGCGGATCTCTCCCCTCCGCAAGGTCCCCTCCCACATCCAGCGGCCGGAGTACGTCGGGAAGAAGACCCCGAAGACCGGGGAGCCCGACGTCAAGACCCCCGAGATCATCGAGCGGATGCGGGTCGCGGGCAGGCTGGCCGCCCAGGCCCTGCAGGAGGTCGGCAGGCACGTGGCCCCCGGGGTCACCACCGACGAGCTCGACCGGATCGGCCACGAGTTCCTCTGCGACCACGGCGCCTACCCCAGCACGCTCGGCTACCGGGGCTATCCCAAGTCGCTCTGCACCTCGATCAACGAGGTGATCTGCCACGGCATCCCGGACGACACCGTGCTGCGCGACGGCGACATCGTCAACGTCGACATCACCGCCTTCATCGGCGGCGTGCACGGCGACACCGACGCCACCTTCCTGGTCGGCGACGTCGACGAGGAGTCGCGCCTGCTGGTCGAGCGCACCCGGGAGGCCACCGACCGGGCGATCAAGGCCATCGCCCCGGGCCGCCGGCTCAACGTGGCCGGCCGGGTGATCGAGGCGTACGCCAAGCGGTTCGGCTACGGCGTGGTCCGCGACTTCACCGGTCACGGCATCGGCACCACGTTCCACTCGGGCCTGATCGTGCCGCACTACGACGACCCGTCGCTGGCGGTCACCCTGGAGCCGGGGATGACGTTCACCATCGAGCCCATGCTGACGCTCGGCACCATCGACTACGACGTCTGGCCCGACGGCTGGACCGCCGTCACCAAGGACCGCAGGCGGACCGCCCAGTTCGAGCACACCATCCTGGTGACCGAGACCGGCCGCGAGATCCTCACGCTTCCCTGAGCCGCAGCGCGGAACCGGCCGCGGGCCGTCGTCTACGGCCCGCCCCGGCCTCGTTCCCGGGCCCTACCCCCGGTCCTGCTTCCGGAGGGGAAGCACCCCGGTGACGGTGGTCCCCTCGCCGGGGCTGCCGTTGACGCCGAGCGAGCCGCCGAGCCTGCGGACCTGGGCGCGCATGGCGACGACGCCCCGGCCCCGGGCCTCGCCGAAGAAGCCGACACCGTCGTCGCTGATCGTCATGCGCAGCCCGCCGCGCCCGTGGGTGACGGCGACGGAGACCGTACGGGCGCGGCTGTGCCGCTCGACGTTGGCGAGCGCCTCCTCCAGCACCGCCAGCACGACCTCGGCGAAGGAGGCCGGGACGTCACGGCCGGGCAGCGCCCAGATCTCGACGGCGATCCCGGTGCGCTCGGACCATTCGGTCAGGTATCCCTCAAGGGCCTGGGCCAGACTCCGGCTCCTGTCGTCGCGTACGCGCAGTTCCTCGGACACTGCTCAACCTTCCCATGCACATGGCGATCACCGGCCCCCCGACCGGATGTGACTCGGCGTGGCGCGCGACGACGAAGCGCTGCACCCGCTGCGGTGAGCACGAGCCCCTGTGGGACACCAGGCTACCGGGAGGGACACCGGGAAGGCGGTAAGGGTAGGAGGGCGTAACCGTGGGGCTACCGACCGTTGTCACGCTTGTTGAGTCTGGCCAGGTAGTCGTTGTAGTCGTCGAGCCTGCTGTCCCCGCTGCCACCGGTACGGGCCGCGGCGGCCTCGGCCCGGCGGTCGGCGTGGCGGGCCCCGCGGTCGTCGGCGCGCCACCACTGGAAGGCCAGCGCGAGCAGCACGATGAGCGTCGGGATCTCCCCGAACCCCCAGGCGATGGCCCCGCCGGCCTGCTGGTCGGCCACGGCGCTGGGCCCCCAGGTCCGGCCGAGCTGGTCGTACCACTCCGCGGCCAGCACGGTGGTCATGCTCATCAGCGCGATGCCGAAGAACGCGTGGAACGGCATGGTCACGAACAGCAGGATGAGCCGGGCCACGTGCGGCAGCCGGTGCGGGGCCGGGTCGATGCCGATGATCACCCAGAAGAACAGGGAGCCGCTGAGCAGGAAGTGCACCGTCATCGCGATGTGGCCGAGGTGCTCCTCCATGGCGGCGGCGAACAGCGGCGTGAAGTACAGCGCGTAGGTGGAGACGATGAAGATCGCCGTGGCGATCGCCGGGTGCGAGACGAACCGGACGAACCTGCTGTGCAGGATCGTGGTCAGCCACTCCCTGGGCCCGCGGTCACCCCTGCGGGCGGCCGGGGAGAGGGCCCGCAGCGCCAGGGTCACGGGCGCGCCGAGCACCAGGAAGATCGGCACCATCATGGAGAGCGTCATGTGCTCGGCCATGTGCGCGCTGAACAGCACCTTGGCGTAGCGGGCGACACCGCTCTGGGTGGCGATCAGCAGGATCAGCACGCCGACGAACCAGGCGGCCGTACGGCCCTTGGGCCAGGGGTCGCCGCGCCGGGCGAGCCGGACGACACCGGCGAGGTAGAGCCCGGCCAGCAGGGCGACGAGCGTGCCGGAGAACAGGTCGAACCACCACAGCGTCGCCAGGTTGACGAGGGAGATCTCCGGGGGCATGGTGTAGCCGAGCAGCTCGAAGGCCCTGTCCACGGGCAGGACGGCGGGCGGTGGCGCGGTACGGGACAGCGCGACGGCCAGCCCGACGGCCGCGAACATGACGACGATCTCACCGGTGGCGAACCGGACGAACGTCCCGGACCCGCCACCGGCCAGCAGCGGCAGGGTCCGCTTCCTGTGCCACCAGCCGATGACCCCGAGCAACGCGAACGCGGCCGTCTTGGCCAGCAGCAGCAGGCCGTACGCGGAGGTGAACAGCTCCGAGGGCGAGGTGAGCCTGGCCAGGACGCTGAACAGGCCGGACAGCCCCACCCCGATGAAGCACCACAGCGCCAGGGCCGAGAAGCGGGTGGCGGCGGTCGCCAGGTGCGGCTGCCGGCGCAGCGCGTGCGCGCAGAGCACGCCGAGGCCGCCCACCCAGAGCGCCAGGACGATCAGGTGCACGGCCACGCCCGTGGTGGCCAGGTCGTGGTTGGGCGAGGAGGAGGAGTGGCCGGTCAGCGCGGGCGGGAGCATGGTGATCAGGGCCAGCACGAGCAGGCCGCCGGCCGCGCCCACGGTGATCGCGCCGCGCGCGAAGAGCGCGATGGCGACCGAGAACAGCACCACCAGGGTCAGCGCGATGCCCTGGGAGACCTGGCTGGCGAAGCTGGTGAGCTCGTCGCCGGCGAGCACCTCGGCCACCGGCGCCCCGAGCGCCTCCGAGAGGCTGAACACCATGGTGGCCGCGGCGGCCCCGGCCCAGACCAGGGCCGTCCAGGAGGCGGCCCTGACGTAGGCGAGGGCGGGCCCGCCCAGCAGGCCCTTGTCGCTGGGGAGCAGGATCGCGGCGGCCAGCAGCGTGCCGACGGTGAGCAGGCCGGCCCCGTCCATCGCCAGCTTGGCCAGCGGCAGGCCCCAGCGGGTGAGGGCGCCCTGGTCGGGCAGACCGGGGATGATCCTGGGGAACGCCGCGCCCCCGGCGATCATCGCGATCACCAGCGCGACCACGGCGGCGCCGGTGCCGGCGAGGACGAGCCGTACGGTCCCGCCGTTCCCGGACGTGGCCGTGTCGTCCGTCTTCGCCGTCTTGGCCGTCTGCGCGGCCCGCGCGGACCCGCTCACGGCCGCTTCTTGCCGCGCATGCTGAAGAACATGCCGATGCCGACGCCGGTCAGGGCGCCGACGACGATCCACATCCAGCCCGGTACGCCTCCCGAGGAGCCGGACTCCTCGGCCGCGGCGGCCGGGGTGACCGGGACCTCCGACGGGGTGGCCGGGGCGCTCGCGGTGGCGCTCTCGGTGGCGGAGCCCGGTCCGGCGCCCGCGGGCGACGACTCCGACGCCTCCGGTGCCTGGGACGACGAGGACGGCGAGGACGGCGAGGACGCTGCCTGGCCGACGAGGGTGAAGGGGATCTCCCCCTCGATCGGGTGGCCGTCGGAGGAGACGACACGGTAGGCGATCACGTACCGGCCGGGAGGAAGGCCGGCCTTGACCTTCTGGGTCACCACGGCGCCGTCCACGGAGGGCTTGCCGTCCTGGTGGGACGTGTCCCCGGAGCGGACGACGACGTTCGGGAAGCGCACCGAGGCGCTGAAGGTCAGCTTCACCTCCTCCAGGCGCTCGACCTTCGCGTCCTTGGCCGGGCTGCTGCTCTTGAGCCGGTCGTGTGCGAGGGCGGGCGTGGCGAAGGCCGTGCCGAGAACGAGGGCGACGAGGAGCGCGAGGGCGGCCGCGACAGGGGAAGTCTTCATGACACCCCCAGGCTACCGACGCGGCACCGCGGTCTCGACTCCCCTACCCGATCCACGGCTGCGCGCGTCTCCCCTCCGTCCGGCCGTTCCCGGCCCCTCACCCACCCGTCCTTCCCGGCCGACCGGCCGGGGACACCTCGGCGGGCCTACAGCCCGACGCTGGCCAGTGCCCGCTTGTAGGCGTCGACGCTCCGGACGGGCTCGTCGATGCGCTCCAGGACCTGTGCCGCGGTCAGCCAGGCGTGGGCGGTGTCCCGGGTGACGGGCGAGCGCTCCAGGCACTCGGCCCCGGCCCCCAGCTCCCGCGAGGCCTCCTCCTGCCTGCCCAGCTCGGCGAGGGTCTGGCCGTACAGCAGCCGGGCCTCGGCCTGCATGATCTGCGGCATGCCGTCGAGGAGGTCGCAGACGGCACGCATGCGCTCCGCGGCCGGCTCGGGCCGGGAGAGCAGCAGTTCCACCCGGGCGAGGTTCATCGCGCAGCGCATCTTGTCCATGGGGTTGGCGGAGCTCTCGGCGAGCTCGCCCTCCACCTTCAGCAGCACGTCGCGCCAGGCCTCGGCCTCCATCGGCCGGGCGGTCAGCAGCACCTGGGCGTAGTCGCCGCGCAGGCGGGCCAGCCGGCGCGGGTCGCCGTACTCGGACTGGATGGCCAGGGACCGCTCGACGTGGGCGACGGCCTCCTGGGCCTGCCCGCTCTCGACGGCGACGATCGCGGCGCCCCAGTGCGCCAGGGTGAGCGCCTGCGGGGTGCCGAGGGTCTCGGCCGCGGCCAGCAGCTCGGCCGAGAACTGGCGCGCCCGCAGCAGGTCGCCGCGGCTGACGTAGGCGACGAGGAGCTGGCCGCCCAGCCGCATCAGGCCGTCGTTCCAGGCCGGGCGGACCGCGCCGCCGAGGATCTGCTCGGGGACCTGCACCGCCCGCGCCAGGTCGCCCTTCTCGCGGTGGCAGCGGGAGAGCGCGACGGCGACCGCGACCTGACGCTCGGGGTTCATGACCACCGTGTCGTTCTCGCGCAATCCGTCGAGCAGGACGATCGCCTCGTCCAGGTCGCCACAGGCCTCGGTCGCCAGGGCCAGGCCGTACTCGGCGTCCTGGCGGAGCTGCGGCAGACCCGCCAGGCCGCCGTCGGCGAGGAGCTCCGCGTAGCGGGTGCGGGCCTCGACGACCTCGCCGTTCTCCATGGCCAGCTTCGCGTAGCCGAGCGCGAGCTCGATCTCCTGCATCTGCTCGGCCGTGACCCCGTTCACCAGATAGGTGAGCGAGCAGTCGAGTTTCTCGGCAAGAAGCTCCAACACGGCGGGGGTCGGAGTACGCTTGCCACTCTCGATGAGAGAGACGTAGCTATCCGACAGTTCCGGGTGAGCGAGCTGCGCCTGGGAAAGACCACGTTGCCGACGGACGGTCTTGATGCGTTGACCGACTAAGTCTTGACCAGTCACGTTACCCCTTGAAAGATAGTGTTGAGCAGCAGAACCCACGACAGGAGTCTCCCCGTGCGCCGACGTCTTACCTTGTCCCTGTCTGCCCTCGCCATGCTATTTGCGGCTGCTTTTGCCGTCTCTGGCAATGCTACGACCGTGAGCGCTGATTCGTCTGCCCCTCAGAACGACACCTCCAACTATTCTTTGCCCTTGAACGCCATGGGCGAACTGGGCTGGAATGGCCCCGACTAATCGGCGACTCAGTTCACCGGTAGGGCCGGAAGTCCGACCGGAAGCGGATCCGCTTCCGCGACGGGCTTCCAGACGCTGAGTCACCACCTCCGGTGAACCCGGCGTCGTCCACCCCGGCTTCCGCACCCGGGGTCCGGTACGGATGTCCCCGAGGCCAGGTCTTCGCAGACCTGGCCTTTCGCTTGTCGCGAACACGACCGTCCGCCGCCTGGCCGATCCGGCGCTTCAGTGATCTTCTCCGGCCCTTTTCCGTTCCTCGCGGGGCATCTCGGGCCCTTTTCGTTCCCGGGGGCCGCCTCCGGCCTCTTTTCGTTCGCCGGGCGCCGCCTTCGGCGCGGCTTCGGGCCGCCGTGCCTGCCCGTGCCTGCCCGTGCCGATCGCGTCAATCGTCCCGGGAGGCCTGCGGCCCGGAGCGTCTCACTGCTCGCAGACCACGCCGTCCCCGTCCACGTCGATGTACCAGTCGTACTGCTTGTGGACGCCGCGCGTGTACGGGCCGTACCCGTCGGCGGTCGCCTGCTTGCAGGTGGCGTACCGGGGATCGCCGCCCCCGCCGGCAGGGGCGGACGACGTGGTGGTCCGGGGGGAGGGGTTCGTCGCGGGCGGGTCGGTGGCGCCCTGACCGGTCCCGCTCCGGTCGGTCCCGCCCTGATCGGTCCCGACCGGGTTGGCGGCCGGATCGGTCGCCGGATCGGTCACCGGGTTCGTGGCCGGATCGGCCGGGTTCGTGGCCGGGGTGGTGGGCGCCTGCCGGCCGGGCGACGGACCCGCGGAGGGATCGGTGGACGGGGTGAAGACCGACCCGGTCGGCTGAGGGCCCGGCGCCGGCTGCGTCCCGGCGGGGCGGGAACCGATCAGCCGGACGACCATCGCGTCCGCCTGCTCCTTGGTGAAGGCCCCGGCGATGCTCAGGCTGTCGTCGGTGATCGCCTGGGCCACCCGGGGAGCGGCCACCACCTTCTCCCCCACCACGATCGCGATCTGCTGCCTGACCGGGTCGTCCTCGTTGACCGCCTCCTCGGTCAGGGCGTTGATCTGGTCGCGGAAGGCGGGGGCGAACGCGATCCTGACCGAGTAGCCGCCGCTCTTCTCCTGGACGGCCTCGATCTTGCGTACCGCGTTCACGGTGATCCCCGCGGCGACCGTGTAGCAGTTCTGCCCGAGGTCGTCGGGGTAGGTCTCCGGGACCGTGCAGGCACCGGCCTTCACCTCGGTCACCGGCGCGAAGTGGATGGGGACCGCCAGCCGGCTGGGCGGAGGGGCGCCGAGCGGCATGTCGGGGTTGCGGGTCATGAGCACCGCGATGGTGCCGAGAACGCCGGTGATCAGTACGACCACGACCAGGGCCGCCACCAGGATCGCGGTGGTGGCCCGGCTCGCCCGCGGCACCACCGGGACCGCGACCGGGGGTTTGCCGCCCCCCGGCACGCCCGCCCCGGGCACGTTCGTCCCCGGCGTACCCGCCCCGGGCACACCCGCCCCTGGCACACCTGCGGCCGCGGGCACACCGGGCTCGGGGATGCCCGCAGGTCCGGGCACACCGGGCCTGGGGAGACCGGCGGGTCCGGGGGGACCTGCGGCCCCGGATGCGGGGGCGGCTCCGGAAAGACCGGCGTCGGGCGCGTCCATCCCGAAGCCGCCCACCCGCGTCGTGGCCTCTCCCGGATCGTCCGGTTCCCGGCCACCGGGTCCCGGCCGCCCGGCCCGCGTCCCGGCGTGTCCCGGGTCGTCGTATCCGGAGTGGCCGTATCCAGGGTCGCCGTGATCCGGACGGCCAGGCTCATCATGATCCGGACGGCCCGGAGAGCCGTAATCCGGAGCACCGGACCCCGGACCGCCGTACTCCGGACGGCCCGGAGAGCCGTAATCCGGAGCACCGGACCCCGGACCGCCGTACTCCGGACGGCCCGGAGAGCCGTACTCCGGAGTGCCGGAGTCACGGCCGGGAACGTCCCGGACGCCGGAGGGCTCCTCACCGGATCCGCCGGTGCCACGGGCATGGCGTCCGGGCGACGCGCCGGGACGCGGCGGCGGCGTGAAAGCGTCATAGGTGTCGGACGTGAAGATGGCCTGAAGGCCGGGTGGGAGGGCACCGGGGAAACCGGGCACGAAGACGCCACGGGCACCCGGCGGCGTGAAAGCGTCACGGGAACCGGGCGTGAAAGCGTCACGGGAACCGGGGGTGAAAGCGTCACGGGCACCCGGCGTAAAGGCGTCACGGGAACCAGGCGTGAAAGCGTCACGGGAACCGGGCGCGGGTTCCCGGGAGCCCTCGAACGGGTCGTCGGGACCGGCTGGAGGCCCCTGCGGTCCGGGCGGCGTCCCACCCTGCCCCGCGTGCATCCCCATCGTCACGTCCCCGCGTTCCTCACAGCCGTTCGCGTCCGTTCGCGGCGAGCCTACCGATCGGCGCGAGAAGCCGGTAACCCTCTAGGTCAGGACATGTGGCGAACGGCGGGTCATGCTCCCGGCCGGGACGCGTCCGGGGTCCCCGCGGGCGGCGGAACAGGCCCCGGCGTCCCCGCCCCGCCCGACCGTCCCCCCTCGCCCCGTCATCCCCTCGCCGGAACGTCGCCGATATGTCACCGGCACGTCACCGGCGCCTCGCCGACCTGCACGTTCGCCCCGTCCGCGCGTGATCGCCCCCTTTCGGGGAACGCACAGGGGAACGCACACCGCGGACGAGGACACGCGCCCACCCTGGAGGAGCCGTGAGAATCTCAGTTCCCCGCGAGGTCAAGAACCATGAGTACCGCGTGGCCCTGACGCCCGCCGGAGCGCACGAGTTCGCCCGGCACGGCCATCGGGTCTTCGTCGAGAAGGGCGCCGGGCTGGGATCCTCCATCCCCGACGCCGACTTCCGGAACGTGGGCGCGACCATCGTGGACTCCGCCGACGACGTGTGGGCCGAGGGGGACCTGGTCCTGAAGGTCAAGGAACCGGTCCCCGAGGAGTATCACCGGATGCGCAAGGGCCAGGTGCTCTTCACCTACCTGCACCTGGCCGCCTCCCGGGCGTGCACGCTGGCCATGCTCGAGTCCGGTGTCACCGGTGTCGCGTACGAGACCGTGCAGAGTCCCGGGGGGTTCCTGCCGCTGCTGGCCCCGATGTCGGAGGTGGCCGGGCGGCTCGCCCCGCAGGTGGGGGCGTACCACCTGATGCGCCAGGGGGGCGGGCGGGGCGTGCTGATGGGCGGGGTCCCGGGGGTGCGCGCGGCCTCCGTGGTGGTGATCGGCGCCGGGGTGTCCGGCATGAACGCCGCGGTCATCGCGCTGGGCATGCAGGCGGAGGTGCTGCTGCTGGACCGCGACATCGACCGGCTGCGCCAGGCGGACGTGATCTACAAGGGCCACTGCAAGACCGTCGCGTCCAACGCGTACGAGATCGAGCGGGCGGTGCTGGACGCGGACCTGGTGATCGGCGCGGTGCTGATACCGGGCGCGCGGGCGCCCAAGCTGGTGAGCAACGAGCTGGTCTCCCGGATGAAGCCGGGCTCGGTGCTGGTGGACATCTCCATCGACCAGGGCGGCTGCTTCGAGGACTCCCGCCCCACCACCCACGACGACCCGACGTACCGGGTGCACGGGTCGGTGTTCTACTGCGTGGCCAACATGCCGGGCGCGGTGCCGCACACCTCGACCCACGCGCTGACCAACGTGACCGTCCCCTACGCGCTGGCGATCGCCGACCGGGGCTGGCGGGAGGCCCTGCGCGCCGATCCGGCGCTGGGGGCGGGCCTGAACACCCACGAGGGGCACCTGACCAACCGGCCCGTGGCCGAGGCCCACGGGCTGGAGGCGGTGCTCACGGAGGACGTGCTGCGCGGCTAGGGTCCCTCCCGCCCGCGCCACCGGCGAAGGGCGCCGCGGACGGGAACGGAACCGGCCTCAGGGGCCGACGGGGTCCCGGCGCGCGCGCCACTTGTCGAGCAGGAGCGGGATCTCCTCATGGCAGAAGGCCATGAAGTCCCGCATCTCCGCCAGAGTGCGGCCGGGACGGGTGTCGGGGCCGCCGATCGCCACCAGGCCCTCCTCGATGGCCTCCACGACCAGCTGAAGGCGGTTGCCCTTGGTGAGGGTCGCCTCCCACCACGTGTCGTCGCTGATGCCGTAGAGATCGCGCCGCGACCCCGGCACCGGCACCCGGTGGATCATGCCGATGGTCGTCAGATGGCGTACGGCACCCGAGATGGCGCCGGAGCTGGCGTCGAGCCGCTCGGACAGGTCGGCCGCGCTGAGCGCGTCCTCCTCGGCGGTCATCACGGTCAGCAGCACCCTGGCGGCCATGGGCGGGAAGTTCCACTCGGCCATCTGGCGGCTCATCCGCTCCACGAACTGACGCACGGCTTCTTCGTCTCTCATCGGTCCTCCTCGGTCGGGCGTCAGGGGTTCGCACGAACTACTTTCATTTATCTCTGAAACTTCTGTATGTTCTGAAGAGTGAACAACATCATCTCCGTGTCCGGCCTGACGAAGCGCTTCGGCCGGACGCGCGCGCTGGACGGCCTGGACCTCGACGTCCGGGCAGGCCAGGTGCACGGCTTCCTGGGCCCGAACGGGGCGGGCAAGTCGACCACCATTCGCATCCTGCTCGGCCTGTTGCGGGCCGACGCAGGCACGGTCCGCCTGCTGGGCGGCGACCCCTGGAAGGACGCCGTCGAGCTCCACCGCCGTCTGGCGTACGTGCCGGGCGACGTCACCCTATGGCCCAACCTGTCCGGTGGCGAGGTCATCGACCTGCTCGGCCGGTTGCGCGGCGGCCTCGACAGGGCGCGCAAGAAGGACCTGATCGAGCGCTTCGAGCTGGACCCGCGCAAGAAGGGGCGCGCCTACTCCAAGGGCAACCGGCAGAAGGTCGCCCTGGTCGCCGCGCTCGCCTCGGACGTGGAGCTCCTGCTGCTGGACGAGCCCACCTCCGGGCTGGACCCGCTGATGGAGGCGGTCTTCACCGACTACATCGGCGAGGTCCGCGCGCAGGGACGCACGGTGCTGCTGTCCAGCCACATCCTGGCCGAGGTGGAGAAGCTCTGCGACCGGGTGAGCATCGTCCGCGACGGCCGCACGGTCGAGACCGGCACCCTGGACGAGCTGCGCCACCTGACCCGCACCTCCATCACCGCCGAGCTGGCCGCCCCGCCCGGCGGCCTCACCGGCCTCACCGGCCTCACCGGCCTCACCGGCGTCCACGGGCTCCGCGTCAGCGGCGACCGGGTGACCTTCGAGGTCGACGCCGACGGCCTGGACGAGGCGCTGCGGCAGCTGTCGGCCCTCGGGGTGCGCTCGCTCACCAGCCGCCCGCCGACGCTGGAGGAGCTCTTCCTGCGTCACTACCAGGCCGAGCCGGCCCGATGACCGGCACCTGGTCCCTCGTCCGGCTGATCCTGCGCCGCGACAGGTTCCTCCTCCCGCCGTGGGTGCTGGTGATCGCCGTGCTGCCGATCGTCCAGACCTCCGGCATCGCGGAGCTGTACACCGACGAGGCCGCCCTGCGCCGGTTCGCCGCCTCGATGGGCTCCGCCCCGGCCTTCTCCGCCCTGTACGGGCCGGTCCTGCACTGGAACGCCGCCGCCATGGGCGTGTGGCGGGCGGGCTTCACCCCGGTCGTGCTGGCGCTGGCCGTGATCCTGACCGTGGTGAGGCACACCCGGGCGGAGGAGGAGACGGGCCGCCGCGAGCTGCTGGGCGCCACCGTGCTGGGACGCCGGGCCGCCCTGTCGGCGGCGCTGATCGTGGCCGGGGCGGCCTGCCTGGCCGTCGGGCTGATCGTCACCCTCTCCTTCGGCGCCCACCCCGCCCCGGGCGCGCTCGCCACGGGGCTGGGCTACGCCTGCGTCGGCATGGTGTTCGCGGCGGTGGCCGCCGTGGCCGCGCAGCTCACCGAGAGCGCGGGCGGCGCCAGGGCGATCGCGATCTCGGTGCTCGGCCTGGCGTTCGCCCTGCGGATGGCGGGCGACACCGGCGGCACCGGCTGGCTGTCGTGGTCCTCCCCCATCGCCTGGGGCCAGCGGATGCGCCCGTTCGCGGGGGAGGAATGGTGGCCGCTGGGCCTGTTCGCCGCGCTGGTGATCACGCTCTGCGCGCTCTCCTACGCGCTGGCCGGGCGCAGGGACCTCGGGGCGGGCCTGCTGCCTCCCCGCCTGGGACCCGCCGACGCCGCCCCCGGTCTCGCCACCCCCCTGGCGCTGGCCTGGCGCCTGCACCGGGGATCGCTGGCCGGCTGGAGCGCGGCCGTCGCCTTCGGCGGCGCCGTGGTGGGCGCCACGGCCCAGGCCGCCTCCGGCGCGCTCGGGCAGAACAGGCAGGCCCTGGAGATGCTGGCCAGGCTCGGCGGCGGCGCCGGGGTGGGCCAGGCCCTCATCGCGAGCGTGGTGAGCGTCCTGGGCGTCGCCGTCTCGGGCTACGCGATCCAGGCCGCGTCGCGGATGCGTACCGAGGAGACGCTCATGCGGGCCGAGCCGCTGCTGTGCGCCGCGGTGAGCAGGCGGAGGTGGACGGCGAGCCACCTGGTGTTCGCGTTCGGAGGCCCGGTCGTGGTCCTGGCCGTCCTGGGGCTGTCGGCCGGGATCGCCTACGGGGTCGCCACCGGCGATCCGGGCGCCCACGTGTCCGAGGTGCTGGGGGCCGCGCTGGTCCAGCTGCCCGCGGTGTGGACGCTGAGCGCGCTGGTGGTGGTCCTGTTCGGGCTGCTGCCCAGGCTGCTCCCCCTGGCCTGGGCGGTGCTGGCGGCGTTCCTGGTGTTCGGGCAGGTCGGCGCACTGCTGGACCTGCCGGGGGCGCTCGTGGGCCTGTCCCCCTTCAGCCACCTGCCCCGCCTGCCCGGCGGGGAGGTGACGGCGACGCCGTTGATCACGCTGGTGGCGATCGCGGCGGCGCTGACGGTCGCCGGCCTGTACGGCTTCCGCCGCCGCGACATCGGCTGACGGCCCCCGCGTTCCCCGGGCCCGCACCGGATCAGGGCACGGGCCCGAACACGGGCCCGAGCGCGGATCCGGGGCCGGGCGGGCCTGCGCCGGTCAGGGAGCCGGGCTGGCGCTGGGCGCGGGGGTCGCCTCACCGGTGGCCGCCGGGCTCTGGCCGGGCGTCGCGGTCGGTGCGGACGACGGGGCGGCCGCCGGGATGGGCGCCTCGGCGGTGGTGGTGCCCACGCCCCCGCTGCAGGACGCGCCGAGCTCGGGGGTGTCCGGCCCGTTCTTGTACTTGGTGATGAACTTGGGCAGGCGCGGGTCGTCGGCCCCGTTCAGCTTGAGCTGCTTGTTCCAGGAGCTGGCCACCACCTTGGCGGGCAGGCCCGGGTAGGGGCTGAGCAGCATGTAGTCCTTGGATGCCAGCTCCCTGAGGGTGTCCACCTCGGCCTTGGGCAGGTCGGGCCGGTAGGTGATCCACACGGCGCCGTGCTCCATGGAGTGGACGGCGTTCTCATTGTTGATCGGCTGGTCGTAGATGCCGCAGTTCTGCCAGGCCGAGCTGTGCTCCCCGCCCATCGGCGGGGTCTCCTTGTACGAGACCTTGCTCTCGACGTGGAGGCTGCCCGGATACTTGGCGCTCGTGACCGCGTCCAGCGACGTTCTCGAACGCTCGTTGATCAGGTAGAAGGCGACGATCCCGACGAGCAGAACGATGACGAGACCGCCGCCACCCCACATCAGGAGCGAGGTCCTGCGTTCCTTGCGCTTCTGCTCCTCACGCATCCGGTTGAGGTGCTCGCGCCTCGCCTGCGCCTTTTCCTTGGTCATCGACCCTCCAGCCGGCAAACAACTTTTGTCACCCTATGCCCTAGTGGCGTATGTGGAGAATAAGGGTCTGACAACGTGCGACACAGCAGTGATTCCTGACAGTGGGTACGCTGAGGAGATAATGGAAACCGCGGTTCACGATGATGCAAAGCCCAAGCGACGGCCGGCGCTCGGCGCGCTGCTCGGCTGCCTGCTGGTGGCGGCCGTCCTGCTGCTCGTCATGGGGAGAACGGCCACCCCGACCGACGCCTCACCGGAGGCGGGTTTCGCCCGCGACATGTCCGTCCACCACGCCCAGGCCGTCGAGATGTCCTTCATCGCCAGGGACGGGAGCAGGGACGAGGCGCTGCGGCGGCTGGCGTACGACATCATCGTCACGCAGACGGCGCAGCGCGGGATCTTCACCGGCTGGCTGCAGCAGTGGGGGCTCAACCAGTCGGGCGAGCGGCCCGCCATGGCGTGGATGGCCGGCCACGGCGGCCACGGCGGCACCGGTGGCGGCGCTGTAACGCCGGGCGCCCCGGCCACGATGCCCGGTATGGCCTCGCAGGACGAGCTCACGAGGCTCCGCGCGGCCACCGGAAAGGACCAGGAGGTGCTCTTCCTGCAGCTCATGATCCGCCACCACGAGGGCGGCGTGCAGATGGGCCGGGGCCTGCTGAAGCTGTCCGACCGCGACGAGGTGGCCACCATGGCACGGCACATCGTCAACGGTCAGACAGGCGAGATCGAGTTGATGACCGACATGTTGCGGCAGCGCGGCGCCCAGCGCCTGCCTTCCATCCTTTAGTGGCGTCGGCGCGTCCGTGTGCGGCCGGTTCCCGGCCAGGGCAGCATGGAGCCAACCTGGCCGGAGGAATGAGAATGGTGAACGACGAGCCGGAGAACCGGCTGGAGGTGAGCATCTCCGCCGAGGTGGAAATGGGGCAGTACGCCAACTTCGCCTCTGTGTGGCACACCCAGGATGGCTTCGTCCTGGACTTCGCGGTGATCACCCGGCCGCCCCAGCTGGCCAACGACCCCTCCTCCGGAGAGCACTTCGTGAGCGTGCCGACCCGGATCGTCAGCCGGATCCGCATCCCCCCGAGCCAGGTGTTCGAGCTGATGAAGGCCCTCGAACAGCAGCTCACCGCCTACGAGCACGAGACCGGCCACAAGAACTGAGCGCCCGGCCCGGGTCCGGGCCGGGCGCCCGGGTGATGCCCTGAGGCGGAAGGCGGCCCCGGCCGCGCGGGCTCACGCCGGGGAGAGGCGCATCTCCTCCGCCACGGCGGCGGCGAACGCGTCCACGTCGGCCTCGGTGGTGTCGAACGCGGTCATCCAGCGGACCTCGCCGGTGGCCTCGTTCCAGGTGTAGAAGCGGAAACGCTTCTGCAGGCGCTCGGTCACGTCCCCGGGCAGGATCGCGAAGACCGCGTTGGCCTGCACCGGGCGCGGGATCCGCACGCCGGGCACGTCCCGCACGGCCTCGGCCAGCCGGAGCGCCATGGCGTTGGCGTTGCGGGCGTTGCGCAGCCACAGGTCGCCCGCGAGCAGGGCCTCGAACTGCACCGAGACGAACCGCATCTTGGAGGCGAGCTGCATGGCGCTCTTGCGCAGGTAGCGCAGGCCCCGGACGGCGCCGGGATCGAGCACCACCACGGCCTCGCCGAACATCAAACCCGCCTTGGTGCCGCCGAAGGAGAGCACGTCCACCCCCGCGTCGGTGGTGAACGCGCGCAGCGGCACGCCGAGCGCGGCCGCGGCGTTGGTGGCGCGGGCGCCGTCGAGGTGGACGACCATGCCCAGGCCGTGGGCGTGGTCGCAGATCGCCCTGATCTCCTCGGGCGTGTAGAGCGTGCCCAGCTCGGTGGTCTGGGTGATCGACACGACCTTGGGCTGGGCCCGGTGCTCGTCCCCGAATCCCCACGCCTGCCTGTCGATCAGCTCCGGGGTGAGCTTGCCGTCCGGGGTGGCGACCGGCAGCAGCTTCAGCCCGGCCGACCGCTCGGGGGCACCGCCCTCGTCGGTGTGGATGTGCGCCGACTCCGCGCAGATCACCGCCTCCCAGTGGGCGGTCATCGAGCGGAGCGCGACCACGTTGGCGCCGGTGCCGTTGAACATCGGCCAGACCTCGGCGGCCGGGCCGAAGTGCCCGCGGAAGACGTCCTGCAGCGCGGCGGTGTAGACGTCGTCGCCGTAGGCGGTCTGGTGGCCCCCGTTGGCGAGCGCGATCGCCTGGAGGATCTCCGGGTGGACCCCGGCGTAGTTGTCGCTGGCGAAGCCCTTCACCAGCGGGTCGTGCCTGCGGACGGCGTCCGTCATGGGCTCTCCTTCCCTCAGCCGGTGCCCGGCCCGGCGGTGAGGTCGATCCGGGTGCCGTTGGCGTCGGTCTCCCACAGCCGCTCGACCGCCTCGGCGAGGTCGTCGACGTCGGTGAATCCGGGGAAGGTCCGCTCCGGGCTCGCCTCGCGCATGCCCTCGTGCACGAGCGCCTTGACCACCAGGATGTTCGCGGTGGCGCCGGTGCCCTCCAGGGCGTCGGCGAAGGCCAGGGTCCACGCCTCGGAGGCGGCCTTGGCCGTGCCGTACGCCGCGTTGCCCTGGGTGGGCCGCTCGGCGGCCTTGGCCGAGACGATGGCGAACCGGCCGCGCTCGGCCGCCTTGAGCAGAGGTTCGAAGGCCAGCGTGACGTGCTGGAGGGTACGGATCAGCAGGTCGTGCAGGAGCGCCCAGTCCTCCAGGGACGTCTCGGCGAAGGTCTTCGACCCTCGCCAGCCGCCGACCAGGTGCACGATCCCGTCCACGTGGCCGTGCTCGGCCGCCACGTCCCGCGCCAGATCGGCGACGGCGTCGGCGTCGAGCAGGTCGACCGCGAGCAGGCCGTCGGCGCCGCTCTTGTCGACGCCGATCACCGTGTGACCCTGCCCGGTGAACCTGCGCGTGACGGCCCGGCCCGCGGGACCGCCCGCGCCGGTGACAAGGATGATCATGCTCGGATGCCCTTCGTGGAGTCGACGACATCGCCGAGCTTACGGCGCAGGGCCTCGTAGAACATGCTGAGGGGGAACTCGTCGGGCAGCACCGCGTCCACCGCGGTCTTCGGGAACCCCTCGGCGGGCAGCGCGGCCGCGCCACGCGCCCAGACCGAGGCCGGGTGCGGCTCGACGTAGGCGGCGACGAGCTGGTGGGCGGCCAGCCAGTGGGCGAGCTTGGAGCGGTCGATGCCGTCCCGGTAGAGCTTCTCCACCTCGGCCCGCAGGTCGGCGACGCCCCCGGCGAGCCGGTCCCAGTCGACGCTGAGGCGGTTGTCGGTCCACCGCACCACGTCGTTGCGGTGCAGGTACGCGAAGAGCAGCTGCCCGCCCAGGCCGTCGTAGTTGCGGACCCGGCCGCCGGTGATCGGGAAGCGGAACAGCCGGTCGAACAGGATCGCCAGCTGCACGTAGCGGGCGTGCGGCACGTTCTCACGCTCCAGCCTCACGGCCTCGCCGAACGCGGTCAGGTCGCAGCGGAGCTCCTCCAGGGAGTACAGCCAGTACGGCATGCGCTGCTTGATCATGAACGGGTCGAACGGCAGGTCGCCGTGGCTGTGGGTGCGGTCGTGGATCAGGTCCCAGAGCACGAAGGTGTCCTGGGCCAGCTCCTGCGAGGCGATCAGCCTGGCCGCGTCCGGCGGCAGGTCCAGCTTGAGGGTGGCCGCGGCGGCACCGCTCACCGCGCGGAAGCGGGCGGCCTCGCGGTCGGCGAAGATCCCGCCCCAGGTGAAGCGGGCCGGGGTCTCACGGACGGCGACGGTCTCGGGGAAGAGCACCGCCGAGTTCGTGTCGTAGCCGGAGGTGAAGTCCTCGAAGGCGATCGGCACGAACATCGGGTTGTCGTAGCGGGTCCGCTCCAGCTCGGCCAGCCAGTCCGGCCAGATCGTGCGGATCCACACCGCCTCCAGGTGCCGGAACGTGGTGCCGTTCTGGGTGTACATGGGGAAGACCACCAGGTGCTCCAGGCCGTCGACCCGCTGGGTGTCGGGGTGGAACGCCTCCAGCGCGTCGAGGAAGTCGGGCACCCCGAGGCCCGCCTCGGCCCACTTGCGCAGGTCGGCGACCACCGCGGCCAGGTAGGCGGCGTCGTGCGGGAAGCGCGGCGCGAGCCGCTCGACGTGCCCGGCGATCTCGGCGACCAGGACGGCGGCCCGCTCCCGGTCGCGTTCGACCGAGCCGTCCTTGGCCTGCAGCGGCCGGAGCGCCTCCACGGCCTCCTTCAGCGCCCGGAACTCGGCCCGGCCCGCCTGCCCGCCCCGCGACCGGCCCGCGGACGAGGGCGTCCGCGCGGCCCAGGTGATCAGGTTGCCCCAGAGGGCGGCGTGGTCGTGGTCGCCGAGCGAGTCGTCGCCGAACAGGTCGGAGTCGCCCAGGACCACGACCCGGCCCTGACCGTGCCGCAGCGCCACCGCCAGCGGGCGTCCGGCCGGGGTCGCGGCCGGAGAGGTACGGAACAGCACGGTCGCGTCCTGGGGGGCGGTGAGCGTCCCGGCGCGGTAGAAGCAGGCTCGCCGGGCCCCGGCGAGCAGGTCCTGCCCGGCGGCGACCCCCTCCCCGGGGACGCCCATGACCCAGGAGGCCACGCCGTTGTGGGCGTTCCCGGGATCGTGGGCCAGGGTGTTCTCGACGCCCACCCCGAAGCGCGCGAGCAGCTCGGTGAGGTTGCTGCCGTACTTCTCCTGCTCGTACTCGGCCATCACGACCAGCCCGCCGCCCGCGCGCACGTACTCCTCGACGGCGTCCAGCTCGTCGGGGGGCAGGACGGGGTCACCGCCGGTGGTGCGCTCCCAGCGTTCGGTGGAGGGGTGCGCGATCACGAGCACGTCCTGCCCGGCCAGCAGGTCCGGGGTCAGGGGACCGCCGGTGTGCGCGGCCACGGTGTGCCCCAGCGCGCGCAGCACCCCGGCGGCACGGACGTAGCCGCTGTCGTCGGGATGGCCCGGATTCATCGTCTCGGCCACGTCCCGCCGGATGGTCCACGACTCGCCGTGTGCCTCGTCGAACAGTACCCGCGGTAGCGCCGTCACGATAAATCCTCCTTCTCATCGAGCGTAATGCCGGAAAATATACACAGTACCGTCCTGTTTCAATAGTTCTGTGCTGGTTGGCGGGGCGGAGTGGCACGCCCGCGGACGGGGTCCGCAGCGGAGACCGCTTTCCCCACGGGCCCCGAACCCCCGGGGGCTCATGGCCTCCCGGGCCTTCTGGCGCTTGAGCCTTCTGGCGCTTGGGCTCTTGGGCTCTCGGGTTTTTGGGTTTTGGGGCTCCCGGAGCGATGAGTCCCCGGACCGGCGGGCCGATCAGCCGGGGGCCCGGACCACACGAAGGTCCGCTCCCTGGCGGGTACCTACCTCCGAGGGATGAGTGCCAGGAGCTGGATCGCCGCCAGCGCGTACTGGGCGGCGTCGTTGGTGGAGACGTACGGAGCCTCGTCGACGGGCATGAGGACGCTCGCGTCCCGGACGTGGGTGAGCCGCCAGTCGCGCCGGGCCTGGAGGGGGTTGACGTTGAGCTGGTCGCCCTCGCCGACGTCGAAGGCGTGCCAGGCCACGTCGGCCAGACCCCGGTCCCCGGTACGGACGGCTGCGTAGGCGGCCAGGCGGCTGTGCGCCTGGATCAGCGAGACACCCCTGAGCTCCGGGTCGGTGAGATAGCGGCGGCAGTACTCCAGCCACGCCTCCTCGAAACCGGCCACCCCCAGGTCGAGGTCGATCAGTTCCGCGCAGACCTCCGGCAGCCCGAAGACGGCCGACAGGTGGGAGAGGCTGATCTCGTCCGTCGTCCGGCGGAGACGGCCGTCACGCAGCTCCGCCTCCCCGGCCAGGAAGCCGTGCGGCAGGGTCGCCAGATCGGCCATCGTGCCCAGCAGCCTGTCGCGCGCGCCGGCGTCGCGGTGGCGCTCCCACCGGGTGAGCCACATCGCCGCGAGCGCGCCCCAGTCGGTGCCCAGGCCGATCCTCGGTTCGGGGACGGCGCGATACTTCCGCAGGGGGTCGAGTGCGGCGACCGCGTCCTCGGACAGTTCGTCCATGAGGTCGCCGGTGCGCTCGTCGGCGGTCAGGTAGTAGAACATGCGCCGGTAGATCGCGCTGGAGATGCGCAGCTGCTTGCAGGAGCAGCCCCAGTGCTGCACGTTGTGCCTGGAGCCCAGGCCCTTCCAGGGGCCCAGGTGGTAGACGTCCACCTCGCCGGTGTGGCGGGTCATCGCCTCGGCGAAGCGGAACACGTCGGCACGGCCGGTGCGCAGGAACTGGTACCACAGCCACAGGTCGGGTGACAGCTCGGAGTTGTCCCACGCGTAGCCGCCGACGTCGTAGCGCCAGGTGTGCCGGTCGGCGTCGTAGGTGTGCATGACGTCGCCGTAGTCCCAGAACCCGTACCAGCGGCGTTGCTCCTGCTGCGCGAGGTAGTGGTCGAAGAGGAAGTCCAGCCGCTCCTCGATCGGCCCATCGCCGGAGCGCGGGGCCCACGTGCCGAAGACGCCCGCCTCCCTGATCCGCTCGGGGGAGGCGACCAGCAGCCCCGGGGTGAGACCGGCGGCGCGCTCGGCCAGTTCCTCGTTCGGCGGGGTGGCCTCGAACAGGCAGAGCGACAGTTCGTGGGTGCGGGCGATGCCGTACGGCGTGCCGTACCCGGGCTCGTGGTCCTCGTAGGTGATCTCCAGGCCCTCCAGCTGCTCCGTGTGGCTCTCCTGGCCCAGGCCGTCGTGCCAGAAGCGCAGGTCCATGGGCGGGGAGCCGGGAGAGTGGAGCCAGACGGTCGCGGTCGCCAGGCCGGTGGCGGCGCCGCGGATGTCGAGCCGGGTGGGATGGAGCTTCCAGAAGTCACGCAGGCCGAAGCCGAGACCGCCGCTGACACCGCCCACGTAGCCGTACCCCTGGGAGCGGGTGCCGGAGGGGATCGTCACCCAGCCGTGCCCCGGCCTGGTGCGCTTGCGCAGCAGGAAGCCGTCCGCGCTGTTCTGGTCGAGCGTGTAGTCGCTCCAGGTGGGAATCAGGTGCAGGTGGCCGGCCAGCGCCGACGGATCGGCCGCCCGCCCTTCGACCTGTGCCCGCCGTACGGCCGCGCCGGGGTCGCGGCGCAGGCCGGTCAGGCCGCGCACGGCCTCGGTCAGGAACCCGGTCAGGAACCCGGTCACCGACCCCGCCTCGCCGATCCCCCTGGACGGCCCCGCCAGCCGGACGTGCCGGTCGTGCGGCTCGTCGCGCATGATCACGTCGGCGCGCAGGCCGAGGCCGCGCAGGAAGTCGCGCTCCGGGTCACCGTCCCAGACGAAGCTGTGGACCAGGCGGACCTCGGGCGAGCCCGCGTAGAAGTACAGGCGCACGGTGAACGGCAACCGGCCGGCGTGCCCGCCCTCGACCCTGACCACCGCGCGGACCGGGCCGGCCTGCTCGACGGTGACCCGCTCGACGGTGGCGGTCACCTCGTCGTCGTGGACGCTGACCAGGCGGACGTTCCTGACGATCTCGCGGGAGCCGTGCCGTCGCGAGCCCTCCGGCTCCGTGTACGAGATGGACTCGATGAGCCCGCCGCCGAGTCGCCAGGTGACCGGGCCCGAGCGGATCGTCCGGCCGGTCACGGTGACCGGATGCTCGGGCAGGGGGGTGACGGCCTGCGGGCAGAGCTCATAGGCGTCGGAGGGGTCGCTCTGCGGGCCGATGGCGTGGGCGGACCACTTGACCGAGCCGTCCGGCCAGGTGGCGGTGACCCAGCTCTGCACGGGAGTGCCGTCGCGCAGGGCGAAACCGGTCCCCGCGGCCACGGTGCCGCGCGGCCAGGGAACTCCCCAGGTGACCCCCTGCCTGCGTGGCCCGTCGAGCCAGCGTACTTCGGTCACTCCTTCACCGAACCGATCATGACGCCCTTGGCGAAGTGTTTCTGCAGGAACGGGTAGACCAGCAGGATCGGCAGGGTCGCGACGACCACGACGGCGAACTTGATGCCCTGCTCGGGGAAGAGCACCGAGTCGAAGGCCGAGACCGAACTCTCGGCGTCGACGCCGGTGAGCATCCGGACCAGTACCTGGAGCGTCCACTTCTCGTTGTCGTTGATGTAGAGCAGGGGCGACATGTAGTCGTTCCATATGCCGACCGCGTAGAAGAGCGAGAAGGTGGCGATGATCGGCTTGGACAGGGGCAGCACGATCCGCCAGAAGACCCCCAGCTCGTTGCAGCCGTCGATGCGGGCGGCCTCTTCGAGTGCCTCCGGCAGTTCCTGGAAGAAGCTCTTGACGATGATCAGGTAGAAGGGGTTGATCGCCAGAGGCAGGATCAGTGCCCAGTAGCTGTCGAGCATGCCGAGGTCCCGCACCACCAGGTAGGTGGGGATCATGCCGCCGCTGAACACGATGGTGAAGATGACCAGGTTCAGGATCAGGGTCCGGCCGGGAAGTGCCCGTTTGGACAGCGGGTAGGCCATGGTGAGCGTCAACATGACCTGTATCAGCGTGCCGACCGCCGTCACGCAGATGGTGGTGACCATCGCCCTGAGGAAGACGGGGGTGCTGAAGATGTAGTCGTAGGTGCCGGTGATGAAGGTGTCCGGCCACAGGAAGAACGGCCTGGTGGCGATCTCCGCCTCGGTGGCGAAGGACCCGGCCAGCACGTACATCAGCGGCAGGACGGTCACCAGCGCCAGGCCGACGAGGAACGCGATGTTGAACGCGTCGAAGAGCCGGCTGCCCCAGGAGCCGTGGTTGCTCACCGTGGCGGGGGTCTCCGCCGGCTTCTTCGCGGTCAGGTTGTGCGCCATGCACCCCTCCTTCAGAACAGGCCCCGCTGGCCGAGGCGCTTGGCCAGCCAGTTGCAGCCGAAGATGAGCACCAGTCCGGCGACGCCCTTGAACAGGCCGACCGCGGTGGCGTAGCTGTAGCCGCCCTGTGTGATGCCGACGTAGTAGACGAAGGTGTCGAAGACGTCGGCGACGTCCGCGTTGAGCGAGTTCCGCAGCAGCCAGAACTGTTCGAAGCTCTGGTCGAGCAGGTTTCCGGAGGTGAGGATGGCCATGATGACGATGGTGGGCCGGATGGCGGGCAGGGTGATGTGCCAGAACTGGCTCCAGCGCCCGGCGCCGTCCATGCGGGCGGCCTCGTACAGGTCGGGGTTGACCCCGGCCAGCGCGGCCAGGTAGATGATCGTGCCCCAGCCGGTGGTCTTCCAGACCGTCTGCAGCATGATGATCGGCCGGAACCACGCCTCCTGGGCGACGTAGTCGACCTTCTGCCCGCCCGTGACCGAATGGATCCATTCGGCGATCACGCCGTAGTCGACGGAGAAGAGCAGGTACGTCAGCGACGCGACGATGGTCCAGGCCAGGAAGTGCGGAATGTAGATGAGCGACTGGACCGCGCGTTTGAGCCAGCGCACCCGCAGTTCGTTGAGCAGGAGCGCGACGATGATCGGCGCCGGGAAGGCGATCAGGATCATCAGCAGCGCGATGATCATCGTGTTGCTCATCAGGCGGCCGAAGTCGGGCCCGGTGAACAGATCCTCGAAGTGCTTGAGCCCCACCCATTCGCTGCCTTCGACGCCGAGGAACGGCACGAAGTCCTTGAACGCGATGGACAGGCCGTACATCGGCCAGTACCTGAAGACGGCGAAGTAGGCCAGGCCGGGCAGCAGCATCAGGAAGAGCCAGCGGTGGCGCCCGAACACGGACAGGCGTGAGAACAACCTGCCGCGTGGCCCTGCGGGCTCGTCGGTGGCCACCTTGGCGGGCACCGGTGCCAGGTCGGTGGCCATGGCGGCCTCCTTTCTCGCGTGCCCCGCGAGGGACCCGGTGCGGGTCCCTCGCGGAACACGGCGTGTCAGGGCGTCAGCCCTTGTTGATCAGTTCCAGGAGCTCGGCCATGATCTGGGTGCCGCCGCTGTCGTACCAGCGCTTGATCTCGGCCTTGAACTGCTCCTCGGTGAGCTCACCCGCGAGGAACTTGATCCGCGCGTCGGTGGGGATCGGGTTCAGCGTGGCGCCCTTGTCCACCGCGGTCTTGGAGATGTAGGGCAGGGTCGGGTCGTGCTGCGCCGTCCGCAGGTCGAGTTCGGACAGGGTCTTCTTCTCCTCCTCGATGGCCTGCTCCTCGGGGGTGGCGCGCTTCCACGCGTACGCCTTGTCGCTCGAGAAGCCGACGCTGGCGCTGGTGCCGAGCTGGATGAATGCCTTCTCGACGTCGTTGTTGATGGTCTGGACGGCGGGGTCCTGGTCGTTGATCTTGACCGCGTACTCGCCGTCGACCTTGAAGTTCTTTCCCTCGATGCCGTTGTTCAGGAGGGTCGCGCCTTCCTTGGAGGCCAGCTTGTCCATCATCGCGAGCACCTCGTCGAGCTGCGCCTCGGTCCTGACGGTCTGCTTGGAGATGGCGACGACGTCGTTGTAGCCGGTGAAGGGCAGCGAGAACTTCTGGCCGTCGGGGCGCTTGAGGTTGCCCGCCATCGCGACCTTGGTCTGGTAGTCGCTTGTGTCCGCCTGCTTGAACAGCTGGAACAGCTCGTCGGCGCGGACGTTGACGTCGATGATGATGCCGCCCTTGCCCTGGACGAACGGGTCGTTCCACTTGACGGTGTCGAGCGTGGCCCAGTCGGGGTTGGTCAGGCCCTCGTCGATGAACCTCTTGATGTACTTCTGCGCCTCCCAGAACTCGGGAGCGTCGAACTCCGGCACCAGCTTTCCGTCGCGCACCGCGTGGCCGTTCGGGGCGCCGAACCAGACGTCGATCGCGTTGTACGGGCTGGAGGCGCTGAAGGTGGGAGCCGGCCACTTCGGCAGGATCAGGCCGTAGGTGTCCTTCTTGCCGTTGCCGTCGGGGTCCTTCTCGGTGAAGGCCTTGGCGATCTCGTAGAGGTCGTCGGTGGTCTCCGGCTCCTTCAGGCCCAGCTTGTCCAGCCAGTCCTTGCGCAGCAGGATCGCCGAGCGAAGCAGCGGACGGATCCGGTAGACGCCGTAGTTCTTGCCGTTGGTGGAGGCGTTGGCCAGGATCCGGGGGTCCTGGGGCAGGTTCGGGTATTTCTTGATCTTGTCCGTGAGATCCCAGAAGGCCCCGGCCTCGGCCGCCTTGGCGAACGCGGCGTCCTTGGGGTTGACGACCAGGAGGTCGGGCAGCTTGTCCGAGGCCAGGGTGACATTGGTCTTCGAGGGGTAGTCCGCGTTCGGCACCCAGGTGATGTTGAGCTTCTTGCCGGCGAGCTTCTCCACGGCCTTGTGCATCTCGCCGTTGGGGTCCGGTGCGGTGCCGAAGAGCTTGACCATGAGGTTCAGCCCGTCGGGCGCGGCCTGGCCCCCTTCGTTCTCGCTGCCGCACGCGGCCGTGCCGAGCAGAGTTGTTAGCGCAAACACGCCGGCCAGCAGTCGGCGGGGGGTGGTGTTCATCAGTTGCCTTTCGCGAGCAGGAGCGCCTCGTTCTCGGCGAAGAAGCGCAAGGCCAGCCAGGTGTTCAGCTGGATCCAGCCGCCCACGGCGAGCGTGGGAAGCAGGAGGGGCAGGAGTGACACCGCGTAGGCCGTCACCACCAGGGCGAACAGCAGCACGATCGAGGACGCGGGCCGGGCGAGCGCGAACAGCGACGCCTTGGGGAGATAGTCGCGTGGCCGCAGGTCGAAATGGACGTACATGGGGAGCAGGTACGCCGCGATCATCGCCAGGAGCAGCAGGGCGACCAGGGAGGCCGCGCCGTACAGGGTCGTGGTGGACAGTACGGCCGCCGCCAGGAGAATCGGAAGTACCAGTAGCGAGCCCCGCGCGAACTCCCGCCGGTAGGCGGTGGCGAACGCGCGCAGGGGCGGGAAACCCTCGCCCATCGCGTGTCTGCGGGCGAGGGTGTAGGCGGCCACCGTCGCCGGGCCGATGCCCAGCACGACGCCGCCGGCCAGGGTGAACAGCAGCCACAGCGCGTTGAGGCGGATGGCCCACCACACCTCGTCGAAGGCCGGGTAGAGGCGCATCATGGCGAGGTCACCTTCGGATCGGCGTACTCGCCGATCGGCGGAGCCGTCCGGCGAAAGCCGACCTTCCCGCCGGGCGGCGGGTCCGGCCCCTGGGCGACGAGGTGGAAGCCGTGGCTCCTGCGCGGGTCGCAGGTGTGCGAAAGGTGATCCTGTCGGCGGCCACCGCGTCCACCTCGGCACCGCAGCCGAACCGGTCCGTCTCCCGGTGCGGGCGGAGCGTCAGGCCGACGGTCTTCGGTACGACGGGCGTGATCCAGGCTCGTTCCGGCCATCGCTCGGGGTTCCGGGCGCCGCCGTAGACGATCACATGTTCTCCTGGCTGTTGTCAGCTCTCTGCGTTAGGGGGGATTAAAACGTTCTTCTTCTGACGGCACAAGACCCCATTTCAGGAAACGGTGTTCAGGGACCCTCACCCCGACGTGCGGGCACCCTGGGCGCCGGATCATGGAGATCCGGAGACCAGGGAGTTCTGCATGGTCACGAAGGCTTCCTCGGCCGCGTTCACAGCCGACGCGGTCGCTTTGGTACCCGTCGGACCCGACCCGGACGTACGCGCCGGTGGCCGAGGACCTGAGCTCCGCCGCTTCGCTCACCGGCCTTTCACAGCTCGCGTACGGCGATTCCGGGATAGTCGAGCACGAGGCCGGACTCGTCGTAGGCCAGGCGGCACGCGAAGCCGAAGGCGGGCGAGGCGTAGTCGTAGCACCGGCGGGAGCCCTCGTCGGCGACGCGGAGGTAGTCCTGCTCCAGCCGCTCGACGGCGAGGTCGGTGGCGCGCACGTAGGCGGCCGGGGCCTTCGACGCGGCTCCGGGCCCGAGACCCGGCCGGTGCACGGGAAAGGCGTTGGTCATCACCGAGGACTCCAGGCCGACGTCCAGGCAACCGTCCAGATGCGGCGCCGGTCCCGCCCGTCGCGCTCCGCCCTGCGTGAACGGCGTGGCCGCTCTCGCCCGGCCGCCCCTACGCTCGCGGCATGGAGATCGTCCGTCTGCTGCCCGAGCTTCACCAGCTGCGCTTCGAGGTCGGCCACGCCTACCTGTGGGCCGACCCCGGGGCGCTGACGTTGATCGACACCGGCGTGGCCGGCTCCGGGCCCGCGATCGCCGAGGCGGTCCGGAGCCTGGGCCGCGATCCCGGTGAGCTCCGCACCGTGGTGCTGACCCACTTCCACGAGGACCACACCGGCTCGGCCGCCGAGGTCTCCGGCTGGGGGGACGTCACGGTGATGGCGCACCGTCTCGAGGCCCCGATCGTCCGCGGGGAGGTCCCCGGGCCGCCGCCCGTCTTCACCGACGCCCCGGACTGGGAGCGCGACCTGTACGAGAACATGGCGAAGCCGCCCCCGGCGCCGCCCTCGCGGGTGGACCGCGAGCTGGAGGACGGGGACGTGATCGACTTCGGCGGCGGTGCGCGGGTGGTCCTCGCGGACGGCCACACCGACGGCAGCGTCGCCGTGTACCTGCCGGGCCGTCGCGTCCTGTTCACCGGCGACGCCGTCGCGAGCATGGACGGCACCCCGATCCTGGGCGTGTTCAACCTCGACCGTCCCCGCGCCGTCGAGACCTTCCGCAGGCTCGCAGCCCTGGACGCGGACACGGTCTGCTTCGGCCACGGGGACCCGCTCACCGGCGGGCCGGGCGAGGCGTCGGACGCCCTGCGCGCCGCGGCCGGCCGGCTTCCGGCCCGCGGTCGGTAGGGTCGCGGGATGGAGGAGAGCCGGATCGCAGACCACGACCGTCCCGCGCAGGCCCGCGAGGCCGGGACCCACGAGACGCCGCCCGGCGCGGGAGAGGCCGGTGAGGCACGGATCCGGGAGGCCGTGGCCGCGCGGCTGCCCGGCTACCGGGTCGGCACCGTCACCCCCCTGGGCCAGGGCCAGGACAACACCGCGTACGAGGTCAACGGGGAGCTGATCGTGCGCTTCGCCCGCGAGCCCGATCCGGCGCGCCGGGCCGCGCTGGTGGAGCGCGAGGCCCGGCTCCTGGCCGTGGTCGCGGCCGTCTCCCCGCTGCCCGTTCCCGAGCCGCGGTTCACGATGCCCGAGCAGGGCTGCATGGCCTACCCCACGCTCGCGGGCGTGCCGATGCTCGGCCTGCCCGCCCCGCAGCGGGCGACGTACGCCGGGCCCGTGGCCACCGCGCTCGGCGGGCTGCTGGGTGCCCTGCACGCCGTCCCGGCCGAGCGGGTGGACGGCCTGGTGGAGGCGGACGGCACGGCGCCGTCGGAGTGGCTGGAGGAGGCCGCGGAGATCTACCCTGCGGTCGCCGGGGAGATCCCGGCCGCCTGCCACGACGCGGTACGGGCGTTCCTGGACGCCCCTCCCCCGGACGGCGGGTACCGGCCGGTCCTCTCCCACAACGACCTGGGCATCGAGCACGTCCTCGTCGACTCCGGCGACGGATCGGTGACCGGCGTCATCGACTGGAGCGACGCCGCGCTCGTCGATCCGGCCTACGACTTCGGCCTGCTGTACCGCGACCTCGGCCCCGGCGCGCTGGAGGCCGCCCTGCGGGCCTACGGCCCCTTGGGCACCTCGCTGCACGAGCGCGCCGTCTTCTACGGCAGGTGCCGCGTGTTCGAGGACCTGGCGTACGGGATCGAGACGGGCCGGGACCTCTACGTCGCCAAGTGCCTCGTCGCGACGGAGTGGCTCTTCCCCGGGTAGGCGGCGCTCTCCCGGAGCGGCACGGCGACCGGCGCGGGAGGGGAGCGTGCCGATGACCGTCGCCTTCGACGGTCATCGGCGGGCGGTTCAGATCAGGCCGAGGGAGAGCATCGCGTCGGCGACGTCCTTGAAGCCGGCGATGTTGGCACCGGCCACGTAGTTGCCCGGCATGCCGTACTCGTCGGCGGTGCGCAGGCAGCGACCGTGGATTTCCTTCATGATCTCGTGAAGGCGCCCCTCGGAGAACTCGAAGGTCCACGAGTCGCGGCTGGCGTTCTGCTGCATCTCCAGCGCGCTGGTGGCCACGCCGCCCGCGTTGGCGGCCTTGCCGGGGCCGAAGGCGACACCCGCCTCCTGGAAGATCCGTACGCCCTCAGGCGTGGTGGGCATGTTGGCGCCCTCACCGATCGCGACGCACCCGCCGCGCACCAGGGACTCGGCGTCCCTGCCGGTGATCTCGTTCTGGGTGGCCGACGGCATCGCCACCTCGCACGGCACCTCCCACACGCTCCGCCCCTCCACGAAGGACACGTTGCCGCCGCGACGCCTGGCGTAGGCGTCCATCCGGAGGCGCTCGACCTGCTTGACCTGCTTGAGCAGGTCGAGGTCGACGCCCTTCTCGTCGACGACGTACCCCGAGGAGTCGGAGCAGGCGATCACGGTGCCGCCGAGCTGCTGCACCTTCTCGATCGCGTAGACGGCGACGTTGCCCGAGCCGGAGACGACGACGCGCTTGCCCTCGAAGGAGGTGCCGCGCGCCTTCAGCATCTCGTCGACGAAGAACGCGCAGCCGTACCCGGTCGCCTCGGTGCGGACCTGGGCACCGCCGTAGCCGATCCCCTTGCCGGTGATCACGCCGGACTCGTACCGGTTGGTGATGCGCTTGTACTGACCGAACAGGTAGCCGACCTCGCGCTGGCCGACACCGATGTCCCCGGCGGGGACGTCGGTGTACTCGCCGATGTGCCGGTAGAGCTCGGTCATGAAGCTCTGGCAGAAGCGCATCACCTCACGCTGGGAGCGGCCCTTGGGGTCGAAGTCCGAGCCGCCCTTGCCCCCGCCGATCGGCAGGCCGGTCAGGCTGTTCTTGAATATCTGCTCGAAGCCGAGGAACTTGACGATGCCCAGGTAGACCGAGGGGTGGAAGCGCAGCCCGCCCTTGTAGGGCCCGAGCGCGCTGTTGAACTCGACCCTGAAGCCACGGTTGATGTGCACCTCGCCCTGGTCGTCCTCCCAGGGCACCCGGAAGATGATCTGCCGTTCCGGCTCGCAGATCCGCTCGATGATCTTGGATTCGGCGTACTCGGGGTGCTTGCCGAGGACCGGCCCGATGCTCTCCAGCACCTCGCGGACGGCTTGGTGGAACTCGATCTCACCGGGGTTGCGGCGCAGGACGCTGTCGTAGATCGAGTCCAGTCTTTCGTGCAACATCACTCGTCTTTCCGGTCGTCGGTTCACGCACTCGTGGCTCCAGACCCTATGAGGCGCGCATCTCACACCTTCACCCGGGCCGCAGTGAGATCTTCTTACCCCGCCAGAGGGACCCCGGATCAGTCCCGCGGCGGACGACCCGGCGCGGGGACCTCCCCTACCGTCCTGGGTGGCAGGCCCTCGCGGCCCCGCGCAGACAGGGAGGGCCCCGTGTTCACCGACCCCATCCGGCTCCCCGGACACCTCCGGTCCCGGTGCGTCGTCCCCGGCGCGCCACCTACCCGACCGACCCGACCGAGCTGCCCGGCCGGACCACGCCCGACTCGTACGCGAACACCACCGCCTGAGCCCGGTCGCGCAGGTGGAGCTTCATCAGCACCCGCGCCACGTGGGTCTTGACCGTGGCCTCGCCGACGAAGAGTTCGGCGGCGATCTCGGCGTTGGTCAGGCCGCGGGCCAGCGAGCGCAGCACCTCCAGCTCGCGCGGGGTGAGCTCGGCGAGCTGCGGCGGGGGCGCGGGGTCGTGCCGGCCGGCGAAGGAGGCGATGACGCGGGTGGTGACGGCCGGGTCCAGCAGGGCGTCGCCCGCGACGACCACGCGGATCGCCTCCACCAGTTGCTCGGGCGGCGACACCTTGAGCAGGAACCCGCTGGTCCCGGCGCGCAGCGCGGCGTAGAGGTTCTCGTCGGTGTCGAAGGTGGTCAGCATGACCACCTTGGGCGGGTCCTGCTGGCCCAGCAGTTCCCTGGCCGCGGTGAGGCCGTCCATGCGGGGCATCGAGATGTCCATCAGCACGATGTCCGGCCTGGTCCTGCGGGCCACGGCGAGCGCCTCGATCCCGTCGGGGGCCTCACCGACCACCTCCAGGCCGGGCTCGCTCTCCACGACCAGCTTCAGACCGGCGCGGACCATCGCCTGGTCGTCGGCGATGACGACGCGGATGTTCACTTCTTCTCCTTGGCCGACGACTGGGCACCTCGTTCCCGGGACGCGCGGTCAACGACCCGTACGGCCGTGCGCGGGCGCCGGACGGGAGGGGAGAACCCCATGCGGGGAGACTAAAGCCTGGTGGCCGTCTTGCCCATAGGACAAAACACCCGGACAAGCCGATCACAAGTAGGACGCAAGTCGCCCTCTCGAAATGCCAGGAAAGGGACACGCCGGACGAGCCCGGAAGGCCGGGGAGAAACGCGCCGGGCGGCCTCAGAAGGCCGGGAAGGAGACGCTGCGCACGAACCGGTTGGCGGTCGCGTCGTCACAGGTGCCGGACGCGCAGAAATAGATCAGCAGTGCCGCCTCGTCCGGCCGGTCGACCACCCAGCCGGTGAAGTCGAGCCGGCCTCCGCGCTGCGGGTCGGCGATCGTCCCCTGCAGCCGTGAGGCCGTCTTGCCGCCCACGCTCACCTGGACGACCTGGGAGAAGACGCTGACGGTGCCCGGGAGCGAGGACTGCAGGGTCTCCTGCAGCCGCTCGGCGCCGCTGCGCGGGTCGAGGGTGTCGAGCGTCTGCGCGTACAGGCCGGTGGCCTCCTGGGGGGCGGCCTTGATGATCTCGTTCGCGGCGGCCCAGTCCGCGGTGACGGGCGTGGCGAACAGCGCCCGGAACCGGTCGGCCCGGGGTGAGGCCATCACGAACACGTCCGCGTGCGGCTCCAGGGTCCAGTCGTCGGGATGCTGGAACGCCACCGGCACCGCGGACGAGCCCCGGTACTCCGCCCAGGCGTCGCCGCCGCGCAGGAACGACGCGAGCAGCGCCACCAGCACGACGATCGCGGTGATCGCCACGCTCGCGCCGATCAGGATGCCCTTGCGGCCGGAGGCTCCGGTGCCGGGGCCGCGTCCCGGAGCGGTCGGCGCCGGCGCGGGAGGCGCCTGGGTGAGCCGGTACGGCTGGTCGGCGCCGCTGATCGCGTCACGCAGCTCCGCGACGAACCGGCCGCAGGTCTCGTAGCGCTGCTCGGGGGACTTGGCCAGGGCCCGCGTCATGACCTCGTCCACCTGGGGCGGCAGCTCGGGGCGGAGCGTGGTGAGCGGCGTGGGGGTCTCGGCGAGGTGCGCCCACAGCAGGGCGATCTCGTTGTCACGCTGGAAGGGCAGCCGTCCGGACAGGGCCTCGTAGACCACGCAGGCCAGTCCGTACTGGTCGCAGCGGCCGTCGATGTGCTCCTTGTTGATCTGCTCGGGCGACATGTAGCGGGGGGTGCCGATGAACTGGTTGGTCTGGGTCAGCCCGGAGATCGAGGTGCGGTGCTTGGTGATGCCGAAGTCGGTGAGGTAGGCGTGGTCGCCCTCGGTGTGCGCGGCGATCAGGATGTTGGCGGGCTTGACGTCGCGGTGCACCAGGTCGTGGGCGTGCGCGGTGTCGAGCGCGGCGGCCACCTGGGCGAAGATCCGGTTGACCTGGCCGACCGGCATCGGCCCGCGGTCGTAGAAGAGCTTGCGCAGGTCGGGGCCGTCGACGTAGCGCATGGCGATGTAGAGGGTGCCGTCGTCGGCGCTGTCGGCCTCGTAGACCGGGATGATGTTGGGGTGGTCGATGCTGGCGACCGTGCGCGACTCCAGCACGAAGCGCTGGCGGAACCTCTCGTCCTCGCCGAGCAGCGGGTTGAGGATCTTCAGCGCCACCCGGCGGTTGAGCCTGGGGTCGATGGCGAGGTAGACCACGGCCATGCCGCCCTTGCCGATGATGTCCTCGATCTGGTAGCCGGCCACTTCCCGGCCGATCAGCGCCCTGTCGTTCACCGGCGTCACGTCTTGGTCGGCTGGCCGCAGTAGCCGCAGAAGCTGTGGGCCGGGCCCAGTCGCATCCCGCAGCCGGTGCAGTACTTCTGCTGCACCGTGGCGTCGGCCGGTTTGACGTCGGGACCGGTCTGGGCGCCGGGGTCGCGCGCCACCAGCACCGGCCCGGGAGCGGTCGAGGAGAGTTTGGGCAGGGCCGGGAAGGAGCGGCTGACCACCCTGGTGGAGTCGGCCTGGTCGTCGAGGACCTGCCGGGGCGGGACGGACGGCGGATCGAGCAGGGGAGGACGGGTGTCGGCGGCCGTGCCGGGCCCGGTCGCGGGCCCGGTGTCGGGCCCGGTGTCGGCGGGTCTGCGGCGCCAGAGCAGGAAGGCGGTGGTCAGCACGGCCAGCACCAGCAGGCCGCCACCGGCGACGAACGGCCACAGGGGTGCGCCCCGGGGCGTGTCGGTGGAGGTGGCCGCCGTGCGGGTCGCCTGGTCCTCGGCGGTGCCGCGCTTGGCCTGGGAGGTCTTCAGGTGGGCGGCGGCCACGGTGTGGCCGGGGTAGAGGTCCAGCACCCGCTGGAAGGCGGGGACGGCGTCGCCGTAGTAGTGGGTGTGGAAGCGGGTCAGCGCCTGCTCGAAGGCGGCGTCGATGGGCCCGCGCCCGGGGGTGACGTTCGCCTCGGCCAGGGCCTTGGTGACCTCCCGGATGCCGATCATGCGGGCCTCGGTGCCGCCGCCGACGAGCAGGCCGACGACCTCGCCCTTCTTGTCCTCGATGACCGGGCCGCCGAGCAGCCCCTTGTCGATGAGGGCGCCCAGTTTCCTGGGCTCGTCGACCTTGTTCTCCGGGTCCTTGAACTGCCGGCCGCCCTCACCGGCGCCGCCCGCCCGCAGGTGGGCGATGTCGACGGTCTCGGGCAGGTTCGCGGCGGGCCGTCCGGTGAACCCGGCGACCGCCACCGGTGAGCCCTCCTTGGAGGGCACCGTGGCGGCGAGCGGGGCGGTGGGCAGGCCCGCGCTGCCGTCGGCGCGCCCGACGGGCGAGAGCACCGCGGGGCTGTCGGGCGTGTCACCGGCGCGGACGATCTCGGCCTTGAAGCCCTTCTCGTCGGCCGGGGAGATGTTGGGGAAGACCGTGATCTCGGTGGTGACGTCGACGATGCAGGTGGCGGTGGACCGCTTGGGCGGGTAGCACTCCTGCAGGTGGTGGTCGAGCCTGTCGTCCTTGAGCCTGTGCCGCTCGAAGTCCGCGGGGATCTTGACCTTGTGGTGCTCGGCGAAGATCTTGTTGGCGGCGTGGATGCGCACGTCACGATCGGTCGTGACCACCCGGGTGAGCGTGACGATGCCGCCCTCGGGGTTGACCACGGTGCCGGTGCCGCTGCCGATGGGCACCTTGTAGGAACGCTCCACGTGAACCAGCTCGCCGATGTGGTCGAGCAGCGTGATGTCGACGTTCGCGGTGGCCTCGATCCGGACCACCGCCGGGGTCACCAGGTCGGTGATCCCGCTGGGATGCTCGTGGGCCAGCGCGGGGGCCGTCCCGGCGATCGCCAGACAGAGCCCTCCGACCATCGCCAGCGCCGAACCTGACCGCCGCATCTCCGCTCCCTACCGGGCATGAAACAAGGGTCGTCAATCGGGATGAACATGTGGACCGCCCGGAGGCGGGTTGCCTGTCGTCGTTCTCGCCCCGGCCCGCCGGGAGTCACGGGACGGTCATCCCTTTACGGCCTTCACCATCCTGTTCACGGCCTTTCACCAACCCGCGCCCCATCGCGGGCGGTTACGCAAAGTCTAATCCTCGTGGGCCCCGTGGGCGACAACGGACGGATACCGGAATCCGGTCGAAAGCCCGGTCGCGCCGGGCCTTCCGGCTCCCTCATAGGACGTTGATTTACATTTCTCCAATAGCAGACAAAAGAGACATAAATGCATATATCCAGCTATAGGTGCGGCTCGATACCACGATCACCCCGGACGGTACGGCGACGCGGAGCGGTCCGGTCGTCGGGTACGGCGGCGAGCCGGGCGACAGGACGGCCCCGCGTCTAGGGGGCCGCGACCCGGAAGCCGAAAGACCGCGTTCACCGGGAGGCGGACCCGTTCGACCACAGGTGGGCGCCTTCGCGGACGGCGGTGTGGACGGCCCGGGCGATGCGGGCGCCCCAGGTCGAGCGCGGGCCGCCGAACGGTTCCTGCGAGCCGTCCCCGGGGCGGTGCTCGGGGACGGCCACGCAGACGGCGTCGGAGGCGGTGCCGGTGCCGGAGAAACCGGCCTCCAGCAGCGCCTGGGTCTTGGCCTCGGTCACCGTCATGACCGCGTTGACCAGGGCCGCGTCGCTCATCGCGACCGGTACGGCCACGATGATGTTGACCGTGCCCGGCAGGCGTACCGGGACCGGGCCGGGGCCAGGGCCGGGGCCGGGGCCGGGGCCGGGGCCGGGAAGGAGCATCGGGGTCGGCGCGGGCTCGTGCAGGAGCATCGGGGCCAGTTCGGGGTCGGGCACGCCCTCGGGGGCGGCGGCCCAGGTGGGGACGCGCAGGCCGACGGTCGCCACGGCCTCCACTCCCCCGTCGGCCGCCCGGGTGAACCGGTCGACCGACGCCGCGGTGAGCATGCCGACGCCGGGTCCGGCCGGGGCCAGCTCCAGCAGGTGCTCCACCGGGTCCATCCGGGCGTACCCGGCGATGACCTGCGCGTTGAGCGCCCAGGCGGCCGGACCGATGCCGCCACCGAGCACGGCCGAGGAGATCGCCCGCCACCCGGGGCCGAACTCCCACAGCAGGCAGGCCAGCCGGGCGCCGTCCTCGTGGCGGTGGCTCAGGAGCGGCGCCGCTCTCACGGGCGCTCCAGGTGGCCCAGAATCGCGGCTTTCACGGGCGGCTCCAGGTGACCCAGGATCGGCGTGGCTCTCACGGGCGCTCCAGGTGGACCTCGGGCCTGCCGGCCGTGCCGGTCCCGACGCGGACGCGGGCCTCGAAGTGCTCGGCGATCAGCTCCTCGGTCAGCACCTCGGCGGGAGCACCGGAGGCGGCCACCCGGCCGGCCGAGAGCAGCATCATCGCGTCAGCGTACTGGCCGGCGAGGCTCAGGTCGTGCAGGGTCGTGACGACGGTCAGCCCGTCGGCCAGCCGCAGGCGGTCCACCAGCTCCAGCACCTGCTGCTGGTGTCCCAGGTCCAGGGCCGTGGTGGGCTCGTCGAGCAGCAGCACCGGGGCCTGCTGGGCCAGCGCCCTGGCGAGCACGACGCGCTGGCGCTCGCCACCGGACAGCCGGCCGAGCGGGCGGGAGGCCAGCCCCGACAGGTCCAGCCGCTCCAGCACCGACGCGGTCACCTCCCGGTCGCGCCGCCCCTCGCGTCCCAGGTAGGGGATGTACGGGGTGCGGCCGAGCAGGGCGTAGTCGAACACGGTCATGTCGACCGGCAGCGCCGGGGTCTGCGGGGCGTAGGCGAGCAGCCGGGCGCGGTCCCTGTGCCGCAGGCTGCGGACGGGGGCGTCGTCGATGAGCACGTCGCCGCCGTACGGCAGCACCCCGGCCAGGGCGCGCAGCAGCGTGGACTTGCCCGCTCCGTTGGCCCCGATGACGGCCAGCCAGCCGCCGTCGCGGACGTCGAGGCCGACCTCGGAGAGCACGGGCCGCCCGTCCAGCACGACCGCCAGGCCCCGTACCGTCAGGCGGCTCATCGCGTCCCCGCCCGGCACGTCGTCCGAAGCGACGTCCGGTGCGTCGTCCGGCACGTAGTCCGACAAGGCGTCCGACAAGGCGTCCGACAAGGCGTCCGACGAGGCGTCCGGTGCGGCGCGGAAGGTGTCACGTCTCCATCCTCCGGGTCATCCTCAGCACGGCCACGAAGAACGGCGCGCCGACGAAGGCGGTCACCACGCCGATGGGCAGCTCGGCCGGGGCGAGCACGGTCCGGGCGAGCAGGTCGGCCAGGACCAGGAAGGCGGCCCCGCCGATCAGCGAGATCGGCAGCACGATCCGGTACGACGTCCCGGTCAGGCGGCGGACCGCGTGCGGCACCACGATGCCGACGAAGCCGATCAGCCCGCTGACCGCCACGGCCGCGGCGGTGGCCAGGGAGGCCGCGAGCAGCACGATGAACCGGACGCGGGTGGCGTTCAGGCCCAGGGTGACGGCCTCGTCGTCACCGACCGAGAGCACGTCGAGCAGCCTGCCGTGCAGCAGCATGATCACCACCGAGATCGCGGCGTACGGGGCGACCAGCGTGATCTGTCCCCAGCCGCCGCCGAGGTCGCCGAGGATCCAGGCGTAGATGCGCTGGAGCTCCTCGACCCGCAGCTGCTGCAGGAACGTCTGGACGGCGGTGAGGAAGGAGGTGACCGCCACCCCGGCGAGGACCAGGGTGGCGGTGCCGCCGCCCCGGCCCGCCACGCTGCCCAGCCCGTAGGCGAGCAGCACGCCGCCGACGGCCCCGGCGAAGGCGGCCAGGGGGATGCCGACGGCCATGTCGTCGCCCCGGCTGAAGACGATCGCCGCGGTGGTCGTCAGCCCGGCGCCCGCCGCTGCTCCGAGCAGGTAGGGGTCGGCCAGCGGGTTGCGGAAGACGCCCTGGTAACCGGCCCCGGCGATGGCCAGCAGGCCGCCGACGAGCGCGGCGAGCACGATCCGCGGCAGCCGGATCTCCGACAGCAGGCCCAGCTCGACCGGGGCGAGTCCCGAGTCGGCCGAGACCAGCGGCAGCCAGTCGAGAAGCTGGAGCAGCACGCTGCGCGGCGCGATGTCCGCCGCGCCGGCCAGCAGCCCGGCGAACATGCTCGCCAGGAGCAGACCGGCGGCGGCGAGCGTGACCGCCGGGCTCAGCCGGGCCGCCTGCCTCGCCCGCACCCCGGCCTGACGGTCCGCGTCCGCGCCGTGGATCCCGGGGGAAGGGAAGAGATCGGTCACTTAGCGGCTCACCGGCCGGCCGAGGCCTTCTGGACGGCGTCGCCGACCTGCCTGGCCAGGTCCACGACGCGCGGCCCCCAGCGGGAGGCGACGTCGTCGTCGAGCGGGACGACCCGGTCGTTCTCGATCGCCGACAGCTTGGACCAGCCCGGCCGCTTGGCGAGGGTGTCCTTGGACTGGCCGCAGCACTTGGTGTCGGCCAGGAAGATCAGGTCGGGGTCGGCCTGGGCCACGAACTCGGCCGAGAGCTTGGGGTAGCCTCCGGCCGCCTCGGGGGCCTTGTCGGCGATGTTGGTCAGGCCGAACAGCCCGTAGATCTGGCCGATGAAGGTGGAGGAGGTGGCCGCGTAGGGGGTGACGTCCAGCTCGTGGTAGTAGGTGAGCTTCGTGTCCTTGGGCGCGGCTGCGGCGATCTCGTCGAGCTGCTTGCGCATCCCGGCGACGAGCTCGGCGGCCCGGTCCACGTTGCCGGTGGCGGCGCCGAGGTCGGTGATCTGGTCGTAGGCCTCGTCGAGCTCGGTGGCGGCGGGCTCCAGCAGTACGGGGACGCCGACCTTGCCCAGTGCGGCCACCAGGCTGTCGGTGTCGTTGGAGATCACCACCAGGTCGGGCTTCTTGGCGACGATGGCCTCGACGTTCGGCTTGAAGCTCGACAGGTCGCTCTTGGGGGCGTCGGCGGGGTGGTTGGACTGGTCGTCCACGGCGATCACCTGCGGGCCCGCGCCGATGGCGAACAGGCCCTCGGTGGCGGTGGGCGAGAGCGAGACGATCCGCTCGGGCCTGCGCGCCACGGCGACGGCGCCGTTGCCCGCCTGGACGGTGACGGGGAAACCCGCCGCCGAGGGGGTGGAGGCCGCGGAGGCGGAGGCGGTCGCGGCCGGGGAGGTGGAGGTGGTCGCGGCCGGGGAGGCTGCGGGAGAGCTCTGGCCGCACCCGGCCAGGGTCAGTGCGGCGAGCAGGGCACCGGCGAGGGCGCTGCGTACGGGCCTCACACGAGGTCCTTTCAGTTGCCGGAACCGAGAGACCCGGGAAGGACGGGTCACCCTTTTCCACGAGGGTCGACGACGTCGACGCGGCGGAGGCGACCTGGCTCGACCCCCGGAAGGGCCATGACAGTTGCGGGACAGCGCCGGGCTCACACCGGACTTCGCTCAGCTACGCGTCGGACGAACGCTATCAATCCCCTCGGATGGCCGGGTGTCCCGGTGTGCCGGTACCGTGCCCTCCCGCGTCCCGGCCGGGTCTCAGCCGAGCTGCTCCTCGGCGGCGGCGATGATCTCCTGCAGGCGCAGGCCGTGCGCGGCGTCCAGGGGGTGCCCGCCGCGCCGTACGGTCAGCGCGAACTCGGCGAGCATCAGCGAGAAGACGTCGGAGCCGAGCCGGGTGTCGTCGAGGGACTCGCGGCCCAGCCGGCCGTAGATCTCCACCTGGGAGGGCGGGACCTCGCCCGGAACGCTCATGCACAGAGACGCCTCGCTGACCGCGCCGGTCTCGTGCTCCAGCAGCAGCCCGACCCAGCCCAGCGGGTTGCCGTGCGCGCGGACCCCGACGACCCTGCCGAGCGCCGCGTCCAGCATGTCGATCATGTGCGGGCCCACGTCGAGGATCGCGCCGCGCTCCAGGCGCCAGGACGTGGCGAAGTCCCCGCCGAGCATCGCCCCGGAGACGTTGGCCGCCCGCCCGCCGAACGGTTCGAGCGCCGAGACCCTCGCCAGGAACGCGCGGGTGGCGGGTGAGTAGCGCCAGGTGAGGACCATCTGCGAGGGCACGCCCGCCTCGGCGACCGCCTCGGCCAGCCTGCGGGCCCCGGCCAGGTCGGCGGCGAGCGGTTTCTCCAGCAGCAGCGCCTTGCCCGCCCTGGCCGCGAGCACGCCGAGCTCGGCCTGGACCGCGGGCGGGACGGAGAACGCCACCGCCTCGCAGTTGTCGAAGAGCTCCTCGATGCGTTCGAACACCGGGGCCCCGAACCTGGCCGCGGCCTCGGGACGGCGGGCCCAGACACCCGCCAGACGCGTGTTCGGACCGGCCGCGAGCATCGGCGCGTGCACCATCTCGGCCCATGGCCCGGCGCCCACCAGACCCACAGATAACGTCACCGATCCAGTTTCGCACGCTCCCATGCCCTGATCGCGTGCTCGGGTCGGTGTGCCGTGGTCCCGCCGCCGAGCACCTCCTCGTTCGGGTCGCGGAAGCGCCGTTCCGTCGCGCCGACGTCGAAGTTCCCGGCGGCCCCGACCTGGCCGGGGCCCTTCTGACCGGAGATCACGCGCCGGGCTTCCCGGCCCGCGACCCCCCGCCTATGCTTATCAAGCGCTTGGCCGAAATAAGGGGGCGTCCGATGGACCGTCCGTTCCGGTTCGCCGCCGTGATCCGGGAGGCCGTCTCGGCCAGGGACTGGGCCGAGAAGGCCCGCCGCCTGGAGGACTCGGGCTTCGACGTGCTGCTCGTTCCCGATCATCTGGTCGGCCCCCGTTTCGCGCCGGTCGCGGCCATGACCGCGGCGGCCTGCGCCACCGGGCGCCTGCGGGTCGGCACCCTGGTCCTCGCCGACGACCTCCGCCGTCCGGAGGTGCTCGCCGAACAGGCCGCCACCGTCGACCTCCTCTCGGAGGGCCGCCTGGAACTGGGCCTGGGCACCGGCTGGACGGCCGCCGACTACGCCTCCGCCGGGCTGGCGTTCGAGCCGCCCGGGGTCCGGGTGGACCGGCTGGCCGAGGCCGTCGCCGTGCTCAAGGGCCTGTGGGCGGAGGGGCCCTTCACCTTCCACGGCGAGCACTACCGGATCACCGGGCCGGAACGGAGCCCCAGGCCGTGGAGCCGCCCCCACCCGCGGCTGCTGCTCGGCGGCGGCGACCCGCGCCTGCTCGGGCTCGCCGCCCGCGAGGCCGACGTGGTCGACATCGGCACGCGGGTACGCGCCGACGGCACCGGCACCGGCACCGACGGCGCGGACGGCGGGCGTGCCGCCTTCCTGGCCGGGATCGACGTCGTACGACGGGCGGCCGGGGACCGCTACGACCGGATCGAGCTGGGCACCGGCGTCCACCGGGTCGGCGCCCGCAGGCGCGAGGGGTCATGGAGCGCCGCGGGCTCCTTTCGCCGGGACGAGACCCCGCGGGTGCTGCTCGGCACCCGTCACGACATCGCCGACACGCTCCGCCACTGGCGCGACGCCCACGACGTGTCCTACTTCGTGCTCCACCACGAGCGCGACCTGGACGCCTTCACCCCGGTCGTCCAGGAACTCGCCGGCCGCTGACCCGCCCCGCTCCTTCCCCGCCCCGCCGGCCACCGGCCCCGCCGCGCCCCACCACGCCGCGCCCCGTCCCATCCCGTCTCATCCCGCCGCGCCTCACCCCGCCTCACCCCGTCTCATCCCGTCTCGCCGGCCCGGACCAGGCCCTGCTCGTACGCGAAGACCACCGCCGCCACCCGGTCGCGGAGCCCGGCCTTGGTCAGCACCCTGGACAGGTGCGTCTTCACCGTGGCCTCGGACAGGTGCAGGACCTCGGCGATCTCCGCGTTCGAGCGGCCCCGCCCGACGTGCTCCAGCACCTCCCGCTCGCGCGCGGTGAGGCGCTCCAGGGCCGTCCCCCCGCCGGGCGGCACGCTCAGGAAACGCTCGATCAGCCGCCGCGTCACCGCCGGGGCGAGCAGCGCCTGCCCGGCGGCGACGGTCCGGACGGCCTCGGCGATCTGGCTGGGCGGGGCGTCCTTGAGCAGGAAGCCGCCCGCGCCCGCGCGCAGCGCCTCGTACACGTACTGGTCGAGGTCGAAGGTGGTCAGCACCAGCACCGCCGGGCCACCCGGTTCGGCACGGACGCGCCGCGTGGCCTCGATGCCGTCCATCCTGGGCATCCGGACGTCCATCAGCACCACGTCCGGCCGCAGCAGCCGCGCCTGGGCCACCGCCTCGGCACCGTCCCCGGCCGTCCCGGCCACCTCGATGTCGGGCTGGACCCCGAGCATGGCCGACAGTCCCGACCGCGCCAGCGCGTGGTCGTCGGCGATCAGGACCCGGATCATCCCGGCTCCACGGGCAGCCGGAGGCGCACACCGTACCCGCCGCCCTCGGCGGGCCCCGCGTGCAGCACCCCGCCGTACAGGCGGGCCCGCTCGCGCATGCCGACCAGGCCGTGCCCGGAGGTGGACGGCCGCGACGGCGGCGGGTCGGCCCCGGGGGCGTTGACCACCTCCAGGCCGAGTTCGGCGCCACCGTAGGTCACCCGTACCTCGGTGTCGGCCGCCCCGGCGTGCCGGCGGACGTTGGTGAGCGCCTCCTGGACGATCCGGTAGGCGGTGAGCTCCAGCCCCGCGGGCAGTGCCCTCCGGTCGCCCCGCTCGACCAGCCGCACCGGCAGCCCGGTGGAGCGGACCTGTTCCACCAGCTCGGGCAGCCGGTCCAGGGTGGGCTGCGGTGCCAGCGCCTCGTCCTCCTCGTTGCGCAGCGCCTCCAGCACGTGACGCATCTCCACCAGCGCCTCGCGGGCGGTGCGCGCCACCGCGTCCATGTGGTCGCGTGCCCGCTCCGGGTCGAGCCCGCCGACCTCGTACGCGGCCCCGGCGTTCAGCGCGATGATGGACAGGGAGTGCGCGACCACGTCGTGCAGCTCGCGCGCGATCCTGAGCCGCTCGACGGCGACCGCCTCCCGGGCGCGTTCGCGCGTGCGTTCCTCGGCCTCGCGCACCTGGGCCTCCCTGCGCTGCAGCAGCCACCCGGCCGTCCACGCGCCGGTCACGAAGAACACCATGATCAGGGCCGACCCGACGTCCGGCTCGTCCTCGCCGTAGTACCGCAGGGCCAGGGCGGTGGCCATGCTGCCGGTCGTGACGGCCCACGCCGCGGCCGCCAGGAGCAGGGACGGCACGTGCAGCCCCACGGAGAAGACCGCCACCAGGAGCGAGGGGAAGGGCGCGACGGTGGCCGGCGGCACCTCGGCGACGGCCCCCCACAGCAGCAGCACGGACGCGATGACCACCAGCACCGGCAGCGGCGCGTACCGCCGGGCCACCAGCGGCACCGTCCCCGTCAGGGCGAACGCGGCCTCGATCCAGAACGGGTCCGGGCCGGGCGGCAGCACCTCGGCGACGCCCCAGACGGCCAGCACCGCGGCCAGCGCCACGTCCGGGCCGGGCGGGCGCCGAGGCACCCGGGCCAGTCGCGCGAGAGGGTCCACGCACAGACCGTATCGCCCGGCGACGGCCCGGACGTCAGCCCCGCGGGGTAGGCGGGTCGGCCCGGGGTCGTAGGCGGTCACGCCTCCCGGTGGACGCGGCCGGGTCCCGATCCTCCCTAGCGTCGCGCCATGTCCCAGAAAGAACCCGCGCCCACTTGGCGTACCCCGGCGACCCTGTCGGCGACGGCCGGCGGCCTGGCCATGGCCGCCGTCGGAGCGATGCAGGCGGTACGGCCCTTCGACGACGACCCCCGGGTGCTCGGCGAGGAGCACCTCATCCTCGGCCTGTTCGCCGCCTCGCTGGTCCTGCTCGTCCCCGGCCTGTTCGCGCTGGCCCGGCACGGCACCGGTGCCGCCGTCGCCGGAGCCGTCGCCGTCTCGGCCGGTCACCTCCTCCTGGCGTTCGGCGCGACCGCGTCCAACCTGCGCGGGGAGGACCCCCGTGGTTCGGTCACGTGGCCGCCCCGGCGAACCTGGCCATGCTCGCCGGGGCCGTCGTGACGGCGGTGTCGCTGTGGCGGGCCGGGCGGGTGCCCCGGCCGATCGCGGCCGCCCTTCCGGCGATGTGGCTCTGCGAGATCGTCCTGGCCCAGGTCGGCGGAGGGATGATCGCCGGCGTCTACTGGCTCCTCGTCTGCCACCTGCCCGCCCCCGGCGCCCCGGAGGAGGTCACCGTGCCCGAGTACGGCCACGGGTGAGGCACGGCCCCCACCCGCCGCCCTCCCGGTCCCGTCCGGGGCCATGATGGTCGTCATGAAACAGATGACGCTGCTGCGGCACGGCGAGACCGAGTGGAGCCGGGACGGCCGACACACCGGGCGCACCGACCTGCCGCTCACCGCCAAGGGCGAGGAGCAGGCGCGGGGGCTGGCCCCGCTGGTGGAGGGCCGGACGTTCGACCTGACCCTGGTCAGCCCGGCCCTGCGCGCCCGGGAGACCGCCCGCCTGGCGGGGCTGGGCGCCTGCGAGACCGAACCCGACCTGTGGGAGTGGGACTACGGCGGCTACGAGGGCATCACCACCGCCACGATCCGCGAGAGCCGTCCGGGCTGGTACCTGTGGCGTGACGGCGTCGTGCCCGGTGACGCGGACCATCCCGGTGAGAGCGCGGCGCAGGTCGGCGCGCGCGCGGACCGGGTGATCGCCCGCGCCAGGGCCGTCGAGGGCGAGGTGGTGCTGGTCGCGCACGGGCACTACCTGCGGGTGCTGTGCGCCCGCTGGCTCGGCCTGCCCCCCGAGGACGGCCGCCTGTTCCGGCTGGACACCGGGACCTACTCCCGGCTCGGCTTCGAGCACGACGAGCCGGTCGTCCTGGCGTGGAACGCGCCCCTGGAGACGGCGCCGGTCGGCAGGGCACCCGTCTGAGGGCTCTCTCCCGCGACGGGGTCCGCGCCGGGGTCCGCGCCGGGCTCAGGCCGCGGCGGCGGCCGGCTGCGGGCCGCGGCCGGTCAGCCACTCCAGGACCTTGCGGTGGCCGTGACAGGCATCCTCGAAATGACCCCACCGCCAGTACCGCGGCTGGTCGCGCACTCCGGTGACCCATGTGCGGTAGGACACCGGAGTGGGCGAACCCTCTCCCGTGGCGGCCGAGGCGACGCCGTAGGTGCGGATCACGACGCGCCCGCCTGGCGCGATCAGCACGTCGTCGGCCACCGGATACAAGGTCATCTGGTCGAGCACGTCCGAGCCCCCAATCACTGTGAGCTCGAACTCTCCCGTGCCGGCCCACTCCCCCGGTTACACCGTCGGCGCGCCGCGGTTAACCGGGCCGCCCCGATGTAAAAACGGCGTTACACCGTGAGACCGTCGAACTCCCCATCCTTCACCCCGAGCACCAGGGCACGAATCTCGTCCCGGGTGTAGATCAGGGCGGGCCCCTCCGGGAAACGCGAGTTGCGGACCGCGATGCTGCCGTCCGACAGTTCGGCCAGCTCGACACAGTTGCCCGTCGAGTTGCTGTAGCGGCTCTTGCGCCAGCTGGCCCCGGCAAGGTCAGTGGCGGGCATGCCGTTGTAGGTCTGCTCCATTTACATCTCTCTGAGAAGGTCGCCGAGGATCTCGGCGGTGCCCCCGGGCGTGGTGCTTTCCACGCACAACTGCTCCATGGCCGTGAGGTACGGATCGACATCCTCACGCTTGTCCAGGTAGAGGGCACCCCAGAGCTGCTCGACATAGACGACGTCCGACAGGTCGGACTCGGGAAACCGCAAGATGCTGAACGCACCACCCTCAGCCGCGTGCATTCCGAACCGGAAGGGCATCACCTGGAGGGTGATGTTGGGAAGCGTGGCCACTTCCAGCAGGTGCTGGAGCTGCTCACGCATGATCTCCTTGCCTCCGATGGGACGCCTCAGGGCCGCCTCGTCGATGACCGCCCACAACCGGGGGCCGTCCTTCTTCGTCAGGCGATCCTGCCGCTGCATGCGCATATGCACACGACGCTCGATCTCCGCCTCCGGCACGTCCGGGTAGCCCAGCCGCATCACGGTGCGCGCGTAGGCCGACGTCTGCAGCAGGCCGGGAACGAACTGCACCTCGTAGGTGCGGATCATGTTCGTGGCCTCCTCCAGCCCCACGTAGGTGGTGAACCAGTGCGGCAACAGGTCGCCGTACTTGTGCCACCAGCCGGGGGTGTTCGCCTCGCGGACCATCTCCAGCAGGCCGCGCCGTTCCGCGTCGTCGAGTACGCCGTACAGGGTGAGCAGGTCTTCCACGTCACGTGTCTTGAAGCCGACACGGCCGAGTTCCATACGGCTGATCTTGGACTCCGAGGCGCGGATGTGAAATCCGGCCGCCTCACGGGCGAGCCCCTTCTCCTCACGCAGCCGGCGCAGGCTCGCGCCGAGCATGATGCGCCGAACGGTGGAACCGGTACCGGGCGGATCCATGGACACGTGGTGCTCCTCGCTCGCTTTCCTGATCTCCAGTGTGTCACTTCGCGGCCTGAGAGTCCCTGGCCGCGGCCAAGATCCCCTTTCGTGTGGATTTGCCCAATCATGGGTAACGGTAGCGGTTGCACAGGCCTGATGCACGTGCATTCGCTCTTGCACCTGCACAGGAGTTTGGACCATGATTACGGCTGTGCAGTCCGCCCAAACCGCGCCCCCCCGAGCCTCCACGTCCTGGACGACCCTTGACTGGTGGCCCCCCGCCGGATGGTGGCCCGACTCCGCCCGCGATCTGCTTCCCGGATCTCCCGTGGTCATGGCCAGCGCCACCTTCGTACTCCCCCCGCACGCCGAGTCCGTCCACTCCGCCCGAAACTTCGCGACGGGCACCCTCACCGGCTGGAGCCTGGGTGAGCTGAGCGAGAACATGGAGCTGGTCGTCTCCGAACTGGCGACCAACGCCTTCCGACACGGGCTGCGGCTGGCCGAGTCCCGCGCCAGGGAGCCGATCCGGCTCTCCCTGCTCCGCCGGGGCACGACGGTCGCCTGCACCCTCAACGACCCGGGGGCCGGCTTCCCCTCGCTGCGCACGCCCTCCGCGCTCGACATCGGCGGCCTCGGACTGCACATCGTCGAGTCGCTGAGCCTGCGCTGGGGCTGGGCACCGCTGGCCCCGTACGGAAAGATCGTCTGGGCCGTCCTGAGGACCGGACGCCACGACGACCCCGACCACCCCTGACCGCAGCCTCTCCTCCCCGTCCTCCCTGTCGGGTTCCGGCCACCGCCGGCGTCCCGCCCCCGGCCGCCCGCCGGGTGCCGCCCTCTCCTTCCCGGGAACGGCACCCGGCCGGCTTCCGCCTCCCCGGCCCCGTTCCGCGTTCCGGCACCCGCCAGGACCCCCGCACCCCGAGACCCCCGAGACCCCCGGGATCCGTGCTCCGGGGCCCACCGGACCTCCCCGGACGGCGCCGCCCCTTCCCCTCGGACGGCGCCGGGGGGGGGGGGGGGGGGGGGGGGGGGGGGCAACAACGGGGGGGGGGGGGGGGCGGGAAGGAAAGAAAGCAAAAGAAAGGAAAGG
>NZ_JBVJIA010000019.1:0-19959 GCF_055586505.1 Streptosporangium sp. NPDC050148 | reverse complement strand
CCCAAGCCCCTCGGGAGTCTTTCTTGGGGACCCAACCGGACCTCCTTGGCTGTCTCCTCCCCTCCCCTCCCCCCCCCCCCCTCCCTCCCCTGCCCCCCCCCCCCCCCCCCCCGCCCCCCCCGGGACCGGCCAGAACCGGACGGAGACCACGATGACGCGGCGCATTCTGCGCGGTAGACACCGTCAGAGATTGCCCTCTGCATTACCGTGGATGTTTATGGCTCACGGAGAGTCCCCGCGCGAGATTCCTGAAAGAGCTGCGAGATGGACGATCACCTGCTCGGCTGGTTGAAAACCCTCGACGAAGAACGGCTCGCACGAGTTCTGGCCAACCGGCTGGACGCCATCGCCCCACCGTGGCCGCGCCGCCTGGACACCCTGGCGCAGCGGCTGGGCAACGGTTTCGCGGTGATGGAGGTCATGCGCGGCCTGCCGCTGCCCTCCCTGGAGGTCGCGCAGGCGTCACTGGCGCTCGGCGAGCAGGCCGACCCGGCCGCGGTGGCCCGGTTCCTGGGCGCGCCGGAGCCGGAGGTGACGCCCTGGCTCGACCTGTTGTTCGACCACGCGCTGGCGTGGCCGGACGACGAGGGACACATCCGCGTGGCCGAGGGGGTCGCCCGGTGGTGGGCGGCGCCCTGCGGGCTCGGCGAGCCGCTCCCCCACTACCTGAACTCCTGGACGGTCAGCGCCGACGCGCTGCGCGGGCTGGCCAGGGCCCTCGGCCTGCCGAACGGTCCCAAGCGCCGCACGGTCGCCAGGATCACCGAGATCCTCTCCGACCCGGCACGGGTGACCGCGCTGCTGGAGGGCGCGCCGCAGGGCGCCCGGCGGCTGCTGGACGAGTTCGCCTGGGACGGCCCGGTCCGCGACGTGGACGGCGGCAGGTTCGTGGTGCCCGGCGCCCCCGAGAAGTGGGCCGCCGACCACGGGCTCCTCTTCCGCCCGAGCTGGAACGTGGCCGAGATGCCCCGCGAGGTCGCGCTCGCGCTGCGCGGGCCCGACTACCACCCCCCGTTCACGCCCGCCGCGCCCGACCTGGCCACCATGCCGGTGGACCCCGAGGCGGTGGACCACCTGATGACGCTGGCCGCCCCCCACGTGGTGGAGCGCTGCGCCGCCATGCTGGAGAACACCGCGAAGTTCCCGCTGCCGCTGCTCAAGGCGGGCGGTGTCGGCGTGCGCGAGGTCCGCCGGGTGGCCAAGGACACCGGCTGCGACGAGGACGAGACCCGGCTGCTGCTGGAGGTCTGCGCGGTCGCGCGGCTGCTGGCCTGGGACGAGCCCGCCGGCGGCCTGGTGCCCACCGAGAAGTTCGACCGCTGGCGGCTGGACGACGCCGCGGCCAGGCTGCGGGTGCTGCTGTCGGCCTGGTGGCGGATGGAGCGCTCGTCGCTGCGGAAAGTCGACGGCAAGTACGGCACGGTGCTCGGTGACGACCCGGCCGGGGCCATGGTCGCCCGCGCCCGCCGCGCGGTGCTCGGCGTCCTGGCCCGGCTGCCCGCCAGCACGGCGTGCACCGACCGCTCCGGGCTGGTCAGGTCCGCGCACTGGCACGCCCCGCTGCTGGACCGGTCGCTGCTGGCCGAGTGCGTCCCCGCCGTGCTGGAGGAGGCCCGGATGCTCGGGCTGGTCGCCCTCGACACGATCACCGACCTCGGCCGCGCCCTGGCCGGGCTGGACGCCTTCCCCGGGGACGAGATCGACGACTGCACCCCGCTGGTGGAGAACGACCCGATGCTGGTCGAGTGCTCGGTCAGGGCGCTGGCCAGCGTGCGGCGCAGCGCGCTCTTCGGTGCCGACCTCACCGCCGTGGTGACCGGGCCGCCGGCCGGCGAGCTGGCCGAGCTGCTCGACCGGGCCGCCGAGCGCGAGTCGCGCGGCGCGGCCTCGGTGTGGCGGTTCACCCCGGCCAGCGTGCGCCGGGCCATGGACGCCGGCTACACCGCCGAGGGCCTGCTGGGCGACCTCGCCGAGGTCGGCACGGTGCCGCAGCCCCTGGAGTACCTGGTGCACGACGTGGCCAGGCGGCACGGGGAGGTGACGGTGACCTCGGTCGCCTGCATCGTGCAGGCGTCCGACCCGGCGCTGCTGGCCGAGATCGCCGGGCACCGGCGGCTGGGCAGGCTGGGCCTGAGGCTGCTGGCCCCGACCGTGCTGGCCAGCTCGGTGCCCGCCGACAAGACCCTGACCGCGCTGCGGGAGAACGGTTACGCGCCGGTGCCCATCTCCGACACCGGGGAGATCACCATCCGCCGGGCCCGGGTGGAGGAGCCGCAGAACGGCCGGCTGATCCTGCTGCCCGGGGGGCGGGTGGCCGAGTTCGAGCAGCCCGCGTACCCGCTGGTCGAGCCGCCGCCGGACCCGCGCGAGCACGCCCAGCGCCTGCTGGGCGCAGAAGGGGAGGCCGCCCAGCCCGGAGGCAGGACGTGGGCGGTCATCGGCCGCATGGCCTCCCGGCTGCCGACCGCCCAGCAGTCCCTGCTCGGGTTCGTCGTCGACCGCGGGGTACGGGCGGCGATCACCCTGGCCGACGGCCTGACCGCCACCATCAGCCACGGCGAGCTGCGCAGCGGCGTGCTCGACGCGTGGTGCGAGGAGGCGGGCGACTACCTGGAGTTCCCGCTGGCCGACATCGTCGAGGTGCGCGGCACCTACGTCTGACCCGCCTCGCCGCGGCACCTACGTCCGACCCGCCTCGCGGCGGCACCTCCTCCGACCCGCCCCGCGCACCCGGCCGGACACGGCGCGCCCGTCCGGTCCCGTACGCGTCAGCGCGGCATGCCCCGCGATTCCGGTCCCGCGTTCCTTCGGTGTTCCCCTCAGAGTTCCTTGGCCTTGGACAGGTCGGCGCCGAGCTTCTGCAGCAGGTCGGCGAAGCCCTTGTAGCTGAAGCGCTCCTCGGAGTTCCAGCCGTAGACCTGGTTCGCCGTGACCGCGGGCAGCTTGGCGAAGGTCGGCTTCCTCTTCATCTCGTCGATCTTCATGGACTGGGTGCGGTTGTCCACCAGGATCACGTCCGCCTCGTACTTGTCGGCGTTCTCCCAGCTCAGGGATTCCCAGAAGCCTCCCTCGTCCACCTTGTCCGGCACCACGACGTCCAGGCCGAGCTCCCGCAGGTAGCGCACGCCCGCGTGGTCGTCGGGGTTGACCACCCACATGGTCTCCGGGCCTCCGGCGATGGCCATGATCTTCAGCTTCTTGGTCGCGGGGCTGGCCAGCGCCGTGGCGGCGGCGTCGAAGGCGGCCTTGGCCTCGGTCACCGCCGGGGCGCCGAGGTCGGCGCCCAGGGACGCGGCGACCTCGCCGTACTTCTCGATGATCTCCGGGGCCGACCTGCCGTTCAGCCGGACGCCGAGGGTGGGGGCGACCTGCTCGATGGTGGCGGCGGACTTCTCGGGCACGTACCACAGGGCCTTGTCGTACATGCCGCTGACCAGCAGGTCGGGCTGGAGCGAGATGTACTTCTCGACGTTGAACTCGTCCCACACGTTGCCGATGGACTCGACCTTGGTGATGTCGACGTCGCCGACCTGGGGGTCCTTGGAGCCGTCGGTCAGCCGGTGCGGGCCGAAGACCGCGACCGGGCGGACGCCGAAGTCCCACAGCGCCGCGGCCGCGCCGACCTGCGCCACGACCCGGGACGGGCGCGCGGGCGCCTCGAGCTTCTTGCCCCGGTCGTCGGTGAAGGTCCACGGACCCGTCCGGGCACCGGACGCGGCCGCGGAACCGGAGGCGGCGGGCGAGCCGCTCGCCGCGGGGGAGGCGGTGTCGGCTCCGCTTCCGCACGCTGCCAGGGCGAACACCAGGCCGAGCCCGGCGGCCATGAATCCCCGCCGCCGGATGACAGATAGCGACATTCGTGACTCCAAAGGATAGGCTTGCCTAAATGACTTTTTCATTAGATTAGCCTTGCCTTACCGATACGGAGCGAGAGGGGTGGCCCGATGAGCTCGGCCGACACGGCCACGTCCGCGACCCCGTCCGCGACCTCGTCCGCGTCCCCGTCCACCGTCGCACCGGCCCGTGACCTCGGACGATCCCCCGGTCACGGCGGGTCCCCGGAAGCCGGGGGATCCTCGGGAGCCGAGGGATCCGCAGGAGCGGGAGGCTCGGGGGGCTCGGGGGGATCGGGTGACGGGCCCGGCGGCCCGGGAACGGAGGGGTCCCGGGAGCCGGCCGGATCCGGTGGGCGCGACGGCGGGCACGACGGCGGGGCACCGCTTTCGCGGCCCGGCCGCCGCTCGCCGGTGCTGTTCGCCGGGCTGCTGGCCGGCCTGGCGGCGCTGGTGCTCATGGCCATGGTCAGCATCGCGGTGGGGTCGCGCTCGGTTCCGCTCTCCACGGTGCTGGACGCGCTGCTCGCGCCCGACGGCTCCACCGACCACACGGTCGTCCGGAGCCTGCGGGTGCCGCGGACGCTGATCGGCCTGGGCGTGGGCGCGGCCCTGGGCCTGGCCGGCGCGCTGATGCAGAGCCTCACCCGCAACCCGCTCGCCGACCCCGGCCTGCTCGGCATCAGCCAGGGCGCGATGTTGGGCGTGACGATCGCCATCGGGCTGCTCGGCCTGGGCGACCCGGCCGTCTACGTCTGGTTCGCGTTCGCCGGGGCGGCCGCCGCCGCGACGCTGGTCTACGCGCTGGGGTCCGGCGGGCGTACCGGGGGCGGGCCGGTACGGCTCACCCTGGCCGGCGTCGCCCTGGGCATGGTGTTCAACGCGGCGGCCTCGGCCGTGCTGCGGATGGACAACGCCACGTTCGACCGGATGCGGTTCTGGCTCACCGGCTCGCTGGCCGGGGTCGACGGCGGCGCGGCGGTCCGGTTCGCCCCGTTCCTCGCGGCCGGGCTGGTGCTCGGGCTGCTGCTGGCCAAGCCGCTCAACGCCCTGGCGCTCGGCGACGAGGCCGGGCGCGCGCTCGGCGTGCGGGTGGGCCGCACCCGCGGGCTGACCGCGGTCGCCATCACCCTGCTCTGCGGGGCCGCCACCGCCGCGGCCGGTCCGATGTGGTTCATCGGGCTCGCCGTGCCGCACGCGGTACGCGCCTTCACCGGCCCCGACCAGCGCTGGGTGCTGCCCTACACCGTCGTGCTCGCGCCCCTGGTGCTGCTCGGCTCCGACGTCCTCGGCCGGGTGATCGCCGCCCCGGGCGAGGTGCAGGTGGGCATCATGTGCGCGGTCGTCGGCGCCCCGGTGTTCATCCTGCTCGCCCGCCGCCGGAGGCTCGCCGCCCTATGACCGCCTCTCCCCCGACCCTGCCCTCCACGACGCCCTCCACGACGTCCACCGAGGGGTCCCCCGGGACGTCCCGCGCGCTCCGGTCCGGCGGGCCGCGACCGCCGGTCCTGCGGCTGCGCTCCTGGTCCCTGCGGCTCTCCCCGCGCGGCCTCGGCGCGGGGTTCGCGATCATCGCCGTGGGCCTGGCCGTCGGCCTGGTCGCCCTGTCCACCGGCGAGTTCACGGTCCCGATCCCCGACATCCTGGCCGCGCTGTTCGGCGACGGGCCGCCGGTCGCCGAGCTCATCGTGAACCGGCTGCGGGCGCCGAGGGTCGTGACCGGGCTGCTGGTCGGCGCCGCGTTCGGGCTGAGCGGGGCGATCTTCCAGAGCCTCACCCGCAACCCGCTCGGCAGCCCCGACTTCATCGGCTTCACCGCCGGCGCCGCCACCGGGGGCATCACCGCCGTCATCCTCGGCGGCAGCGCCTGGCAGATCGCCGGGGCTTCGCTGGCCGGATGCGTCATCTGCGCGATCGTGGTCTACGGCCTGGCCTTCCGGCGCGGGGTGCAGGGCCACCGGCTGATCCTGGTCGGCATCGGGATCGGCGCGCTGCTGCTCTCGGCCGACTGGTACATGCTCACCCGTGCCGACATCAACGACGCCGCCACCGCCGGGGCCTGGATCACCGGCAGCCTGAGCGGGCGCGGATGGGAGCACGCGATCCCGGTCGCGTGCGCGCTGGCCGTGCTGCTGCCCGTCTGCGCCTGGCTGTCGCGCCCGCTGCGGATGATGGAGATGGGCGACGACGCGGCCAGGGCCGTGGGCATCCGGGTGGAGCCGGTCCGCGCGGTGGCCATCGGCACCGGGGTGCTGCTCTGCGGGCTCGCCACCGCCGCCGCCGGGCCGGTGGCCTTCGTGGCGCTGGCCGCGCCGCAGCTCGCCCACCGGATCTCCCGCTCCCCCGGCATCACCCTGCCGCTGTCGGCGCTGGCCGGCGCCACGCTGCTGGTCGGCGCGGACCTGGCCGCCCAGCGCCTCTTCGCACCGGTCCAGTTGCCGGTGGGAATCATGACCGCCGCCATCGGCGGTGTGTACCTGGTGTTTCTGCTCAGGAGGGAACGACGTTGAGACTGTACGGCACCGGGCTGACGCTCTCCTACGACAAGCGCGTGGTCGCGACCGATCTGGACGTCACCATCCCCGACGGGTCGTTCACGGTGATCATCGGCCCCAACGCGTGCGGCAAGTCCACGATGCTGCGCGCCCTGGCCCGCATGCTCAAGCCGCGTGCGGGCGCGGTCCACCTGGACGGGAACGTGATCACCTCGCTGCCCTCCAAGGAGGTGGCGCGCCGGCTGGGCCTGCTGCCGCAGAGCTCGATCGTGCCCGACGGCATCACGGTCGCCGACCTGGTGGGCCGGGGACGCTACCCGCACCAGCGGATGATGCGCCAGTGGTCACGCGAGGACGAGGTCGCGGTGGCCTCGGCCATGAGGTCGACCGACGTGACCGAGCTGGCCGACCGCTGCGTGGACGAGTTGTCCGGCGGCCAGCGCCAGCGCGTCTGGCTGGCCATGGCGCTGGCCCAGGAGACCCCGATCCTGCTGCTGGACGAGCCGACCACGTTCCTGGACATCGCCCACCAGATCGAGGTGCTCGACCTCTGCGCCGACCTGCACGAGCAGGGCAGGACCCTGGTGGCCGTCCTGCACGACCTGAACCAGGCCTGCCGCTACGCCACCCACCTGATCGTGATGCGCGACGGCCGGATCGTCGCGGAGGGCGACCCCTCCTCCATCGTCACGGCCGACCTGGTACGGGAGGTCTTCGACCTGCGCTGCGAGATCATCGACGACCCGCAGAGCGGGACCCCGCTGATCGTCCCCGAGACCCGCCGCCGGGCCACCGCGTCCGCCACGCCGGTCACGGCCACGGCGTCCGGCATGGCCGCCACGGCGCCGCTCAAGCGGTAACGCCGGGAGGATCGCCGTCGCGGCCCGGCGGGAGGCGCCGTTCCCCTTCCACCGTTTTCACACCACTGTCACGCGGACGAGCCGGTACGACTCCGGTGTTCCCATAAACTGCATTCCGTGGGTGACCCCAAGTTCGAGATCCAGATGCTCCACGACCGCGTGATGGTCAAGGTCGAGCAGGAGTCCGAGGAACGGCGCAGCACGGCGGGCATCGTCATCCCGGCGACGGTGAAGATGGCCAACCGCCTGGTCTGGGGAGAGGTCTGCGGTGCGGGCCAGAACGTCCGCGCGGTCAAGGTCGGCGACAAGGTCCTGTTCAACCCCGAGGACCAGTACGAGGTCGAGGTGCACGGCCAGGTCTACCTGGTCATGCGCGAGCGTGACCTGCACGCCATCGCCACCCCCCAGACCGACAACGGAACCGGCCTGTACCTGTGAGGGCCACCGCGCCCTGAGACCCGCGCCGCCCGGCCGGGCCCGTCGTCGCCTGTCCCGCTCCCTCCCGCGCGTCCGGCTACCGGTCCGGGTCACGCGTCCGGTCCGGGCCGCGCGTCCGGTTCCCGGTCCCGGCCGAGGCAGGGCAGGGAGGCGGGGTCAGCGGCGGGTGTAGCCGAGGTAGATCCTGGCGTCCCAGTCGCCGGCGGCGAACGCGGCCAGCACCCGCGTGGTCCTGCCCTTGAGCGTGGACAGCACCACCTGGTAGTGCCCCCCGGAGGGGATGACGGCGATGAAGTGCTTCTCGTCCCACCACCCCCACAGGGCCTTGGGCCGGATGCCGGGCACCTTGGCGGCGAGCCTGCCCGAGGCGCGGTCCCAGACGCAGACGTGCTCGGTGTAGGTGGACGGGCACCAGGTCATCAGGCCCCGGCCGGAGGGGGTGAAGGCGTCCTCCCCTCCCGCGGGCCTGCCGGTCTTGACCAGGGTGCGGCGGACCGCTCCGTCCTGGCCGTAGAAGCGGGTGCCGCCCCGGTACTCGGCCATCACGTCGGAGCCGTCGGAGCTCCAGCGGAACCGCGCCGACCCGTCGACCTGGGCCACGATCGCCGGTTTCGCGGTCCTCGCGGAGGCGTCGACGATCACGAAGCCCGAGGTCACCCATGCCGAGCCGCTCTTGCGCTGGACGGTCAGCACCGCCTTGCGGCCGTCGCGGCTCCAGTGCGCGTAGTGCGCGACGAGCGGCTTCCTGACCGTACGGATCGTGGTGGCCTTGGAGGTCGCCAGGTCGAGCAGGACGACCGAGTCGTGGCCGTTCCGGTAGGAGGTGGGCACCGCGATGGCCTTGCCGCCCTTGGGCGCGACCGTGACCTCCTGGTAGGCGCCCTGCCGGGTGAACCCGTCCCCCCGGCGCAGGTAGGTCTTCGTGCCCGAGGAGTAGGAGGTCACCCTGAGCGGGTCGGTGGCCTGCTCCCGCAGGGTGACCCGGGTGCCGGGCAGCACGATGTCGGCGGCCCGCCAGGACGCCGCCGGGGACACCCTCGGGGACGCCACGGAGGACACCGGGGAGGCCGCCGTGGAGATCCCGGCGGCGGGTCCGGTGACGGGCCCGGCGGCGTGCGCGGCCGCCGGGAGCGGCACGACCGGCAGGGCCAGGACGACGAGAGGACCGAGCAGGCGGCGGATACCAGGAGTCACGGACACGGCGGCATCCTAAGTCGGAAACCGCTCATGATCGCGATCTAGAACGAAAGGGTTAGAAGAGGTGTGGAAGCGGCCTTCCGGGGCGAGGAATACCGGAAGGCCGCAGGGTCCGCGTTCCGCCGGTCAGGGGTCCCCGACCGGCGTGCCGCACCTGAGGCACTCCACGCCCGCGGGGACGCGGTGGCGCCGATGTTCGTAGAAGCGGTGACCGAGAGCCGTCGTGACGAGCACCCCGCCGAGCAGCAGGAGCATGAACGGCCCGTACTTCTCGTGTCCTATCAGGCCCATCGCCAGATGGGCGATACCGGCGGCGACGATGATCGCGCCGACGTTGAGCAGTTCCCTGTTGAGCGTCCACCCCGAGGCGGATCGTTCCCGTTCCGTCTCACTCATGCCTCCCAGGCTCACTACCCTCGGTTACAGGGCGCGACGGATCCCGTCACCACGATGTAAAACACCGGGCGTCCCTCCGGCGGCGGCCGGTGTGATCGGTCACCGCGACACCCCACCCGGCCCGTCCCGGCCGGACGGGACACCGGAGAACCCGGGCGGGACGTCGCCTCAGTCGCCGAGCCTGCGGAACGTACGGGCCGAGAGCGGCAGGAACACGGCGATCAGCAGCAGCGGCCAGAGCACCGCCATCAGCGTCGCGTGCTGCGCCACCCAGGACTCCCCGGCCCAGCCGGGGTCGCCGAAGAGCCGCCTGACGGCGGTCGCGGTCGCCGAGAGCGGGTTCCACTCGGCGACCGCGCCGAGCCAGGAGGGCATGGTCGCCGGATCGACGAACACGCTGGACAGGAAGCCGACCGGCCAGATGAGGATCTGCACGGACGCCACCGCCTCCGGCCCGCCCGCGACGAGGCCGATGAAGATCCCCACCCAGAGCACGGCGAAACGCAGCAGCAGGAGCAGGCCCACCGCGGCCAGCGCGGCGGCCGGGCCGCCGTCGCCGCGCCAGCCGAGCAGCAGCCCGGTGGCGAACATGACGGCCAGCCCGACGGCCGAGTCGAGCATGTCGGCGATCCCGCGGCCCATGACGACCACGGAGGAGTTCATCGGCATGGAACGGAACCGGTCGGTCACCCCCCTGGCCGCGTCGGTGGTGACCGCCGTCATCGTGGTCTCCAGGCCGAACAGCATCGTCATCGCGAACATGCCGGGGACGAGGAAGTCGATGTAGTCACCCGCGCCTGAGCCGCCGGGGCCGCCGGAGGGAGCGCCGATGGCGCCGCCGAACAGGCCGCCGAACATCAGCACCATCAGCACCGGGAAGAACCAGCCCAGCACGACCGGGCCCGGTCTGCGGACCCAGTGCCTCAGGTCGCGCAGGGCGATCGTCCAGGAGTCGGTGAACACCCGGGCCGCACGGGTCGCCGGGGACACGGCGGAGACGGCGGAGGGGGCGGGGGTCGTGACGCTCATGCGGGCACCTCCGTACCGGGGGCCGGGACGCCCGCGGCCACCGGCCGGGGGTCGTCGCCCGTCAGGTGCAGGAACACCTCGTCCAGGGTGGGGCGGCGCAGCGTGACGTCCACGGGCTCGACCCCGGCGTCGCCGAGCGCGGTGACCAGCGTGACGAGCGCCCGGGTGCGCTCGGAGACCGGGACGCTGACCCGGCAGGCGCCGGCGTCCACCAGGACCTCGCCGGACGCGACCCGCGCCGCGAGGGCCCGGGTGGTCTCCGCGTCCCCGGCGTCGGCCAGGACGACGTCCAGCCAGTCGCCGCCGAGGGCGGACTTCAGCTCCTCGGGGGTGCCCTCGGCGACGACCCTGCCGGCCCCGAGCATCACGATCCGGTCGGCCAGCCGGTCCGCCTCCTCCAGGTACTGGGTGGTGAGCAGCACGGTCGTGCCCGCGTCGACCAGGTCGCGCACGGCCGCCCACACCTGCCTGCGCGCGGCCGGGTCGAGGCCGGTGGTGGGCTCGTCCACGAACAGCACCGGCGGCGCCACGATGAGGCTCACCGCCAGGTCGAGCCTCCTGCGCATGCCGCCGGAGTAGCCGCCGACCGACCGGGGGCCCGCGTCGGCCAGCGAGAAGCGTTCCAGCAGCTCACCGGCCCGTCTGCGCGCCTGCGCGGCGGAGAGGTGGTTCAGCCTGCCGAACATCTCCAGGTTCTGCCGCCCGCTGAGGATCTCGTCGACCGCGGCGTACTGGCCGACCAGCCCGATCCGCTCGCGGACCCGCCGGGCGTCGGTCCGGACGTCGAACCCGGCCACGCTCGCCCGGCCCCCGTCGGGTCGCAGCAGCGTGGCCAGGATCCTGACGGCGGTCGTCTTGCCCGCCCCGTTGGGGCCGAGCAGCCCGCAGACCGTCCCGGCCGCGACCTCCAGGTCGAAGCCGTTGAGCCCCGTGCCCGGCGGGGCGCCCGCGTACCCCTTGCGCAGGCCGTCCGCGACGATCGCGGACCCGGCCCTGGCGTCCTGTCGTCTCACCCGTTCTCACCCGTCCTTTCGTGCCGGCCCGGCAGGAGGACCCGCCGGCCCGCACACCTTTGCCGTATTGAGTACGGTACAGCGTACGGCTCCGTTACGGTGGTCCTGACGCCGAGAATCTGGAGACCGATCCCGTGAGTGCGAAGAAAGCTTCCGACGCCGACCCGGCCCGCAGCCTTGCCCTCCTGTGGGGCTCGCACAGCAAACCGGGGCGTTCCGGGCTGACGGTGCGCTCGATCGTCCTGGCGGCCGTCGAGCTGGCCAACGCCGAGGGGCTCGACGCGGTCTCCATGCGCCACGTCGCCGAACGGCTGGAGGTGGGGACCATGTCCCTCTACACCCACGTGCCGGGCAAGGGCGAGCTGGTCGACCTGATGATCGACGCCACGTACGGGGAGCTGTACGCCGACGTGGACGCGCCGTCGCGGCAGCCCGGCGGGTGGCGCGGCGCGCTGGAGTTCATCGCCGCCCGCAACTGGGACCTCTACCGGCGCAACCCGTGGATGCTCCAGGCCCGCGACCCGCGCTCCACGCTCGGGCCGAACGCCACGCTCAAGTACGAGGCCGAGCTGCGTCCCCTGGAGGGCTGGGGACTGTCGGACGTCGAGATGGACTCGGTCCTCAGCCTGGTCCTCTCCCACGTCGAGAGCACCGCCAGGTCCAGGGCCGACCAGCTGCGCGTCCAGCAGGAGAGCGGGATGGACGACGCCGAGTGGTGGCTGTCCAACGCCCCGCTGCTCGAACGGCTCGTGGACGCCGGCCGCTTCCCGGTCGCCTCCCGCGTCGGGCAGGCGGCCGGCGAGGCCCACCAGGCGATCACCGACCCCGCCCACGCCCTCTCCTTCGGCCTGGAGCGCATCCTGGACGGGGTGGCCGTGCTGATCGAGGGCCGCGGGCGCCCCTGACCCCGGGCCGCATCCGGGACGCCCCGGGTGCGGGTGCGGCCGGGGCGTCGCGTGAACGCCGGAAGGGGGGCCGCGTGCCTCGCGACCCCCCTCGACGTCACCGGTGTCTAGAAGTAACCGGTGCCCGTGATGGCGGCCGGGGTGTTGCCCATGTTCTTCACGCGGTAGCGGATGCACTGCGCGGGCGGGGTGGTGCTGGCGGCCACGTACGCGGCGTGGTCGTTGGCGGCGATCGGCAGCGTGCCGATGTACCGGCCACGGCAGTTACCGATCTTGATCTTGACGGGGACGCTGTTGTTGTCGAGCTTGATCAGGACGTTCCCGTTGTACTGGGCCGCGGGGACGAGCTCGGGCGTGAGGAAGACCTCCTCGCCCGGCTGCACCCTCGCGGCCAGGTTGACGTCGTCGGCGTGGGCGGGGGTGCCGGTCAGGATGGCGGCTCCGGCGGCCGCGAGGACCAGCATCGAGGACAGGGCGCGCATAGAACGTCACTCTCCTTAATCGTCTCTGCCGATCCGTCCCTGCGGATCGGACGTGGAGACACTACGGAGAGTCACATCCGGGAAAGATAACGAGCCGTACTCCACCGGGTAAAACTCGTGGGGGCCGGGTCCCGGTGAGGCGCGCGGGCCGGTCTAGCGGAGGAGGAGCTTCTGCGCCTCGACGACCAGGTCGAGGCCGAAGCTGAGCTTGAGGCCGAAGTAGACGATGGCTCCGGCGGTGACCGCGGCGGCCAGGACGACCAGGATCTTGACGGTCCAGCCCCGGCGGCCGAGCCAGGCCGTCCAGGCCGACAGGGTCCGCTTGCCGAACTCCAGCAGCCGGTGGGCCCAGTGGAACTCGGTGGCCAGCACGGCCAGCCCCGCGAAGACGACCAGCCAGCCGGGGCCGGGGAAGGGCACCATGATGAGGCCGCCGATGACCAGCACCGCGCCGACCACACCGACGACGATCTTCAGGGTGAGACGGCCGGTGCGGGTGGACCTGATGTCGTCGAGCCTGCCGTGCAGGCCGGATCGCCGGGCCCTGGGGGCACCGGTCTCACCGGGGGCACCAGGGTCACCGGTGGCGCCGGTGCCGTTGACGTCGCCGGGCCGCGGCGGGCCCGGCGGGTTCGGCGAGCCCTCTGCCGCGTCCCGAGGTCCGCGCACCCCATCTGAGATCGCCATGCTCTCCCCCGGACTGTCGGTTTCTTCCACAATAGGGTCTGCCGGGCGGCCGGGCCTCCGCGGAGGGCGGATCTCATCCTGAAGACGGACCCGTACCGGCCATAAGACCGAGCCCGGACCCGCAATGGGGCCGCGACGGCCGTCCCGCCGGTCCGTCCCGTGTCACCCGCGCGAGGGAGTGCCGCGACCAGGACGGCCCCGGCCGGGCCCGTTCAGGGCTCGGCCGGGGCCGTGCGCGCTCCCGGCCCGTCGTGGTTCTCACTCCGGGCCGGGAGGCCGATGACGGGCCGCCGGGACCCCCCGGCCTCGGCGGCCGGTCACACCGGCGGGTCTTCCTCCTGGCCGTCCCCGCGGGGACGGCCAGGAAGTGGTCGTCAGGAGACGGTGCAGGTGACGGTGGACGGGACGCCGTTGGTGCCGGTCCAGCTCGCGCCGAAGCCGAACACGGTGGACGCCCCGGCGCCCAGGGCGCCGTTCCAGTTCGTGTTCCTCACCGTGACGGCGGCACCGGTCTGGGTGTGGACGCCGCTCCAGAGCTGGCTGATCGTCTGGCCGTTCGGGAACGACCAGGTGACGGTCCAGCCGGTGGTCGCCGAGGTTCCGGTGTTCTTCACCGTCACCTCGCCCTGGAACCCGCCCGGCCAGGAGTTCGCGACCTTGTAGGTCGCGGTGCAGCCGCCCCCGCCCTGTCCGGCCGCGGTCTTGAAGGTGACCGGCGCCGAGGCGGTGGAGCCGTTGCCCGCGGCGTCACGGGCGATCACGTAGAACGTGTACGAGGTGTCCGCGCTCAACCCGGTCAGCACGTGCGACGCCGAGGAGGCCGTGGCCACCTTCACGTCCGTCGCACCCGCCTCACGGTAGACGTCGTACCCGCTCACCCCGCCCGCGTCCGTCGAGGCCGCCCACGTCAGCGTCGCCCCCGAGGAGGTGACCGCCGACGCCACCGGCGTACCCGGCCGGGTCGGCGGCACGGTGTCGTCGGGAGGGACGGTCCCGTCGTTGTCGGCGTACAGGATGCCGCGGCCGTTGGTGCCGAGGTAGACGCGGCCGTAGACGCGCGGGTCGCCGGTGAGGGCCTCGCCCGCGTTGCCGTACTGGTGCTTGTCGTCGTTGATCCTGACCCAGCTCGCGCCGGTGTCGTCGGAGCGGAACACGCCGGTGACGCCGCCGACGGTGGCGAGCGTGTACAGCGCCTGGTAGCTCTTGCCGGGCGCGGCCTTGCCGAAGCCGATGTTGACCGCGCTCGTGACGCCGGGCAGCTTGGTGAACGACGCGCCGCCGTCGGTGGAGTGCCAGATGCCCGCGGCGGCGCCGGTGTCGTTGGCGGGCCCGGTCAGCCAGATGTCGCCCTCGCGGCCGGGTACGGCCTTGAACTTGACGTTGCCCTCGGCGGGCAGCCCGGTCGCGGCGGTGGCCGTGAACGAGGCGCCGCCGTTGACGCTGACGTAGAACTTCCCGGCGCTGAAGCCGTAGAACGTGCTCGGGTTCACCCGGTCGGACTCGACCACGGCGCCGGTCGGCAGCCCGGTGGAGGCGGTCCAGGAGTTTCCGTAGCCGACCGAGTAATGCACGCCCACACCCTTGGGCGCCCAGACGAACCGGGAGCCGTCGGCCGCGGCGGCGATCGTGCCGCCCTCGTTGATCCCGGCCGGCTCGCTCCCCTGGAACCAGTTGGCGCCGCCGTCGGTGGAGAACGCGGCGTGGCTGTCGTTCGGCCGGTCGGCGTCGGTGAAGTTGCCCGCGCGGACCATGACGGCCGGGTTGGTCTCGGCGTAGTCGAGGCTGGTGGTGGAGGTGAAGATCGGGGAGGTGAACATCATCGGGGGCACGGCGTCGAGGTTCGTGTGCCGGAAGCCGCCGATGTCACCCAGGGCGCTGACCAGCGGGGGCCCGGACGGCGGGCTGATCAGGTCGAGGACGGCGGTCTCCTCCAGCCCCTTGACCATGGGCTTGATGGTGAACTGGCCGCCGGTGTCCCACTTCTTGAGGTCCTCGGTGCCGTACAGCGTGGCGCCGGTGCCGTACATCATCCGGTTGCCGTCGAACGGGTCGATCTCCAGCGACTCGGTCATCCAGCCGAGCTTGGGCGTCGTCTCGGGCAGCTGCGGGTTGGTCCCGAAGGTCAGCCACGGCGAGGAGGAGACGTCCATGGTGTAGCGGAAGCTGCGGTTGGGGTAGGAGGTGAAGTCCCAGACGCGGGTCCAGGTCGCACCGGAGTCGGTGGACCTGAAGAAGATCACGTCCGGCCACCAGGAGATCTGGGTGGCGACCATGATCGTGCCGGGGTTCTGCCGGTCGATCGTGAGGCCGCTGTAGCCGTAGTACGCCTCGGACGAGCTGGAGGGGACCGGGCTGATCTGGGTCCACGCGCCGGTGGTCGTGTTCAGCTTCCACACGTCGCCCTTGGCGCCGTCGTAGGGGCCGGAGGTGTCACTGGTCGCGATGTAGAGCGTGTGGTTGACGTGGTCGAGCACGCCCTTGTGCGCGATGTAGCCGGTGGGCTGCCCGGCCACCCGGCTCCAGGTGGTCCCGCCGTCGGCGGAGGTGTAGACGGTGTTCTCCTTGTCGGCGACGCCGACGTAGATCCGCTGCGTGGTGTTGCCCGCGGTCGCCGAGCTCGGGTCGAACGTCACCCAGACCACGCCCGGACGGTGGCTGGTGTAGCCGTTGGGGTCGGAGGGGTTGTCGGCGTGGTTGCCCGCGTTGGGGAAGCTCGCCACCTTGGCCCAGGTCACGCCCTTGTCGGTGCTGCGCCACAGGCCGTTGCCCTCGGGCGCGCCGAAGTAGACGACGCTGTTCCTGTTGGGGTCGACGGCCAGCCGCTCGCCCATCCCGCGGCCGGGCATGTTGCCGCCGAGCTTGAACGGCAGCGTCGTGACCTGCCAGGTGGCGCCCTTGTCGGCGGAGCGCAGGATGGCCCCGTTGTTGGGGTCCCAGCTGTTGGTGTACATGCCGGCGGCGACGTAGACGCGGTTCGTCTCCACCGGGTCGGTGGCCAGGCTGACCACCCCGTTGTAGCCCCACCTGTCCCAGCCCACCCAGTCGAGCAGCGGGGTCCAGCTCTTGCTCGCCTGCTCCCAGCGGTACGCGCCGCCGATGTCGGTGCGGGCGTAGACGAGGTTCTTCTCCTTCTGGTTGAACACGATCCCCGGCACGAACCCGCCGCCGTCGATCCTCACGTTCTTCCACTCGTACGGCTCGGCGGCGGCCACGGAGCGGGCCGCGGGGCCGGACACGGTTCCGGCCCCGGCCGCGGACGCCGAGGCACCCGCCCCCGCGCCGGCCGCGCCCACCGTGGCACACGCCATCGCCACGGCGGCGAGCGCGCTGAACAGCCTTCTTCGCATGTACGGCTTCCCTTCGCAATGCAACGGACAAACCGCCATGCACGATCAGGTGACGGGACCCTGACCGTCGACCGCCCATGATGCGCGTGCATGAACGCCCAGAGGTTCACACGCGGGACCCCGGGGCGTCAATAGTTTGGATGGACAACTAAAAAACCCGCCCCCGTGCCGCCGTTCCGGGGCGTCGGGGACGGGCTCCGGGACGGCCTCGGGCGTCAGTCCACCGCGCAGGTGGGAGCGCATTCCCGGCGCGGGGCGACCATCAGGCGCGAGCCGGGACCCCGCGCGGCGGCCACGTCGTCGGGGTTGGCCAGCGCGCAGCGGTCCAGCGACAGGCAGCCACAGGCGATGCAGTCGGTCAGCCCGTGCCGGAGCCGTTCGAGCTGCCTGATGCGCCCGTCCAGCTCGTCCTGCCAGACGGCGGAGAGCCGCTCCCAGTCCTCCCTGGTGGGGGTGCGGCCGTCGGGAAGGGCGGCGAGCGCCTCCTGGATCGTCCTGAGCGGGATGCCGACGCGCTGGGAGACGCGGATGAAGGCGATCCTGCGCAGGGTGTCGCGCGGGAACCGGCGCTGGTTGCCGGCGGTGCGGCGGCTGCGGATGAGCCCCTTGGCCTCGTAGAAGTGCAGGGCCGAGACGGCCACCCCGCTGCGGGCGGAGAGCTGGCCGACGGTCATCTCCGGAGTGTTGGGCATGCGCCAGTCTAACTTGACCTCAACATAAATTGAGGTTACAGAGTGGGGACATGATATTCACGGAGGCGGAGCTCGCCTATCTCAAGGACCGGCACCTGGGCCGGCTGGCCACGACCGACTCCGCCGGGGGGCTGCAGAACAGCCCGACCGGCTTCCACATCGACCCCGAGACCGGCACCGTCGACATCTACGGCCGCGCGATGGGGACCACCAGGAAGTTCCGCAACGTCCGGACGAACCCGCGGGTGGCCTTCGTGGTGGACGACCTGGCCTCCACCGACCCCTGGCGGGTGCGGGGCGTGGAGATCCGCGGCGAGGCCGAGGCCATCGAGGACCACGAGCCCCCCTTCCCCTACCTCAGCCGCGAGGTCATCCGCATCCACCCGCGCAGGATCATCTCCTGGGGCGTCGACCCGGCCCAGGAGGGCCTCAAGGCCCGCGACGTCTGACCCCGCCCCCGGCGCACCGGTCACCGGAGCGCCGGGGCACCGGTCACAGGTCACAGGTCACAGGTCATCGGGGCGCCGGTCACCGGCCGGGACCCGCCGGACGCGGTCGCGCGGGTGACCGGCCGAGGGTGCTCTCCCTGGCCACCAGCCGGTAGCCCGCGCCGACCTCCTTCGGGGGGTGGTCGGCCGGGCCCTCGATCCGCTGCTTGAGCAGGTCGACCGCGATCCGGGCCAGCTCGGCCTTGTCGGGGGCGACCGTGGTCAGGGTCGGGGTGCTGAACCGGCCGTCCTCGATGTCGTCGAAGCCGGCCAGCGCGACCTCCTCGGGCACCCGCAGCCCGTACGACAGCAGGGTGCGCAGGGCGCCCAGCGCCAGCAGGTCGTTGAAGCAGAACACCGCGTCGGGCGGTTCGGCGCGCTCCAGCAGCCCGGCCATCGCCGCCGCCCCCTGGTCCCTGCGGTAGCGCTCGACCGTGGCGACCGTCTCGGGCAGCCCGCGGGCGGCCATGGCCTCGCGGTACCCGGCCAGGCGGAGCGGGGCGGTGCCGCTGGCGGCGTTGTCCTCGGCGCCCAGCGCGGCGATGCGGGTGCGGCCGAGCCCGATCAGGTGCTCGGTGACGTCGCGCGCCGCCCGTACGTTGTCGATGGCCACGTGGTCGGCCGGGCCGTCGTGGATCCGCTCGCCCAGCAGCACGAGCGCGGTGGCGTCGGTGCGCGCGGCCAGCTCGTCGGCGCCGATCGCGATCGGGCTGAGGATCACCCCGTCCACCCGGTGGTCGCGGACGCCGTCGAGGATGCGCCGTTCCCGCTCCAGGATGCCGTCGGTCTGCTCGATGACCACCAGCCACCTCAGCTCGGCCGCGGCGTCGATGACGAACCTGGACAGCTCCGCGAAGTAGGGGGCGTCGAGCTCGGGCAGCGCCAGGGCGACCACGCCGGTGCGTCCCTGGCGCAGGTTCCTCGCCGACAGGTTGGGCCGGTAGTCCAGCCGGGAGAGCGCCTCCTCCACCTTGGCCCGGGTCGCGGGCGAGACGTGGGCGTACCCGTTGACGACGTTGGAGACGGTCTTCACCGACACCCCTGCCAGACGCGCGATGTCGCGCAGGCTCCCTCCCACCCGCTCCCCCATTCCCGCCGCGGTCGCCACCGCCCGGCCCGGCGCTCTTGGGCCGTACGGGATCCGGTCCCGACGATCGTAACGCCCCGGTATCGACTTTCGAAATGCCCGTGTACAACGTTGAAACAACGTTGTAGAAACCTCCTACTACGAAATATCGCGTTAACAGAGAGGTCGTGCCGTGGCGTCTACCGCCCGCCTCCCCCTGGACCCCTCCTTCCGGATCGCCCCGGTCGAACCCCGGCTCTTCGGCTCCTTCGTGGAGCACATGGGACGCTGCGTCTACACCGGCGTCTTCGAGCCCGGACATCCCCTGGCCGACGCCGACGGCTTCCGCACCGACGTGCTGGAACTGACCCGCGAGCTCGGTGTCACGGTGGTGCGCTACCCCGGGGGTAACTTCGTCTCCAACTACCGCTGGGAGGACGGCGTCGGCCCGGTCGAGGAGCGTCCGGCGCGGCTGGACATGGCCTGGCGCAGCCTGGAGGGCAACGCCTTCGGGCTCAACGAGTTCATGACGTGGGCCGCCAGGGCCGGGGTCGAGCCGATGATGGCGCTCAACCTCGGCACCAGGGGCGTCGCCGAGGCGCTGGAGCTCGTCGAGTACAGCAACTACCCCGGTGGCACGCGCCTGTCGGACCTGCGCCGCGCGCACGGCGTGGACAAGCCGCACGACGTGCGGCTGTGGTGCCTGGGCAACGAGCTGGACGGCCCGTGGCAGATGGGCCACAAGACCGCCGCCGAGTACGGGCGGCTCGCCGCCGAGACCGCGCGGGCCCTCAAGCGCTTCGACGAGGACCTGTCGCTGGTGGCCTGCGGCAGCTCCAACAGCACCATGCCGACGTTCGGCGCCTGGGAGGCGGAGGTGTTGGAGGCGACGTACGAGATGGTCGACTACATCTCGCTGCACGCCTACTACGACCCCTCCGACGGCGACGTCGACTCCTTCCTGGCCAGCGGCGCCGACATGGAGCACATGATCCGCTCCATCGCGGCCACCGCCGACCACGTGGGCGCCA